>JBKCES010000364.1:0-2768 GCA_046304295.1 Cyanobacteriota bacterium | reverse complement strand
CCCAACTCTTTGGGGAACGCTATTTATCCGTCAGTTATTTCGCCCTCGTTCGTTTTGAGGAGGCGGAATTAATGGTGAAAAACCTCAGTCGGGTGGCTTGGCACAATATTTCTAATGTTCCCTCCCTCGCCTTTGACCATAACCAAATTTTGGACTATGGACACCAGCGCCTGCAAAATAAATTGCGCTATAGTCCCATCGCCTTTGAGGTTCTGCCGAAACTATTTACCCTCTACGAATTATATCAACTCTACGCCACGGTATTGGGGGAAAATTTCTCCGATTATTCCAATTTTCGGACTCGGTTATTAAAATTAGGCTTTCTCAAAGACACGGGCAAGAAAACCATGAAACGGGCCGGGCGCCCCGCCGGTTTATTCGAGTTTGACCCCGAAGCTTTCGCTCCCCTGCGGGACAAACCTCTGGTGTTTTTATAAGTCGGCACTTTTACCTTGTCGAGCAGAAGCTAAAAACCGGGTAAGATAACCCAATCTTCTCCTAAAAACGACAAAGTCAATGAGGAAGACCCTTTCAAAGTGCCCGGAAATAGCTAATTTGACGAATGTTTACCGAGTGATTCTCAAGCATTGCTTCATATAATGAAGCTCCCTTTTTACTAAAAGAGGGTCACCAAAAGCGGTTCCTGTAATTTGTTCAGCGTGAATGATAATGGGGTTATCCATAATGACTCCTGCTTTTAAGCGGCTATCATATGTACTTGTGCGTACACTGTAGCTCTCGGAAGGGGGCTAGCTCCCTAGAGCCGAAGGGGCGCGTTGGATAATGTGTAGCGATTGCCAAGGCTTAACCTCTCTTGCTGTCATATTTTTGTGAAGTTGACGAGCGCATTCTTTAAGCTTGGAATTATAGGGAATGATTTTACGGCACACAAGTATTGTGAAAAGATTTAGTGCACGATTCACTATACCCTTCCGGGAGATACCCACCCCCAAACCCTCTAAGGCGGCTGGAGGGTAGGTTAACTATAACTAAATCTTTAGAAGCTGAAGACTAGAGGGCCGCTCTGGGTTTGTCTCTCTTGAGACGGTCGGAGTGTAGGGACACTGAATTAAAGATACAAGTGGGATTCCGACGGAGAGCTAGCCACTTTCCAAACAAGTTACTAATACTGTTTCATCGCCCTAGACATATCCCGTTCATCCTGGCGGCGCTTGAGGGTTTCCCGTTTGTCATGGAGCTTTTTACCCCGACCTAGCCCAAGGCTCACTTTCACCCAACTGCCCTTCATGTAGAGCTTGAGGGGTACGAGAGTTAAGCCCTTTTGCTCTACCTGCCCGATCAACTTGCGAATTTCCCAGTTATGGAGGAGGAGCTTACGAGCGCGGCGGGGGTCGTGGTTAAAGTACTGACTGCTGGCCTCGTAGGGAGAAATATGGACATTTAAAAGCCAGGCCTCGCCGTTTTTAATCAAGGCGTAGCCATCTCTTAAATTCGCCTTCCCCGCCCGCAGGGACTTAACTTCCGTGCCCTTGAGTTCGATGCCCACCTCGTAGGTTTCGAGGATTTCGTAGAGGTGATAGGCCTGGCGGTTGTCGCTGAGGATTTTAACTTTCTTTGTATCGTCGGATTTAGCCATAGTCTTTCTAGGGCGTGTCATCAATGGGTATGGCACTCCCCAATTTTTTAGACAAAAAATTAAGATGGAAAAAAGAAAAATTTGTCAGGATATTACCAACTATACATTAAAGTCACCCCTCTGTCAATAGACAATTAGCAGGTTAGAAATTAACCAAAGTGAACCTTTGCTAGCCTTAGATATTTGAGGAACTGGTGGGGACGCTGACTTAGTCATATAGCAGTCATAAATGATTTGTAAAATCCCAAAGGCTGGAACTCTTACAGATAAAGCTTTTTAGCAGAGGGTAATTTACAACCTAGATGTGACCGCTATAACAATTAATGTAATTCCCGATAGCCAAATTGCTTCAGTGACGGAACTATAAGATTTGATGTAAACCTCCTCGTATTTGAGGAAACGCCTTACTTTCCAGTTTTTGGGCAGAGCTATAGGATCAGCCTACCATGCAGGAAATACTGTTGCCAGAAAAGGTAGTCTGACGAAAGAAAATATAGACCTAGCGGCTTTACGGTCGCTCAGCTTAGGCGGGTTTAGCGAGTTAGTGCCCTTCCTTGAAAAACTTTCGACCCTAGACCTAGATCGGCGCTTGCCCCAAAGCGATTTAACGGGTTTTGAGCCGTTGCCAATCCCTAATCTCGACGAATTGACCTAGGCTCCGAGGGGGAGGGAAGCCCAGACCCATTGGTCGATACGTTTCTCTAACTCCGGCGCTGGTAGAGGCGGACTGATTAAAAAGCCCTGAAGCAGTTCGCACTGGAGGGAACGCAACAGTTGCAGTTGGAGATGGGTTTCCACGCCCTCCGTCACGACCTCCATCTCTAGCGCCTGCCCCAGAGCGATGATGGCGCGAATAATTTCGTAATTTTTATCCCTAGCTCTCATCTTTTTCGTGAAAGAAGAGTCGATTTTAATCACGTCAATGGGAAACTGATGGAGATAACTGAGCGCCGAATAACCGGTGCCGAAGTCGTCCAAACAAATTTGAATACCGGCTTGATTCAGTTCTTCTAAAATATTCATCACTTTTTCATTAGTGACGATCAATAAACTTTCAGTAATTTCTAGCTTTAAGTGACGGGGTTGAAGTTGATAGCGTTGTAGAGTTGCCAGGATCTTTTGCCCGAGGTTAATGTCCTCAAATTGTCTGGGCGATAAATTAATATTAACG
>JBKCES010000363.1:0-13857 GCA_046304295.1 Cyanobacteriota bacterium | reverse complement strand
TTGTGCCCCTCATGGATACCATATTTTCAAAACCTAGTCCCAGTAAGGGATTGAGCCACCTGTAATGTTTACAGGAGAAGGATTTGATGGTCATTGGTAAAATATCTCAGCAGGGTTACCAACCTGCGGAATGTAGGTTATAAAAACGGCACCGGATGCGATTCCGAGGGCGGCCCAGCTGGTGGCTCGGATTCTCGCCGACGAGGAATATCTGGCTTTTTGTCGCCTTCAGGGGGCGGAGCGGGTCGGCGCTCCCGGCGGCAGATTATCAGGATCAACCCCCAAGGAACGCAGATATTCCGCCAACCGACGGGCCTGTTCCGCCGCCGCAACCGTTTTAAGTCGCTCCGCTTCGAGCGCCTGTTGAGTTAAATTTGCTCGGAGTCGCTCCGCCTCCAGCGCCTGTTGAGTTAAATCTGCTCGGAGTCGTTCCGTTTCCGCTCGGAGTCTTTCCCGCTGTAACTCCTGACGACTCGCTTCCGGCAGTCCGTAGGATTCCCCCGCCTCGTTAAACCAGGCTAACCATTCCCGCTCTATCCCCCCAAAGGTTTCCGTTAATCGCCCAATCCCTAAACCGATTTCCGGCATCCAGACCGGCTCTCCTGGTTGACGGACATAAGCGCCGTTTTCCAGGCGATAAACCTCTAGAGGATCATGCTGATCTCGCAGGTAAAACTCCGGGTTATAGACAACGTAATACAGAACCCCGAGTTTTTGGTATAAGGCTAATTTCTCCCGATACTCTCCCCGCGCCGTATGGGAAACCATTTCTAGCGCTAGACAGGGGACAACCCCGTCTTCTTCCCAGGTGGCGTAACTCCGGCGAGACTTGCCCCCCTTCCGGCGCTCGACCCCCAAACTGAGAAAGGCGTCAGGCACCACTGGAACCCTTGGATCATCGCCGCTGGTGTGGTACAGCCCCATATCCACCGCGAAAAACCAATCCTGCCGGTCTTCCCAAATTCTGTAGAGGGTTGCTAAAAGGAGGTTCGGTAAAAGATTCTGGTCTTCGTTATCCACAGGAGTGTCGTCGGAGTCGGGGCGCTCGTCGGCGTTAGGACGGGATCGCAGATCGGTAATCAGCATAGGGGAAAGGTTGCTGGGAGTGGGTTTTGAACAGGCGTAGGGAGGGCAGGCTCCCCAGGACTTTAGGCCAACCAGACCGTTTTGGCGTTGACAAACTCTAAAATCCCCAGACGCCCCAACTCCCGCCCAATACCGGAGCGTTTGATGCCGCCGAAGGGTAAGCGGGGGTCGGATTTGACCATGCTGTTAATAAAGACGGCGCCAGCTTGGAGTTCGTTGATGCAAATTTCTTGTTCTTGCGGATCTTGAGTCCAGGCGCAGGCGCCGAGGCCAAAGGGCACGTCGTTGGCTAAAGCAATGGCCGCGTCTAGATCGGGAACTCGAAAACCTAGGGCCACCGGGCCAAAAAACTCCTGTCGGTAGGTCAGCGCCGTCGGGGGAATATCGATCATTAAAGTGGGGGGATAGAAATAACCGGCTCCAGGGAGGGGAGCACCGCCGGTTAATAACTTGGCTCCGGCTTCTAGAGTGATTTTGACCTGTTGATGAAGTTCGTCTCGGATGGCTTCCGTGGCCAGGGGGCCAATCTCCGTGTCCTCTAGACGGGGATCGCCGATTTTTAGATTGGCGAAGGCCTGGGACAGGCGCTCGAAAAATTCCTCCGCTAAGCTCTCGACCACAATAAACCGCTTGGCGGCGATGCAGGACTGCCCGTTATTTTGCATTCGGGCCGGAACCGCAGAGGCTAGGGCCAGATCCAAATCGGCGCTAGGGAGAACAATAAATGGGTCGGAGCCGCCCAGTTCTAGCACCACTTTTTTAATTTCGGCGCCCGCCGCCTGAGCTAAACTAGCGCCCGCGGCTTCGCTCCCGGTTAGCGCCGCGGCCTGAACGCGGGGATCGGCCATCAAGGCGCTAGCCTCGGCGCCGCTAATCAGCAGGGTTTGAAACGCGCCGGTAGGAAAGCCAGCTTCCTGGAAAATAGTTTCAATAGCCAAGGCGCATTGGGGCACATTGGACGCGTGTTTGAGCAAGCCCACATTCCCCGCCATCAGCGCCGGAGCGGCGAAGCGAAACACCTGCCAAAAGGGAAAATTCCAGGGCATCACCGCTAAAACGGCGCCCAGGGGTTGGTAGCGAACCCAGCTTTTTTGGGCATCCGTCTCTGCGGGTTCATCAGCCAAAAAGAGCGGCGCCTGTTCGGCGTAAAAACGACAGACCCAGGCGCATTTTTTCACCTCCGCCAATGCCTGACTGTAGGGCTTGCCCATCTCTAGGGTCATCAATTCCGCCCAGCGGGGAGCTTGGGTGTCTAAAATCACCGCCGCCTGGTTACAAAGGGCGCCCCGTTCCCCAAAACTGAGGCGCCGCCAGTCCTGAAAGCAGGCGTGCGCTTGGGCCAGCTTGGCTTCCACTTGGGCCGGGCTATGGGGGGCGAAGGTTTCCAGAACGGCGCCGGTATAGGGATTGCGGGAGATGAGAGTCATAACAGTCAATCCGGGAGGAGTTTTTCTAGTATTATCTTAGAACCGCTCCCGCCGTCGGGATTGCCAAACCCCCCAAGACAGAGAAGTTATGGCGGTATAATGTGGGGCGACGGCCGATCACCGCTAGCGTAGCGCTTGCTGATGAGTACCCTCCCGTTCTCCCGCATCTTTCCCTCTAGCCCCGTTCTGGCCCAGATTTCCTCGGAGTCGTCCCTAGCGCCGTCTCGGGAGGAACCCCCTTCCGCCCCTTGGTTAGAGGTCAGTTTCGGGCTAAGCGGCCTTCTGCTAGTCGTCTCCCTCTGGAGCCAGTGGCGGCTTCTGCAAGCTCGGCGTCGTCTGCGGCAGAGTCAAGATCGGGTGGAGACCCTGGAGCAAGAGCTACAAACCGCAATTCCCGCCCTCCGACAGCGGGAAAGCGACCCGGATTTACTCGGCGCTCGTCATTTGAGCCTAGACTACCTACGGATGCGTCTGGATGAAGAGGTCTTTCATTACACGGTGATGAATCAGATCAAGCAACAGGTAACCGACGCCATTAACGCAGCGCTCCGCGCCACCTTGCCCGGAAAAGACGAATTACAAGTCAACCAATGCTTCGAGGTGTTGCACTCCTTGGAAGTCGCCCCTCAGCGTTGGCAAGCCGTGGTTTTATTTCGCGTGCAGATTAAATTAGCCCAACTGCCGACCCAATCTAGCTCGGCCACGATTCAGCAATTACTGGAGGCCATCGAGGAGTTTTTAAATCGTCATCTTCAACATCCCCAATGGATCACTGTGATTCAAAACCTCAAAGTCGCCCTAGCTTGGGACAACCAGAGCAGACCGGTTCCGTTACTTTCCCTCGACCAAATGGCCGTTAAACCGTCCCCGGCGCCGGAGAGCCTCGCTCTACAACGAACGCTAATGTCTGGGGAGCATAAGGGGGAAGCGAGGCTTTAGTTTCTAGAAATCATTCGGCGCGGAGGGCTAGTCAACAGTAATAACGATTTGGGAACCGTAATGACGAAGCCGATTTTGTTGCTGATCAACCTCCACTCCCAACGAGGACTCCTCCGCTTTGGCGAGGCGGTAGCGAATTTCAACGATTTGGGCGTTAACTATATTGTGGGTCAGATTCGAGAACCCGAGGACTTTGGGCGCTGTATTTATCGCTATCGCCATCGGGTCGGCGCCGTGGTCATTGGCGGGGGCGACGGCACCTTTAACATGGCGGCGGAAGCTCTGGTGGAAACGGGGTTACCCCTGGGAATTTTGCCCCTGGGTACCGCCAACGATTTAGCCCGCACCCTGAAAATTCCCTTAACTCTACCGGAGGCCTGCGCCGTTATCGCCCAAGGGCATCGTCAAGCGATTGATCTGGGACGAGTCAACGGCAAATATTTTTTTAACGTCGCCAGTTGCGGCTTGAGCATTAAAATTACCCAGGCGCTATCCAAAGACAGCAAGCGCCGTTGGGGAGTCTTCGCCTACGCCCTAGCCGCGGCCCGGACTCTCCTCAAAGCCAAGCGCTTTAGCGTCGAACTGCAAATCGACGACGGGGAGCCGATCCGGCGCCGGGCCTTGCAAATCGCGGTGGGCAACGGGCGCCACTACGGCGGCGGTCTCACCATTGTTGAAGACGCCGCCATCGACGACCAGCGCCTAGATTTATACAGCCTCGAAATTCCCCACTGGTGGCATATTTTTTTCCTCTTTTCGGCGCTGAAAACGGGACAGTTGGGCGACCACATCGGTATTTCCCACTGGAGCGGTCAAAAGATTAGCCTCTCCACCCGCCATTCCAAACACATCAATACTGACGGAGAAATCACCGCCCAGACCCCGGCGCTGTTTGAACTCTGCCCCAAGGCGTTGGAAGTCTTCGCCCCGGCGCCGAATTAAGGCGGCGCTAACCGTAGAAGGGGGTTGCGGTTTCCCAGGAGGGACGAGCGCCGGAGCGCCATTGGGCCTCCGCTAGCGTTAACAGTGCCGGCACCTTTTCCCCCAAGTGATCGGCGGTCTGGAGCCGTAGGGGGGGTTGGGGCAAGGTTTCCAGATAAGCGTCCCACTCCGCCGGCACCCAGAGACGGTCGTTTAGCTCCGGGTTCTGGTTCCAAGGTTCAGCGAAACCGTCTTTCATCCGGTAAACGCCGCCATAAAGCTTGCCCTGGGTCGCAGTCTGGGTCGCCGCCGCCAAGGATGTCTGCGGCTGGATAAATTGAACGTAGGTCTGCAAGCTGGAAAAAGTAAAGAGGGGCAAGGAAAATTGCTGAGCGATCACCCGAGCGCAGGTCAAACCAATACGCAGACTCGTAAAACTGCCGGGGCCCCGAGCCACGCTCAGGTAAGCCAACTCTTCCCACTCTAAGGGCGCTAAAAATTCCCCCAGATAAACTTGCAGAAGGTTAGCCAACTCTCGCCCCGTCTCCCAAACCTTTTTTCGGAGAAGGTTTGGCCCGTCGCCTAGGGCGAGGCCCAACTGAGCGCCGCCCGCGTGGAGCGCTAAACCGTATAGGGGACTGGGGGAGGTGGTCATCGACTAAAGTTTGGGGAGAAAAAGGAAGTTAAGAGTGGCTTGCCAAACCTGTTTTTAAGGCGCCGTACTGAGCTTGTCGAAGTAGGGGTTAGGGGGGATCTGGAGCCGGACAGTTGTGTATACACGGTAGCCTTTTCAAGGGGGGTTGGAGGGATAATCCTTGGATTGCGTTCACCCCCATTTAGTCCTGCTATGTAAAGAAATTAAGCCTCTTTCGCTCAAACTACATCACAACTAAAACTTGTCTCGCCTGTTGACAGTCCCGTTGGATTTGTTCCTTCAGCGCCGTCAAGTCCTCGAATTTCCGTTCTTCCCGAAGGAAACGGTGAAGATAAACGGAAAGTTCCTGCCCGTAAAGGTCGCCCCGCCAATCCAGCAGGTGAACTTCCGCAGTAATGGTATTTTCTTTCCCCACCGTCGGGCGCCGTCCTAGGTTCATTACCCCCGGCAGAAAAACCTGAGAGTCCGCCAACAAAACCTGGGCCGCGTAAACCCCCAAAGCGGGGAGTAGTTTATCCGCCGGTAGCTTCAGGTTCGCCGTGGGAAAACCCAGACGCCGCCCCAACTGGCGCCCCTCAAGGATGGTTCCCTGTAAACAATAGGGGCGTCCTAACCAACGATTCGCCACTTCAATTTTTCCTTCCCCTAGCGCCGCGCGGATACGGGAACTGCTAATGCGAGTCTCATTTTCAGTTTTCAGCGCCGAAATTTCCACGTCCACGCCCCAGATTGCTCCTAGGCGCTGTAAATCCGTCGCCGTTCCCTGGCGCTGGTAGCCAAAATGAAAATCGGCGCCGACGGCGATGGTTTTGGCCTGAAGTTGTCCCACAATCATCCGTTCCACAAAGTCCCGGGGACTGAGGCGGGCTAGATTGTCGTCAAAAGGTAAAAGCACCAATTGTTCAACCCCCAATTCCGACAACAGAGCCGCCTTTTCCGCCTGGGGCGTGAGCAGGGATTGGGACTGACCGGAAAAGAAGGCCCGGGGATGGGGATTAAAACTGACCACGGCGCTGTGGCCGCCGGTTCGTTGACAGGTTTTCACCAAACCGCGCAAAATAGTTTGATGCCCCAGATGAACCCCGTCAAAATTACCGAGGGCGACACAGGTGGGCAGGAGAAGTTGATTGGTGGCGGAAAAAACCCACACGGCGATGGTTAAGAACGAAAGCGATATCTCAGGATACTCCCCCTGGGGGAAGATGGGCTTGAAGGAGACTAAAATTTAGAGGGTGTTTTTGTTTTCTCCATTTTCAGTCTTGGCATGGGGGAACTTCGCGCTCCATTGCCCCCTAGGAACTAGAAGACGGCGCCTCTGGCGGTAACGGCGTTTCAATCAATTCGCTGTACCATTGCGTCGTCTGATCCGGCAAAACCTCCCGTTGCAATAAGCGCCAGCTTTTTCCTTCTTCTTGGCGCTGGAGGTAAATTTCAAAGGCGGTGTTTGGGGTGCGGCGCCGTTGGCCGGGAAAGGTTAAGGTGGCGTCGTAGCGTCCCCGCAGATGGTAAGCCGCCAGATTTTGGATAGTCGTCGGCTCTAGGGTTTCTACGCGAATGTTGCTGAGGGTGACCTGGGGCGGCGGCGCTTCTAGTTTTTCCCCTAGGCGCTGTTGGGTCTGTTGGAGTTGATAGGTCAGGGCCGCCCGCACCACCGGGCCGTCGGGCGCGAACTCTAGCGGCGCCGGGGCGGACTGACAAGCGCCGAGAGTGAAAAGGAGCAGGCAACCTAGGGCCAACCAACGAAAAAACAACCTGAGCATGGCTTCTATTTGGGAGAATCCCGGAGGGATTTGTCTAGGGCGTCCTTGGCGATTTTAGCGCCGTAGAAGGCAACCCCCAGGGTCGCCCCCAAGCCCAGTAACCGGAGAGTCCATTGTAAGAGGGGATTTTCGGCGCTGGCTCCCGAGCCGAGGGCGGCTAAATTGCCCGCCAAGGAGCCGAGATAAACATACAAAATCGTTCCCGGCAACATGCCGAGGGAGCCGAGGGCGTAGTCTCCCAGGGAAACCCCGGTTACGCCGTAGGCGTAGTTCAAGAGGTTGAAGGGAAATAAAGGGGAGAGACGAGTCAGGAAGACGATTTTCAAACCCTCCCGCCCCACGGCCCGGTCGATGGCTTCAAAACGGGGATGGCCGCTAATTTGCTTGAGCACCCAACTCCGCGTCCAATAGCGCCCCACGCCAAACGCACCGAGGGCGCCGAGGGTTGCGCCGATAAAGACGTAAATCGATCCCCAAACGGCGCCGAAGAGAACCCCGGCGCCGAGGGTCAGGGGAGCGCCGGGAAAAAAGGCGAGGGTCGCCAAAATATAAAGGGCGATAAAAGCGACGCCCGCCCAAGGGCCGAGGCCTTCGACTCGCCCTAGTGCCTGACGTAGGAAATCCTGTAGGTTTAACAGTCCCGGTTCCATAACGACAACCCCCGTAGCTAAATTAACGAGGAAAAAGCCGACTCCTAAACTTTGCCCCAGTTTAGACCGGCGCGACCCTTTCATCGTTAAACCAGAGAAGGGGCGCTGAGATCCAAGGCCTGACCCACTTGGGGATCGAGAACTTGGGTGGTTAAGCCAGCTTCTTGTAAACGGCGCTGGAAATCCGCAAGGGAGCCGTCTAGACGCAGAACTTTGGTGAGCAGACCGGAATACTCAATCTCCGCGGCGCCGGCGGTGGGGACGATAAAACGGGGCCGGAGCCAACGGCAAGCTTGCAGAGCGCTGTCCTGTCCCTTGAGGACGGGTAGAATACCCAGCAAGCTAATCCCCAAGACTGGCGTTAGAACCGTATCTACCGGGTCGAGGTCGGCCAGTTCCGATGCGTGGTAGCCGTGGGGTTCATAGTAGAGCCGCTCGTTGGTGGTTAAATCGGTAATTAAATAGGCGTTTTCAATCTGGTTCGGCCCCGTGGGAGCGCCGGGAAGAGCTTGGATCTGGAAGCAATTGTCCTGAACATGACTTTCCCCCGGCTTCAGCGCCGAGACCCGGGTATAACCCAGATCTTTGACGACCCGGGCCGCCTGGGTTGAGCCCACCACCGGCCAACTCTGGTTTAGCTCCTTGAGGGTCGGGGGATGGGCGTGGTCTTCAAGCCCCTGGGAAAGGAGGATTAAATCAATGTCCGTCGGCAGGGGTAGGGGTTGACGGCGCTTGCCTTCAAAGAGCCAAGTTTGGTTGCCGAAGGTCAGGGAGCCGACCAGCCAGGGATCGAGAAGGATTTTTTGACCGGCGAGGTCAATGATCCAGGAGTTGCTATCGAGCCAGGTGAGTCGCATGGAGAGGGCCGGAGTTTGTTAAGATTTGTAAAGATTGTAAAGGAAATTTTCCGCAATCGCCAAGGCGGCGAGCCTGCAAGAGTATTTCGGTATGTTAGCCGAAATCCCCTTCCCTCCACTCTCCCAGAAACGAGAAATTCGCCCAAGCATAAATAGCAACTTAGAACTACTCATTGTTAACCGCTCTCTGTATAACGGCTACCAACGTGCTACCTTAAAAGGTGTTCGCTTACACAGTCTTTCTGAGGAGAGCTATGCCCTTTACCATCGATACGGCCCGGAACATTTTCCCTAATACCCTCTCGGCGGACGCCGTCCCAGCAACCATTGCCCGTTTCCAACAACTGAGCGCCGAAGACCAACTGGCGCTAATTTGGTTCGCCTATCTGGAAATGGGGCAAAGCATCACCATCGCCGCGCCCGGCGCCGCCAGTATGATCCTAGCGGAAGCCACCCTGAAGGAAATTAAAAGTCTCTCTAGCCTGGAGCAAACCCAAGTGATGTGCGACTTGGCTAACAACGCCGATACACCCATTTGTCGCACCTACGCCACCTGGACCGCCAATATCAAATTGGGCTTCTGGTACCGTCTAGGGGAATTAATGGAAGAAGGGCTGGTGGCGCCGATCCCCGAAGGCTATCAACTCTCCGCTAACGCGTCCGCGGTGCTTCAGTCCATTCGGGGACTGGAATCTGGACAACAAATCACCGTTCTCCGCAACTCCGTGGTGGATATGGGCTTCGACGCCAATAAACTCGGCTCTTACAAACGGGTGTCTGAGCCGGTGGTGGCGCCTACGGAAGTCGCCAAACGCACCCAAGTGCAAATCGCCGGCATTAACAACGCCGCGGTGTTGAGCTACATGAACAATCTCAACGCCAACGACTTCGACGCCCTCATCGAACTCTTCGCCCCCGACGGCGCTCTGCAACCCCCCTTCCAACGCCCCATTGTTGGTCGGGAGGCGGTTATGCAATTCTTCCGGGAGGAGTGCCAGAACTTGAAATTAATCCCCGAACAAGGCGTTGTAGAACCCGCGGAGGAGGGCTATACCCAGATCAAGGTCATCGGCAAAGTCCAAACGCCTTGGTTCGGCGCCGGAGTGGGCATGAATATGGCTTGGCGCTTTTTGCTCAACCCGGAGAATAAGATCTTCTTTGTCGCCATTGACCTCTTGGCTTCTCCGAAAGAACTGGTCAACCTCGCGGCTCGGCGCTAGGGTGATTCGCTTTTAGAGAGCGCTGGCAACTTTACGCGAACTTCCCCCCAGTTGCTCGGACGAGGAAGCTAGGGGGATTTTACTGCGTCTTTTTGTCCTTACTCAGTCACCGCCAAAGACGACTCTAGACTAGTCAGACTAATCAATGATTTGCTAAAATAACGTTCTTGGGTTTTTAAAGTCAGTTTTCCTTGTGAAGACAGTTTAAATGCTCTTTTTATATCTTTTTTAAATAAGTCAAGTTTACGCCAGTGAACAAACTCGATTGGTCTTCCCAAGAGCAAGCTATCGCTCACCAAGCTATCCAAAACGCCTACGCCCGAGAGACCCGCGCTCTCATTCAACTGATTAACCAGCAGGCGACCCAAATCCACAGTATTGGGGAAGTCTGGCAACTTCACGATTACCTCAGCGCCCGGCGCCATCAAATCGACGGCAAGTACGACGAGCGCCCTTCCACTCTCGTGTTTGTCTTCGCGGATTTGATTAAGGAAGGGTGGTTAAACCTAGAGGATCTGCAGGGCCTCGACCCGGATAAGTTAGCGAAAATCTTCTCCCTCGCTAAAATGTAAGCGCCGGGGCCTCTGGGGAATGCTAGAGGCCCTCTAAAAAGGGTTTGCTCCCCCGGAACGCTTCTCACAGTCTCCCTTACCGAGGGAGATTGTCGGGGGAGCCGGGGAGAGAGCTAAAGACGTAACCAAACATTCGCTCAGTTCGTCGCCATCAGCAAGTCGAGTCAACCGGCGCCGGGAATGGATAAACCAGAGAGAACGCCGTCCTAATCCCCCAATTGTGCGCCATGAACAGTCCGGCCCTTCCCGTTCCGCTAAGTTAAGCGACGGTCTGTCTCGGCGCCGTCCTCCCTTGCCTAGGGGTATACTTCAGAGATTGACTCCCTCTTGATTTTCGCAACCCTAATGAGTATTAATACCGAAGAATTTAAAGACGGTCTGGCGGGGGTGCCCGCCGCCAAGTCCCAGGTGAGTTATGTGAACGGCGTGGAGGGGATCTTGGAGTATCGGGGGATTCGCATTGAAGAACTCGCCGAAAAAAGCAGTTTTATTGAAACGGCCTACCTGCTCATTTGGGGGAAATTACCCACCCCGGAGGAACTGGAGGAGTTTGAAACGGAAATTCGCTACCACCGCCGCATCAAGTTCCACATCCGGGACATGATGAAATGTTTCCCGGAGACGGGGCACCCCATGGACGCCCTGCAAACCTCCGCCGCGGCGCTGGGTCTCTTTTATTCCCGTCGGGCGCTGGACAACCCGGACTATATCCGAGCGGCGGTGGTGCGCCTCTTGGCGAAAATTCCCACCATGGTGGCGGCCTTCCACCTGATCCGCAAGGGCAACGACCCCATCCAACCCAACGACGAGTTGGACTACGCGGCTAACTTTTTGTACATGCTGACGGAGCGGAAGCCGACGCCCCTGGCCGCCAAGATTTTTGATATTTGCCTGACCCTCCACGCCGAGCATACGATGAATGCCTCCACTTTTTCGGCCCGGGTGACGGCCTCCACCTTAACGGATCCCTATGCGGTGGTGGCATCGGCGGTGGGCACCCTGGCGGGCCCCCTCCATGGCGGCGCCAATGAGGAAGTGCTGGAGATGTTGGAGTCCATCGGCACAGTGGAGCAAGTGCGGCCCTTTGTAGAGGAGTGTATCGCCAATAAGCAGAAGATCATGGGCTTTGGGCACCGGGTTTACCGAGTCAAAGATCCCCGGGCTGTCATTTTACAGAATCTGGCGGAGCGCCTCTTTGAAACCCTCGGTCAAGACGAGTACTACGCCGTGGCGGTGGAACTGGAAAAGGTGGTGGAAGAGCGCCTCGGCGCCAGTAAGGGCATCTATGCCAACGTTGATTTTTATTCCGGCCTGCTCTACAGCAAGTTGGGTATTCCCCGGGATCTCTTTACCCCCATCTTCGCCATTGCCCGGGCGGCGGGGTGGTTGGCCCACTGGAAAGAGCAGTTAACGGTCAATAAAATCTACCGTCCCACCCAAATTTACGTCGGGGAACATAATCTTTCTTACCTCCCCATGGAGGAGCGGGCCGTGGCCCGGGAGCGCCCCCCGTCCTTCTCCCTCTAGTTTGCGTGCCAACCGCTTCAGAGCGTTCCTTTCTCCCTCGAATCCATGAACTTTACCCAACGCCTAAGTCAGGTCGTTCCCTCCGTCACCCTCGAAATCACCGCCAAGGCTAAAAAGATGCGGCAAGAGGGTGTCGATGTCTGTAGTTTTACGGCGGGGGAGCCGGATTTTCCCACCCCACCCCACATTGTTCAGGCGGCCAAACAGGCCCTAGATGACGGTAAAACCCGTTACGGCCCCGCCGCGGGGGAACCGGCTCTGCGGGCGGCCATCGCTGCCAAACTCCGGCGAGATAACCAACTCCCCTACGAAGCCCAGAATATTCTGGTCACTAACGGCGGCAAACAATCCCTCTTTAACCTGATGCTGGCGCTGATTGAGCAGGGAGACGAGGTGATTATCCCGGCGCCCTACTGGCTCAGTTACCCGGAGATGGTTCGTCTGGCGGAGGGAGCGCCGGTGATTGTGCCGACGACGGCCGAGGCGGATTACAAAATTACCCCGGAGCAGTTAGCCCAGGCGATTACGCCTAAAACCAAGCTTTTTATTTTAAACTCTCCCTCCAACCCCACCGGCGCCGTTTACAGCCCCGAGGAAATCGCGGCCCTGGCGGAGGTGATTGTGGAGCGGGATCTTTGGGTCGTTTCCGACGAGATTTACGAAAAAATCCTCTACGACGGCGCTCAACACCTGAGTATCGGCGCCGTCAGTCCCCAGGCCTTCGCCAAAACCATCATTAGCAACGGCTTCGCCAAGAGCTATTCCATGACCGGCTGGCGGGTGGGTTACCTGGCGGGTTCCCCGGAGTTGATCAAAGCCTGCGCCAATATTCAAGGTCACAGCACCTCCAATGTCTGCACCTTTGCCCAGTACGGCGCCCTGGCGGCGCTGGAAGGCTCCCAGAACTGCGTGACGGAGATGGTGGCGGCCTTCGTCCAGCGCCGACGCGTGATGGTGGAGGGGATTAACCAAATTCCGGGCTTGAGTTGTCCGACGCCCTTCGGCGCTTTTTATGTCTTTGTGGATGTCTCTAAGACTGGGTTAACCTCTCTGCAATTTAGCGACGCTCTGCTGGAGCGTCAACAGGTGGCGGTGATTCCAGGTTTGGCCTTTGGGGAAGACCAGTGTATCCGTCTCTCCTACGCCACGGATCTGGAGACCATTAAAACCGGACTGGCTCGCCTCGGCGCCTTTGTGGCCAGTCTCTAACCAAACTTTGCCAGTTATTTAAGTTCCCTTAATATAACTCCGCTAGCATGAGGGTAACGAGTAGGAGGCCGGAATATGGCGATCTCTGTTTATCTCAGCACGACGGAACCGAGGAGCGGCAAATCCCTAGTGGCGGTGGGTATTCTGGAACTCGTTCTCAAGCGCACGAGTCGCATTGGTTACTTTCGCCCCATTATCCAGGACGCGGTGGCGGGGAAACGGGACAAGAATATTGATTTGATCCTGGATCATTTTAAACTGCGGCAAAACTATAATGATTCTTTTGGACTCTATCATCAGGACTGCGCCGATCTAGCGGCCAAGGGCAAAACCGATACGATCTACGATATTGTCATCGACAAGTATAAAAAATTAGAAGCCGACTGCGATTTTATGCTCTGCGAAGGCTCCGATTACCTCGGGGAAGACCGGGCCTTTGAATTTCACCTCAACACCGCCATTGCTAAACATTTAAACTGCTCTATTTTGTTATTAGGCAACGGCGAAGATAACACCCTCGAAGAAATTCTCCACCCCATTGATCTCGCCATTCAAGCCTACGAGGCCCAATCCTGTCGGGTTATCGGGGTAATTTTAAACAAAATTAAACCGGAACTGACGGAATCGGTAAAAGCCACTCTCCGCCAGCATTACCACCGTCATAAATTCTTCCTGGCGGTTCTACCCTACGAACCTCTCCTCAGTTGGCCCCGTTTGTCCCAAATTGTCCGTAAACTCGGTGCCGAAGTCTTGGCGGGGGCGGAGTCTCTCCATAACCTGGTGGGTCATTACGCCATTATGGCCATGCATCTGGGCAACTCCCTCGAATGGCTGACGGAAAACGACACCTTAATTATCACTTCCGGCGACCGGGGCGATATTATCCTCGGCGCTATTCAAGCCCATCAGTCCCCCCACTATCCCCGCATCGCCGGCATTTTATTGACCGCGAACTATCGCCCCCACCCGGCCATTTTAAAACTGCTGGAGGGTCTGCCCCAGTGCCCCCCTATTTTGCTGGTGGAAACCAACAC
>JBKCES010000362.1:0-5872 GCA_046304295.1 Cyanobacteriota bacterium | reverse complement strand
GGGTCGGGGGGTGGGTTCCAACGCCCTATACCCACCCCTAACCCCTCCAAGGAGGGGAACTGGATTCTCTTCTCGGGACGGCGCCGGGGGGATAATGCTTTGATTAAGTTCACCACCCATTTAGGCCTGCTATACCGCCGGATTCATTCTCCATTACTCCAACACTTAGTAACTAACATCCGTTTCTAGTTCGGCGCTAGACAGTAGCGATTACGCCCTTCCCTCTTCGCTTGATAGAGTGCCTGGTCTGCCCGATCAATCAAAATTTGCTGGTCTTGGCCGGGTTCCGGTTTAAGGGAGGCGACGCCGAAACTGAGGGTAACCGTTTGACCTAGGGGGGAGGCTTGATGGGCGAGATTCTGGGCCGCTAGCTCGCCCTGTATTTTCTTGACAATCTTCAGCGCCGCTTCCGGTTTAGTGCCCAATAAGACCAGGACAAATTCCTCGCCGCCGTAACGGGCCACAATATCCGTCGAGCGCCGACAACCGCTTCGCAAACATTGAGCGATTTGACAGAGACACTGATCCCCTTGGGGATGACCGTAGGCATCGTTATATTGTTTGAAAAAATCCACATCGCAGATCACCAGGGAAATCCACTTTTCCTCCCGCACGGCGTACTGCCAGTCCCGGGCGAAATACTGCTCAAAAAAGCGCCGGTTGCCGATTTTTGTCAGGGGATCAATCACCGCGAGGCGCTTGAGTTGTTGGTTGGTTTCCTCCAGTAGGGCGCTCGTCAATTCAAAAATGCGGGCGTGGGCCACCAGTAGTTGGTGAATATCCAGAATTTGATAATGGTTTTTATCCAAGGCGACGATAATGGGATCGGCTAACAGTTCCGTCGGGCGCTGGAGCGCCCGACGGGCACCCTCGGTAACTAGCATCTTCTGGGGCAGAACCAGATGGTCGGTTTTAGTGTACTTATAAAGTTGGGAGAGGGGACGGGTTAGAAACAGGTCGGGGCCGTAGGACAGGCTCATTTTTTCGTAAATCCGGCGCCGGGAAATCATTCCCACCAAACGTCTGCCCTTAACCAGAATAACGCCGGGAATATGGGGATCAGCTTTGAGGAGCCGCAGCGCTAATTTCCCTTCCGCTTCTAGGTCAAAGGTCGCTTCATAGAGCGTTAAATCTTGAAGCCGGGAGTCAAGACGAAGGACGGGGACATTCTCGGGGTGAGCCGGCAAGGCAAAGGGCATAGGAACCCCCTGGGAGGGGCGAAGGTTAGTACCCGACAATAATTTGAGCGAGGGCGACGGCTAAGCCAATGACCGTTAGATGTTGGGGCCAGAGGCGCCGAAAGGGGAGTTTGCCGATTTTTTGGGTGACAAACAGCGACCAGAGAACCCCGAGGATTAAAACTGTTCCCTGAAGAAAAGCAATCACCGCCGGATCCGCCGCAACCGCGGGCCAGTCCTGGGGCCCAAACCCGAAGGTTAGGGGAACGAGGGGGAGAATGTGGCCCCCTTCTCCTAGCCCCAGACGCAGATAATGGGCCAGATTGGCCGCCAGCGCCAGGGGTAAGTAGCCGTAGGCTAGGGTCATAAACTTGAGTTTAGGCCCTGAAATTAATCGATAGGTTAAGAACGGCGCTAGAGCGGGTAAAGATAAACCGGCCAGCGCCGCTAGAGCGTGACTATTGAAGTGAATCAAATCCCAACCCAGCCCCCATTCCCAGTTAATTTCCGCTAAGCGCCGCAGAAACACGCTATCAAGGAGGAGAAATAACAGTGCCACTTCGTAGGGCCGGGGCGCATGAGTTGTCCAGAGTTCAATAGCCGGGGGGCGGAGGTTAAACTCCACGGAGCGGTGGGGACAGGCCTTCAGACAGGTCATACAGAGGACGCAGTCCCGGTTGTCTTCCAACTGGGCCGGGTGGGAGTAGAGGGGACAGCCCAGGGTTTCCTGCCCTTCCCCCAGTTGGGGGCCGCCTTTATAGCATTGGTAGGTATTACATTCCGCCGAGCAGGTGCCCTGCTGGGCCCGCAATTCCGTGACGGCTAATTTAGCGAACATGCCGTTCATGCCCCCGATGGGACAGAGGTAGCGGCACCAAAAGCGCCGTTCAAAGAGCGCCGAAAAGACCATAGCGCCGGCGGTAATCAGCAGAAGTAAACAGGCGGACAAATAGGCGGTGTCTTGCAAATGCCAGAGTTCTTCCCAGAGGAGGATGAGCGCAAAAAGCCCAAAGAGAAACCAGCCGCCGTAGGCCTCCGCCTGGGGGCGGGGCCACTTTTGCAAGGGTTGGGGAATCAGCCAGAGGCGCAATTTTTGGGTGATTTCCCCGTAGATCATGAAGGGACAGACGGCGCACCAGAGGCGGCCCACGAAGGGAAAGCCGATTAAGATCAGGGGCCACCACCAGGCCCAGAAGAGATTCAGGGCAAAATTTTCCGACCGGCGCTGGGGGCCAAACCACAAAATTCCCACAATCAGGGGGAAGAGCCAGACCGTAATTCCGTAATTCAGCCGGTCGGGCCACCAGGCGCTCCGCAAAAAGCGCCGCAATTGGGGATAGGGGTTGAGCAGGTTCCAGCGAAATTGTTTTTTCTTGCTCTGGGAGGGCCAGATAATTTCCTCAGTAATTTGGGGCGCGCCCTCCAGTTGGGTCACGGCCCGCTCCACCAGGTTGGCCAACTCCCGTAGATTGTTGGGAAAATCGTAGGCTTGTAGTCGTCGCAGGGCCTCCGGGGCGATGGGCGCCGGGTGGATACCCTTGGCGTGGCAGGTTAAGCCGATGTAATAGTGGGCGTAGTCTTCAATGTCCGCTTTCCTGACCCGGAGGGGCGGAATTTTGATGGTAATCGGAAACAGCGGTGTCAGCGCCGGAATAATTGTTTCAGAAATGGCCAAAATTCGGGCCTGATGGCTTTGCCACTCCCCCAGGGGTTCCCCCGGCAGACTGGTTGGCCGGTAGCGTCCCTGAGTAATCAATTCGGCGATGGCGGGAAAGAGTTGAGGCGGCAGTTCTTGGATATTGTTCAGCAATAACGTCCCGGTTCCCAGCGCCGCCAGTAGGCCTGGTTTCCCCCCAGCCTGGCCAAAGAGTTCCTTGCCCGTGATATTTAAAGAAGCGCAATTGACCTTGACCATCGGCGCCGCAGTATCCGAGCGGAAATGGATCAGGGCGCAGGTGTTGTCCTTTTCTAACCCCGGCTCCCCAAAAATCAGCGCCGGCTCCCGACTGTCCGCAGAGGCTTTGATTTGCTCCCGCAATTTGACGGCGTAACGGCTTTTGCCCATGATGTTGCGCTTGGCTCGGGGCACCAGGTAGGGCCGGAGAATATCCTGGCGCTCCTGCTCTGCGGATAACTGCCGGGCCAA
Organism: Cyanobacteriota bacterium; assembly: GCA_046304295.1. Classification (GTDB taxonomy): domain Bacteria; phylum Cyanobacteriota; class Cyanobacteriia; order Cyanobacteriales; family Microcystaceae; genus Synechocystis. Next base: position 2,548 of record JBKCES010000362.1, on the reverse strand, counting down.
ATCTTCCGCTTCCTGGGCCAAAACCTGGGAGACGATTTGCAAAATTTGGGGAAATTGGGCGCAGAGTTCCCGAAAATCCGCCGCAGGCAAAAACCAAACCTGGCAGTCCTCCACCGCCCGGGCCAGCGCTTCTACGGTTTTACCTAAGATCAATGTCCGTAAATTTAAGACGGCGCCGGGCAAAAGCCCCAACCCCTCCGCTCCTCGCTCCAGACGCCCGGCTTTAAGGATATATAATCCCTGGGGAACCTGCTCCGCTTCGATGATCGTCTCTCCGGCGCCGAAGGTTAACACCTGCAAACGGGGCACTAGGGCTTCTAAAATTTCCTGGGGAAAACGATTGAGTTCGCTACGCTCTTGGAGCCAAATGAAGTCTTCCTGAATAGTCATGGCTAACTTGGACTCCTGAAACGCGGCGAGGGATTCTTTGGATAGAAACCATTGTATAGGAGGAAATCTGAGGTTGAATCCATCTCTTCCTCGGATTCCAAGAGCCGAATTTAAAACCGTTCTCTGCCGGGCTATTATTAAAGCCAGAGTTTAGGGAAGCGCCACGCTTAGCCCTCAAATCAAGATCGGCCCCTTTATTTTTAGCCTAATTTTAGACGACGGCTAAAAACGCCTTAACCTTTCCGACCCATGAAACAGTTCCTCGGCTCCGAAAGCCAAACCCCCTACGGTCAAGCTCAGGCGGTGATCCTGCCCATTCCCTACGAAGCCACCACCACCTACCGCAAAGGCTGCGAAGACGGCCCCGACGCCATTCTGGACGCCTCGGATCAACTGGAGGCCTACGACGAGGAATTGGACTGGGAACCCTGCCACACCGTCGGCATTTACACCTGGGAGGCCGTCGCCGACACTCGCCAAACCCCCGACCTCGGTGCCGCCAGGATGTTGGCGGAGACGACGGAGACCGTCAGGCGGTTGATTGAGGACAAAAAGTTTGTGGTGGCTCTGGGGGGAGAGCACGCCATTACTACCGGAGTGGTTCAAGCCTATCGGGATGCCTTGACTGAACCCTTTACTGTGGTGCAAATCGATGCCCACGGCGACCTGCGGGCCAGTTTTGAAGGCTCGGAACACAATCACGCCTGCGTCATGCGGCGGGTGCGGGAGTTGGGGCTACCGACCCTGCCGGTGGGCATTCGGGCCATTTGCCGGGAGGAAGCCGAGTTGATCAAAACGGAACAGATTCCCGTCCTCTGGGCCCGGGAGATTGACGGCGATCCCCAGTGGGTTGATAAGGCTTTATCTTTAATCGCCACCCCCCAGGTGTTTCTGACCATTGACCTCGCCGGCCTCGACCCCGGTTTTATGCCTGGGGTGGGCACCCCGGAGCCGGGGGGTTTGGGTTGGCATGAAACCCTGCGCTTTCTACGGCGCCTCTGCGAAAGTTTCGAGGTGATCGGCGCCGATGTGATGGAGTTGGCGCCCCTAGGGGAGTCGGTGGTCTCGGAATTTACGGCGGCGAAATTAATCTATAAATTGATTGGCTATCGCTTTTACCCCGGCGCTCAGGCTTAATTCCTATGCGCAGTTTTCCCTGGCGCCCCTCCGGGCCGAAACTGATTAACGCTCGGGGTCTGATTGACCGCTCCCAAAAGTCCGGTCTTCGGCGCCCGGTGCGCCCCGACCTCTACCACTGGTTATTGACCCTCTCCTGGCGGGCTTTTTTGGCGGTGGTCGCCGCCTTTTACTTCGGCTTTAATTTAGCCTTCGCTTGGCTCTATTGGGCCACCGGGGGCGGTATCGCCAACGCCGATCCCCAGTCCTTCCTCGACGCCTTCTTTTTCAGCGTCCACACCTTTTCCACCGTGGGCTACGGCTCCATGTACCCGGAAACCCTAACAGCCCACTGGATCGCGGCGCTGGAAATTTTCATCGGGGTTCTATCCGTCGCCGTTTTAACGGGGTTAATGTTCGCCCGTTTTGCCAAACCCACCGCTCGGGTTTTGTTCAGCGCCGTGGCGGTGATTTGTCCCTTTGAAGGGGTGGAAACCCTGATGTTTCGGGCCGCCAACCGGCGGGCTAATCGGATTCTGGAGGCCCAGGTGCGGGTGAGTCTGGTGCGGGACCACGTGACCCAGGAGGGCTACCCCATCCGGCGCTTCTTCGACCTAACATTACTCCGCTCACAAACGCCGGTCTTTGGACTAAGTTGGTTGATTATGCACCCCATCGACCTGGATAGCCCCCTCTATGGGAAAACCGCCGAGGACTGGAGCGCCGATAACTACGAACTCTGGATTAGTTTAACGGGACTGGACGAAACCTTTTCCCAAACCATTCACAGCCGTTACGCCTACAGTGGAGAAGACCTCCGCTGGCGGCGCCGTTTCGCCGATATTTTCGCCCAGACCGCCGACGGGCGCTGGTCTATCGATCTCAATAAATTTCATCAAACCTTGCCTTTAGACCAGCCATTCCAAATTCAGAATATAGCCAAAGAGACGAAAACTTCTCGGTGATGGATACAAGTGGCTCAATCTCTTACTGCGACTAGGTTTTGGAAAGATGGCGCCATGACTGACACAAACTCTGAAAG
>JBKCES010000361.1:0-10240 GCA_046304295.1 Cyanobacteriota bacterium | reverse complement strand
GGCCGCGGGGAGAGCGGGCCATGGAGCGCCTGAATTTAAGCCCCGAGCAACGGCAACAACTACAAAGTATTCGCCAAAAATACGAGGGCCAGTGGCAAAAGTTAGAGACGGATTTGCGAAGCCAACAGGGGGAACTCCGACAATTGATGGCGGGTTCGGCGGATAAGGAGACGATCCGCAAAAAGCACAATCAGGTGACTCAAATCCGTCAAAAATTGGGGGATCTACGCTTTGAAATGATGTTGGACAGTCGGGAAATCCTGACGCCGCAACAGCGCCAAGAGTTTGCCCAGATGGCGGAAGAGTGGGGCGGGAGGACGAAACGTTTGGGCCGTCCCGCCAGCCCTCGCCCCCTGAATCCTCCCAATTGAGGGAAATTATAGGATCTGGTTCACCCCCAGAATTGGCTAGTGTGTATACACAAGCGGCGATGTCCCCCTTGCAAAGGGGGATTTGGAGGATTTGATCGAGAGGACTAGAGGGACTTTCCAAACATCCACCTAGGGAAGGCTCCGACAAGCAACCCACGGGCCGGGCGATACCCTTCACAGTATTCTAGAGCAAGCAGGGTTTGGCTCCCTCTCGCTTGGACGTCTCCCCCCTGTCCTTATGTTTTAAATCATCGTTTTCAATTAGGAACTCAGTGACAATGCTCAATAAAATTTTGTACGCCGACGCCGGCTCCGCCCAGACCCAGGACATGCTCAAGGCGCTGATGGACTTGCCTGCGATCCAAAAAGCCGCCCTTACCGTTCTCCATGTGGTGCCCCCCCAAATCACCGCCGACGCCTTTACGGAAAAATGGGAGGACGGGGGCAAAATTCTGGGGGAGATTCTCCGCAATATTCCCATCGAGCCAGCTAAGGTGGCCACTATCCTTCGCCAAGGGGAGCCGAAAACAACCGTCTGCGAGGTGGCGGATGAAATCGGCGCTGATTTGATCATCATGGGATCTCGGGGTCTCAAGCGTCTGGAGGCCATTTTAGAAAACTCTGTTAGCCAATACGTCTTCCAGTTAACCAATCACCCCATGTTGCTGGTCAAAGACGATATTTACGTTAAACGGATTAAACGGGTAATGGTGGCGCTGGATAAATCTGCCGCGGCGGAGTACGCTCTGGATTTGGCGCTTTACTTACTGCGAGATTACCCGGAAGGGGAAGTGATTTTCGCCCGAGTCAATCCCGACCTCAAGCCGGATCTTCTTCCCCTCTCCCGTCAAGAGACGGAAAATAATCCCATCGTGGCCCCCGCCATTGCCAAAGCTAAACGCTTTGGGGTCGCCTACCGGAGCGTGGTCACCGGTGGTAAACCGGGCGAGCAGATTTGTACCCTAGCGGAGGACTACGGCGCCGATTTGCTGATGTTAGGCTCCCCCGACCGGCGCCCCTCCGTGGCCAAGAGTTTGCCTGACCTCGACCGCTTGCTGGGCACCTCCCTGTCGGACTATGTTCGGGTCAACGCGCCCTGTCCGGTTCTGCTGGCCCGTCAGTAACTAAACGCCCCAGATCTCAATTTTTCAGGGAATCTGGGGCTATCTTGGGGAAAGCGCCGTTTTCCCGCCCTGCGATGACCTTGACCATGCCCGAGTCTGTTCTGCCCGAGCGCCAGCACCCCATTCCGCCCCCCAGTCATCCCCGGCAATTTCGGGCCATCGGGCTGGTGGCGGGGCAATATTATCCGTCCTCCGAGTCTCTCCACCGGGGCGTTCTGGTGACGGCGGAGGGAGCCATGATTGAGGCGGCGCTGTTGGGGCGGATGGCGGCGCTGTTGAAAAAACATTTAGACCTTGGGCAGTCCCATCTCTGGGTGGTTTATCCCCGCCTCCGGGACAGCGACGAACATCTCCATTTCCAACTGGCAGGGGTCTGGGCGCCGGAGACCCTGGGGGCGGGCTATTCAGATCATCCCCTAGCGCCGCCCCGTTTGGGCCCGAAGATCTACCAGAATCAATTTTCCATCCGAGGAGAATTGGTCTTCGCGGCGCCGGAGCGCCGGATGATTGTCGTTAAAATCCGCCAGTCTCCCCGTCCGGGTCAGAAGCGTCCCCGCTTTTTTAAGGTCAAACTGCAAGGGGAGTTGCCGAACCCGACCCTAGGGCATTTTTGGGATCTTCAGGCGGTTCTCAAGGGCAGTCAGTTAGTCCTAGAAAGCGCTGCCGATCTGGGGCCTCAAAAACGGAAAGCGAGTAAACGTCCCTTTTCTCTCAAACCGGTCCGTCGCGCCTTGGGAACGAGTGAGCCGAAATCTAAACCCACTAAAAGAACCCATTCAGTTTTTAGAGACGTATAAATTTATTCTCTGTTTACGAAAAACGAGAGGCGGTCTTCCCTTGACCCCGAAACGGCGCCGCCGGTTTCCCTCGGTAGAATAAGGGAAACCATTCTCCTCGCCCTCAACGGAATGCTCGCCGAAATTAAAGCTCTCGCCCAGACCCTAACTCCTCGCCTGATCGAAATTCGGCGCCATCTCCACGCCCACCCCGAATTGAGCGGTCAGGAGTATCAAACCGCGGCCTATGTGGCGGGGGTGTTGTCTTCCTGTGGGCTACACATCCAAGAATCGGTGGGTAAAACCGGCGTTTTAGCGGATTTAGAGGGTCAGGGCAAAAAAGAAGGCCGGTTGGCTATTCGCACCGACATGGACGCCCTGCCGATTACGGAAAAATCGCCGTTAGATTTCGCCTCTCGCCATCCGGGGGTCATGCACGCCTGTGGTCATGATATTCACACCACCCTCGGGTTAGGCGCGGCCATGGTGCTCTCGCAACTGCCCCAGCCGCCCGCCGGAACGGTTCGTTTCCTCTTCCAACCCGCGGAGGAAATCGCCCAGGGAGCCAGTTGGATGATTCAAGACGGCGCCATGGGCGGGGTTAACGCCGTTCTCGGCGTTCATGTTTTTCCCTCCATCCCGGCGGAAACCGTAGGGATTCGTTACGGCGCTTTAACGGCGGCGGCGGACGATTTGGAAATTTTTATCCAAGGAGAATCGGGCCACGGCGCCCGGCCCCACGAGGCGATAGACGCCATTTGGATTGCGGCCCAGGTGATGACGGCGCTCCAGCAGGCCATTAGCCGCACTCAAAACCCTCTCCGTCCTTTGGTGCTTACCATTGGGCAAATTAGCGGCGGACGAGCGCCCAACGTTATCGCCGACCAGGCGCGGCTGGCGGGAACTGTGCGCTCCCTCCACCCGGAAACCCACGCCGGACTACCCCAGTGGATTGAGGGCATTGTGGCCAGCATTTGCCAGGCCTACGGCGCTCAGTATGAAATCAACTATCGTCGGGGAGTGCCTTCAGTGCAAAATGACTCCCAGTTAACTAAACTCCTAGAAGATGTCAGTCGGGAAGCCTGGGGAAGCGAGCGGGTGGAGATTATTCCCGAACCGTCCCTCGGCGCCGAAGATTTCGCGCTTTATCTCCAACACGCGCCCGGCGCAATGTTTCGTCTCGGTGTCGGCTTTACGGACCGGCGTAACCCGCCCCTGCACCATCCTCAATTTGAGGCGGACGAGCGGGCCATTTACACCGGCGTCGTCACCCTAGCGGCCGCGGCTTGGCGCTATTGGGACCTATTGGATCGTTGATCAAACGTCGTATATCCCTAATGACTATTCCGTGATAACTGATAACTGGTAACTGATAACTAACCATGCTCACTTGTCCTCTGCCCCTTGACCGCTATCCCCAGATTCTGTTAGCCCACGGCGGCGGCGGCAAGTTAATGGGTCAACTGTTGAAGGAGGTCTTTGAAGCGGCCTTTGGCCCCGGCGCCGGCCATGACGCGGCGTTGTTCTCTCCCCCCGACGGCGCTTTGGCTTTTACCACCGATTCCTACGTGATCCATCCCCTAATTTTCCCAGGGGGAGACATCGGGGCGCTTTCGGTCTATGGCACCGTGAACGATCTGGCCATGGCCGGCGCTAGACCCCTCTACCTCAGCGCCGGGTTTATCCTCGAAGAAGGTCTTTCCGTCGCCACCCTCTGGCACATTGTCCAATCCATGCAAAGTGCCGCCCAGACCTGCGGAGTCAGAATCATCACCGGGGATACCAAGGTGGTGGAGCGGGGCAAGGGGGACGGCATTTTTATCAACACGGCGGGGATCGGCGTTGTTTCCCCTGAACTCAGAATTCATCCAGACCAGGTGCGGGAGGGAGACCGGGTTTTGATTAGCGGCGATCTGGGGCGCCACGGTATCGCCCTGATGGCGGCCCGGGAAGGCCTAGAACTGGAGACTCCCCTGGAGAGCGATTTAGCGCCGCTCCATACCCTCGTCGCCGATTTACTCGAAGCGGGGGTTATGCCCCATTGTCTCAGAGATTTAACCCGGGGGGGTCTCGCCAGCACCTTGAATGAAATCGCTGGGACGGCGGGGGTTAAAATTGCCATCGAGGCGGAAAAAATTCCGGTGTGCGAGGCGGTGGACGGCGCTTGCGAACTGTTGGGGCTTGATCCCCTCTACGTGGCTAACGAAGGGCGCTGTGTGCTGATTGCGTCCCCCCAGGACAGCGAGAAAGCGTTACGGATTTTGCAAAACCACCATCCCCAGGCGGCACTGGTCGGTGCCGTGACAGGTCGGAGCGAACAGAGTCGGGGATTAGTGACGGTGAATCGGGGCGGCGTCAGCCGGTTGCTGGATCTCCTCAGTGGTGAACAGTTGCCCCGCATCTGTTGAGATACCGCCTCTACCCCCAATTTTTTGACGATTGCCAAGATCATTTATTTAAGCAAACCGTTTCAAGCTCCCTCATCCTCCGTCTTCGGCTGTAGCCCAGACCCCACCGGCGCCACGGCGGTCAGTTGCAGATCGGGATGGTCGCCCATCACCTGTTGTAGGTTCCAGCTATTTTTAAAGAGTAGAACCGGCCGATCCCAGTTATCCTTCACCGTCAGGGTGTTAAAAACCCGCCCCGCTTTATCCAGCGCCGCCCAACCGGCGCCGACCCAACGGGCCAGACTATAGCCCAGGGGTTCCAACTGAGTTTCGACGCCGTACTCGCTCAGGAGGCGGAACTGGACCACTTCAAACTGTAATTGCCCCACTGCGGCGAGGATCGGTTCCCGGCGAAACTGGTCGAGGGAATACATGATCTGAATCGCCCCTTCTTCCCGTAATTCCCGGATGCCCTTTTGGAACTGTTTAAATTTAGAGGGATTGGGATTTTTCAGATAGGCGAACAGTTCTGGGGAAAAACAGGGAATGCCTTCATACTCCAGTTTCGGGCCAATATAAATGGTGTCGCCAATAGCGAAAACGCCGGGGTTATTTAAACCAATGACGTCGCCGGGGTAAGCTTCTTCGATGGATTCCCGGTCCTGGGCAAAGAGTTTTTGGGGCCGGGATAACCGCACCGTTTTCCCCGTCCGGGCGTGGTTGACGGCCATATCCTTTTCAAATTTCCCCGTGCAGACCCGCACAAAGGCCACCCGGTCTCGGTGTTTCGGGTCCATATTGGCCTGAAGTTTAAAAACAAAGCCGGAAAATTCCGGGTAGGTGGGATCTAAAGCGCCGAGGGTGGAAGCCCGCCCCGCGGGTTTGAGGGCGTATTTCAAAAAGCGGTCTAGGAATAATTGCACGCCAAAGTTACTCATGGCGCTGCCGAAGAACACCGGGGTCATCTGCCCGTGGTGAACCAACTCCGCGTCCAGTTCTCCGCCTAATTCTGAGAGCAGTTCCAAGTCCTCCTGAAGTTGCCCGTAGAGTTCCGGCTCCAGACTCCTTTCCAACTCCGGGTCGTCCAGCGCCAGAACCCGTTCCTTGGCCGCCTTACTGCCGTGACTTTGGCGCTCGAATAAATGGACTAAATGGGTTTGCCGGTCGTAGATGCCCTGGAAACGGTCGCCGCCGCCGATGGGCCAGTTCATGGCGTAGGTGGCCGGCCCCAGTTCCTGTTCAATTTCGTCCAACAACTCCAGAGGCTCCCGCCCCGGACGGTCTAATTTATTGACAAAGGTAAAAATGGGCAGACCCCGCAGACGACAAACTTCAAATAATTTACGGGTCTGGGGTTCCAGCCCCTTGGCGACGTCAATCAGCATCACGGCGTTGTCCGCCGCCGCCAAGGTGCGATAGGTGTCTTCGCTAAAGTCCTGGTGACCGGGGGTGTCCAGCAGGTTAATTTGACAGTTCTGATAGCTAAATTGCAGAACCGTGGAGGTGATGGAAATGCCCCGTTGCTTCTCCATCTCCATCCAGTCCGAAGTGGCTTTGCGTTGGGCTTGACGGGCCTTGACGGCGCCGGCGGAGTGAATGGCCCCTCCGTAGAGCAAAAGTTTTTCCGTCAGGGTGGTTTTGCCCGCATCCGGGTGGGAGATGATGGCAAAATTACGACGGCGCTCGACCGCCTGCTGAAGTTCCTGGAGGAGTTCGCTGGACATGCTGGGAAAGTCTGGACAAAAGACTGGGTTTTCTATCCTAACCAAATTCCTCCCCCAGCGGCGCAGTTGTGGGGAAAGCCTCCCCCAACTCTCCTTTCTAAGAGGGGAGCTAATCGAACCCTATTCATGATCCACTCCGGCCGGCTATAACCCTAGGGATGTCGCTCCTTTTTCAACCATCGCTTAGCGCCGACGCGGATAAGTGCCCTAGGTTAGACTAAGGAGAACAGCGACGAGGATTTGACCCATGACCCTTGCCCTCGACCGAGAAATTGTTTACCCCGAGAGCGATGGCCAACCCATGGCTGACAACACCGAGCAGTTTAAGTGGATTGTTCTTCTTATAGCGGTATTCTTGCGAATGAGGAACAGCCCTTCGGCTACGCTCAGGGCGCGAGGGCTGAGCGTAGCCGAAGCCCGTATCTCACCAATCTGCAAGCCGCTATAAGGAGAATTTAGATTGTCTATTTGCTCAAAATGAGAATGTTTTTATTGCGGGCGATTTACTGTGGTATCCCGTGGAAGGCAAACCAGAAATTGCGGCGGCGCCGGATGTGATGGCGGCGCTGGGGCGTCCCAAGGGCAAACGCAAATCCTATCGGCAGTGGGAGGAAAATAATCAGCCTCCCGACGTGGTCTTTGAAATTTTGTCCCCCAGCAATACCTTCAGGGAGATGACCAAAAAGTTAAAGTTCTACGACCATTACGGCGTAGGAGAATACTATATTTACGACCCGGAGAAAAACGAATTGACGGCGCTAGAGCGCCGGGACGGGGAATTAACCGTGATTGAAGAAATGGATAATTGGGTTAGTCCCCGTTTGGGGATTCGGTTTGAACTCACCGCCGAAACCCTAAATGTGTACTACCCTGACGGATGCCCCTTTTTGTCCACTGTCCAACTGGCGGAACTAGCGGAGCAGGAAAAACTCCGGGCCGAGCGGGAAAAGTTGCGGGCCGAACAGGAAAGAGCTAGGGCGGATTTGGCGGAGACAGAAAACCAGCGTCTAAAGGCTCTGTTAGCGGCGGCGGGAATTGTGGCTGATTAAAACTAGTGTCTAGGGCGGGAGAGAAGGTAAGCGGCGCTATAGCATTTGCAGGTGAGTCATGGACAAAGTCCCTGCTAGCCCTTTACCCGTCCGAGTTTCGGAGTAGGTGGCGTTTACGTCTCATTTGAAAATGCTATATATTGATCCATGACTTTAGGTCAAGCTTACTTTGACGGGGCAAATGTATAGATTTGTAACAAGTAAGTTACAAGTTCAGTAAATTGAGCTATTGTAGAAGATATCTGGTAGTGAGCAAGTAGATGGTTCATTTCCTGTCGCTCTCTAGGTCTTCCCATGTTTCAAACACTTAAACCCTAAAATACTGCTTTTGATATAGTAAATTGTATTTTATAGAACTCTTTGACATCTACAAAAACTATGGCAACCAGTCAACAAGCGAAAGAAATAGCTAAGCAGTACGGTTGGACAATTGCCGATACCCAAAGGGCAATAGAAAACATAGATCTGGGTAGGCTTTCAGAGAACGAAGTTTTAAGAGAACTTATTTTGTTTTCGGGAAAAGAACTACAAACCAGACAGCGCCAGCAAGCGGCGCAAAAGGCTCTCGTTACTAAGCTTTCTAAACAGATTAGCGCCAAAGAAAAAATTCATCTGGAAATTCAAAGAATAGCAAAAATGTACGACTACGAGCAGGATATATTTAGAAACTTTGCTGATTTTATTTTAAATAATTTGGGCGGACAGAATGGGCATAACGCCATAGACGGAGAAATCGTAAAGATTATTCAAGAAAAGGGGTATTATAAAGAGGTTTTAGATTATTTTGCCAACTTCATTATCGAAGGCCCTGATAAAAGGCTAAACTGTAATCAATTAAAGTTGGCAATATATGAACACTTTGGAGTTAAAGATAAAGAATCTCTTATGAAATCTAGTTCATTTAGAATGGCTACCGATGGTATAAAAAATATCAACTTTTCTAGGATTGAATCCTTAGAGAATATCTATAGAAAAATCATTGGAGTCTTGCCTCATGAGCGATACGAGGTTGGTTATGGCTGTATTAATGGCAATAACATATTTAAATATAGCTTACCTTGGCGAATTTTTTGCGTTAATCCTCGGACTGTAACCAAAGAAAAGTTAAAATCTGCCTATAGAGAGCTAGCCAAGATTTACCATCCAGACAATCTAAAAACTGGTGATAAAGATATTTTTCATCGTCTACAGATTTTATACGAAAGTGTTATTGACTTTGTTTAAACTTGGAATTAACTACTATGCCTTACAAAAAAGTTACAATTTATTTGACAGTTCAGGAGTTATGTAAGAAGTTACAGATAACTTCACAAACTTTTTATGATATTGAAACTAAAATAAAAAGCGATACATCAGGCAATTGGCAACTTAAAGAGGGTAAACACTATAAAGTTGTCGTTAAAAAGACGGGATTGCGAGAGTATACAGAGATTGGAGCTTACATCATTGTTGACTATTTTCAGACTGAATACTATAAAGATAAGGGAATAATTGTTAGAATTATTGAAAACATTAAAGAATGGATTAAGGGTTTAAAACGAGATATCAAACAATATTGCGTTCGTCAAAGAGTTACCTATAGTTCAGCATCTTTAGTTCGTCGTCAAGATAAATTTTGGCTGTCTCGACTAGAAGTGGCGAGAATTTTTGAGACTCGTCCAGACTATTTGGATAAAATACATGAAAGTTTAACGAAATCTGATGTTATAGGGAATTCTCCCACTTTGATTTTGTTAAGAGATGATGATTTTTATGAAGATATAGACTTTAAAAAAAGGTATTATTCTCTTCAAGGAATTAATAAGCTTGCGCAACAGCTATCCAAATCTCTCTCATTAAATTCTCGTAAATCTTGGTGTAATGATGTGGGTGAAATTATCGAAGATCAAATTGCAAAAATTAAACTACAAGTTGAAAAAAGAGAAAAAGATATAGAAAAAGCTAAAAAATCTGCCAGAGATCGAGATGAAAAAAGGTGTTTAGTAACTGGCGAAAAGCAAGTTCCGGCGGCTGATTTTAAATTAGCCGTTCATCATCTATATTCCCAAAATGAATATCCTCACCTTGCAGACAATCCGATCAATATGATTACAATAAAGCAGACGATCCATGACCAATTCCACGATCACTACATGGGCGGAAAAAATAAACCCTGTAAACTAGAAGATTTCTCGGATTTCCTACATCTTTACTACCCACAAAGTACGGAATTGATTATTTATTTACAAAAATGTAATCTAGGGCTTGGAGAACCACTACCTCTAAAAAAACTGAGTATTGAGGTTCCTAGGGTTCTTTATTTACCCAGTTCTCGATTTACTCAAAATGTAGATCATTTTCCATAAAATCGCTTCAAAAAAGGAATGTATCGAGTTTCTATAGCTGGCCTAAGTTGAATTATCAACAAGCTCTGGTTAGCGCCCCCCTTTCCAAAGCTACGGTGTACACAGATCTCGATTATAGACTCAGTTTTGGGCGTTATCCCCCTAAATCCCCCTTTGCAAGGGGGACTTTGAGAAGTTTTCCCCCCTTTCCAAGGGGGGTTAGGGGGGATTCTGACATTTGTGTATACACGGTAGCTTCCAAAGGAGGGGAATTGATTGTGGGATAAGTCACTGGCAACTCTCTACCAGAAATTAACAGATTAAGTGTGTTTCCTTTTGGTGGCTTTATAGCGGTATTCTTGTGAGTGAGGGACAAAAGTCGGAAAATCTGCTAAGATCTAAATCATTCTCTATTAAGGTGAGACTTAATGAAAGCTTATTCGATAGATCTCCGTCAGAAAATTATCGACGCTCGGATAAAAGAT
>JBKCES010000360.1:0-6545 GCA_046304295.1 Cyanobacteriota bacterium | reverse complement strand
TTGTGCCCCTCATGGATACCATATTTTCAAAACCTAGTCCCAGTAAGGGATTGAGCCACCTGTAATGTTTACAGGAGAAGGATTTGATGGTCATTGGTAAAATATCTCAGCAGGGTTACCAACCTGCGGAATGTAGGTTATTACAAAACCATATGCGAGCCTCAAGACCAAAAATTCGATACACTGCTCCGTAAATTAAACCCCAGAGATTAAAGAGACTTTTTGAGAAGGAAAGAGTGCGACAGATAAGTCTAGATGTTTTTTAAATGTATTGCTTAGGTGTTTAGTATGATTTGTTTTACCACTCTCTTTACCAACCTGTCAATGCTGAGTCTCTGGAATCACTTTTTTATAAGGTTCCCAGAAGTCCATGTAGAACGAGTTACCACTCGCCCTTGTGGAGGCTAACAGACAAATCGCCGTATTCCGCCAACACTGCTAAAGTTTGACTTAAAGTTTGTCGGTTAGCTTCGGAAGGATCAAGGCGGAATTGGATTTCGGCAATACGGCATCGAGTCTCGATTCGAGTTCTGCGAGCCGTTCGTTCTCTTTCCTGAGTTGTTCGTTGATCTTCTTGAGTTCTTCGTTGCGCTTCTTGAGCCAAGCGGTTTGTTTCTCTATTTCTACGGTTCCACTCAACGCTGAAATTAGCCAATGTAGCCAAGAAGGCTGCCACAGTGCATCCGTCGCTCCAAGTTCGGGGATGGGCGATGAGTCCGAGGAATTCAAAATCGGTTTGGTCATAGAATCTCAAAAAGGCAATAGCGATTAACAGCATTGTTATGGCAGTGGAGGGCAGGAGTCCCAAAAAATTGAGCCATATTTGAGCCACTTGTTTTCAATACCTCGTACCTTCAAAACTACTGCGTCATGGAAAGGGGATAATGATTCCCTAAATCTGCTCACAATAATTAATACTCTTGGTTTGACTCCGAGTCTAAATATTAACAGAGACTATTGTAGCAGTCAGACATGATTTGCAAAATTGTAAATGCCGAAATCTTGACGACTATAGCAGGGCTAAATGGGTGGTGAACGCAATCCAATGATTATCCCCCCCCTCTCCAAGGCTACGGTGTACATAGATCTTGGCTAAAGACCTAAATTTTGGAAACGTTAAGGCTCGCTTTGAGGAGACTTCCAAAAGACCCCCAAACCGTTGCTCACCCGAGCCGCCGTCACCGGGGAGCGATCCACCAGTTGTCCCCCCAGTACTAGGGAAGTAGAACTGCCGCCGTCCAAATTCAGCGCCGAGGTCATACCCATAGCTTTGAGGATTTGGGCCCATTCTCCCAAGGTGGCGCCGGGGCCGCCTTGGCGGTTGTGGGCTGCGACGAGACTTATTTGCCCCGGACGGCGCTGTCCTAGGGCGCTACGGGAAGCTTTTTGATTTTGGAATTGGGGGTTAAACTTTTCCGCTTCGGCGTTAAGAACGATTTTTCCTTGGCTGATTAACAGAGGCCCAGCGCCGAGAATCTGGGGATAGGCGTTAAAACTTGGGGGAACCGTTTCACTAGTTAGGGTTAAACGATCTCCTATCTGCCAGGGAGAGGCGCCGCCGCCCCGATAGGTTAAAAGATAGCCCCTAGGGGGAATGGTGACTTGATTTTGGCCCGCCTTACCGGCGCTTTGCTGAAAAACGACGGCGCCGTCCTCTACTCCGGTGACAATTTCGTTATCTGTCAGGGGCAAATAAACCGCTCCCCAGTCCGGGGTATAGCGGGCGACGCCCTTTTGGACATAGCCGCTGTTGAGGGTGGCGAGGTTAACTCTTTGTCCGCCGGTTCCAGTAATGGTTTCCCGCAGAGTCAACCGACCAAATTGAGCGCCGCCCCGGTCGTCCCAGGCGACGGCGCCGCGGTTCAAAATCGGCCCCGACAGCCAGGTCCCAGACTGTTTTAGCGCCCCTAGGGGCAGTTGGGTCTGACGATTGAAAAAGCCGCCGTTAATACCCGCGGAGGCGTTCATTCCCCGAGCCAGCGTCGTCATCGGCGCCAGCCCCTGGGCCTCGGCGGGATTCGTTCTCAAGATTTGCAAAGCCAACGGCGCCGTCTGGAGGTCTAGATCGAGACTGGCGACGGTAAACCGGCCCGTAGGCAGAGTCACCCATTCCTGCCGCCAGGTTATCCCCGGCGCCCAGGCGATGGTTCGGGGTTGGGGCGTGTCGGCCCGGACATCGATTACCAACCGATAGGGATTGGCCAGGGAGGAAACTTGCAATTTCTGACCCGGCGGTAGGGGAATCAGAATTTTAGAGCTGTTACCGGCGCCTTCAAGGCGAAAACTCGGGTTACTGGGCAGAGCGCCGCCTCCCCCCAGATCGTCTTCATCCTGGGGTTTTGGGGTGCGGGTTTCCCCAGAAGGGCCGGAAATTAACTGGCTCGGCGCCGAAGCGTTCAGTAAAACGGCGCCCTCTGTCGCCGTCTGGCTAATTTGCCAAAAGACCGGACGACTCAACTCCACCACAATCCGCTGGCCCCGGGGCTGTTGTCCCTGACGAACCTGGGTAACGGCGGCGCCGGTAGGAGCTAAAACTAGAGTATCGCCCTGAACCTCGGCGCTGGGGAGTAGCTCGGTTAAATCTAAGTAGCGGTAGGGCGGCGCCCATTGAGCGGGCAACTTTAAACTCTCTGAAGAAAACCATTGAACCGGCTGGGTTTGGGGCTGGGCGCTGTCCAGCAAGGTCAACCCCAACAAATCCATGGCGCCGATATCGCTCAATCCCAAACGGGTTTTGCCCCTGACCTGAAAATAACGCCAGGGGACGGGATAATCTTTTCCCTCCAGTCGAACCTTAGCCCCGGTTAGCTCCTGAAAACTTGCTTGGGCCTCCACAGCGCCGGGGCGCTGGAGCGCCAACCCGAGGGTCAGCGTTCCCAGCAGGGAAAATCCCAATAATCCGAGGGTGTGGGAAGATAGCGACATTTAGGGAAGGAGACGGGCTTCGGCAATCGAGAGAAATCAATATTTCAGTATTTAGATCTGTGAGATACGGGCTTTGTCTGCCCGCAACCCCCAGCCCCTTCACCCAAATCTTGGAGAAGGGGCGCTAGAAACGAAGAGTAATGTGTTTAAAGATTACTAAAGATGTCGCTATGTCGCAGGACCAAATGGGGGGTGAACGAAATCCAACAGTTAACCCCCCCAACCCTCCTTGGAAAGGGGGGCACTAACCGGATCTGCTCCTAATTTGGTCAGAATGTTTGTATTGCACTTGATAACTGATATCTGGTAACTGATATCTGAACTAGAGGGAAACTTCGCTCAGTTCCCGGCTTAGGTGGTCGAAGGGCGCCTCCACCAGACTCAGCGGGCTGAGATTCGCTTCCTCGGCCATGGCTTGCACCCTTTCCTTCATAATTTGAATCCCCCGCACCGTGGGGCCGATGGGCACGCCGAGGGAATTGTAGGTTTCCCGCAATCCCTGAAGTACCCGTTCGTCGAGGACATTATTATCCCCAGCCACGAGAGCGTAGCTAACGTAGCGCAGATAGTAGTCCAGATCCCGCAGACAGGCGGAAAAGCGCCGGGTGGTGTAGGCGTTGCCGCTGGGGCGAATCAGTTCCGGCACTTCTTCAAAGAGTTGGGCCGAGGCCTTTTTAACCAGGGCGGCGGAATTAGCGTTGATCAGCCCCGCCACGGCGATCCGAGCAGCGCCGGACTCAAAGTAGGCCTTGAGTTGGTCGAGGGCGTTGCGGTCGAGGTGACGCCCCGCAATGTCGTAGTTTCTAATTAGGCTGGTGACAGCGTCTCGCATTTTAAAGAGTTCTCCCAACGGCGGATTAATTAACCGAGTTCTCCGGCCTTCGAGGAAGGCCAAAGATAAAAGCTGTTTCTATGATTATTTCCCGGCGAACCCAAGTCAAGCCAAAAGAGACAAAACTATAGGTTTGCCACCGTCTCGGCGCCGGGGAGGAGTTCGTCGAGGATAACAAACTGGACGTGGTTAATGGCCAACTCGCCGATAGAAACCTGTTGTTTGTCCACCGCTTCGCCGGCGCTGAGGAACCGTTCAAAGGTGATTTCCTTGGCCATTTCCGCATGGTACCAAGCCAGACCCATGAAAAAACGGTTGGGGTAGGGGCCCCCTTCCTGAATATCGTCGGGGTTAGACTCCATGGGCAACCAGCCAAAACCGGGGACGTAAAACTCTAGCCAAACGTGGTTAAAGTCCGGCTCTAGGGGGAGATGGCGACTCAAAGGTTGGGGGGGACACTTATAGCGCCCCGCAGTGCGGCAGGCGATGCCGTTTAAGCGGGTTAAGGCCAGTAAGACTCCCACGTATTCGCCGCAGGAGCCGACCCCCCGCCGCAGGGCCAAATCCGGGGTGTCGATGTGGGGCTTAATGCCATAGGAGAGACGGTCATAAACGTAGTTACGGATACTGTGAACCCGCCGCAGAATATTAGTTTCCCGGGCCACCGCTTCCTTGGCAGCCCGTTGGATAATTTCGCTGTCCATGCTCAGGTCGTCGTTATCCACCAAATAGCGCTCGGCGAACGCCGCCGGTAGGGGAGCAACCCCCTCGCAATCCTTGGGTTGCAATTGGTATTTGATGCCCCACATTTCCAACACCACTCGCCAGCCAAAAATGGCCCGACTCTCAAAGGCCAGGGCTTCAAACTTGAAGACCGCCACCTTTTGACCATCCTCTTCCCGAATCTCCGCAAAGGCGGCGCCGATGGGTTCGATGGAGAGAATGCGTTGCCGGGGGGTTTCCGCGGGGAGTGCTATTCGCCATTCCACCTCCGGCAGTTCCACCGGGTCTAGGGGCGCCAATTCCTCCACATAGGTCATCTCCACCAGAAAACCATTGGAGAGAACATACTGCCCCTCGGGATGGCGGTAAAAATTTAAGGGATGGATAAAGGCCCGGGAACGGTAGTGGAGTTCGTGATTGGGGTCGGCGTTGGGGTTGTCCCGGATGTAAGGTTCCTGTTGGACGTAGGCCACATAAAGCGCGCCGTCGGGGGCGAAGGCGAGGCCCGTGGGGTTTTCAAAGGGCGTTAGGATACTCAGCTTCACGTCCCCCGTGGCCCGATCCAGGCAGTAAACGGATTGCTCCAGGGTGTCGGTCAGCCAAAGTTCGTTATCCTTAAGGGTGATATTTTCGAGACCAATCCCCGGCGAGTAGAAACGGGTGATCAGTTTGCCGCTCTCTCGGTCGTAGATGAGGATATGACCGGTTTTTTGGCAGGTTAAATACAGGGTTTTTTCCCACACCGCCAGCCCGTTAAGAGGATAATCATACCAAAGGAGAGGTTGGGGGGCGGCACTGAGATCCAAGGGACAGCGATAGACCCCTTGACCGGAGGTAAACCAGAGTTCCCCTTCCACTAGGGTTAACCCCGTAGCGCCGACAAATTCTTGCCAATACTGTTTATTGAGAATCTGGGTATTGGAGGTGAGGGGGTCGATTTCTAATAAATAACCGTTAACACTATCCAGCGCCAAGAGTCGAGTTTTCTCCCCCGCCGCGTCGAAGGCCAGCCCCTGGAGGGACGCAGCCGCTAGGGGTCGAATCGTTTTCAGGGTCGCGGAAGCGGAGGGGGCGGCCAGCATAGGAGAGGGGCGATAGGGGAAAAACAAACCTTTAAAGTAGCAAATTTTACTCCGGGCGGATTGCTCATACTGAACCAATTGCCTGAAGTTCTCCCAGGAGCCAGTTAGCGGCGCCGGTGTTGGCGTCCCACTCTAATCGGGCCAGGGCCCCCTCGACCTGCTGGACGGTTAACCCGGTTAAGGTCTGGGAAACTTCGCTTTCTTGATAGCACCCCGCCTCTGTCAGCAGAAATAAAAACAGACGTTGCCCGCGCACGTCGATCACCCAATATTCAGGAATTCCTAAGCTGGCGTAGAGGCACTTTTGCTCGTCCAGATCTAGACTGAGGGACGTATCGGCGATTTCTCCCACTAAATCCGGTCGGCGCTGGGCGGAGAGATCAATCCAGCGTCGTTCCCCCGGCTGAATTTTCGGAATATTGTCTCCCCGGTAAAGGACTAAATCCGGCGCGCAGGCTTGAGTTTCCGGCAGTTCCAGTAAACAGCGCCCGTAGGATTGAAAAGGCGTCTCGGGGTGCAGAAAAGCCCAGAATCCAAACAAGATTGTCACAAAGTCACTAAAAGCGGCGTGATTCGGTCCTTCTTTACCCATATCAAACCAGAGCCATCCTTGGTGAAAGGCGATTTTTTGCCAGGCAATTTTGGGATTGTCTCGAAGCGCCGCGTAGGTTTGCCAGTCGCTAGGATTGGGCGGCGGAAACATCCGAGGAAGCGGTTGGGAGAGGGAAAGGGTCATCTGACTACTTAGGTTTTATCGCCCTTCGCAGACGGGTAAAATACGGGCTTCCGCTCGGCTCTATTTCCGGTTCTGAGCGAAGTCGCAGGGAGTCGAAGGACAGGGCGCTAGGGGGTGTCATCATTTAAAGGGCTTGACAAAATATACCTCTTAATGCTAAGGAGGCTAAGCCAATAAAATTATGGATGCGGCTAGATGAATAGCCCCCAAGAAATTCACCGAGCGTTTATCATAACGAGTCGCGATG
>JBKCES010000359.1:0-3967 GCA_046304295.1 Cyanobacteriota bacterium | reverse complement strand
TTGTGCCCCTCATGGATACCATATTTTCAAAACCTAGTCCCAGTAAGGGATTGAGCCACCTGTAATGTTTACAGGAGAAGGATTTGATGGTCATTGGTAAAATATCTCAGCAGGGTTACCAACCTGCGGAATGTAGGTTTTAACTCTTTATCTACCCAAAAAGAATCCCCGCT
Organism: Cyanobacteriota bacterium; assembly: GCA_046304295.1. Lineage (GTDB taxonomy): Bacteria > Cyanobacteriota > Cyanobacteriia > Cyanobacteriales > Microcystaceae > Synechocystis. The sequence continues at coordinate 3,794 of JBKCES010000359.1, read as the reverse complement.
GATTGTAGCGGGGAAGACGCATCTCAGATTAGCGATCGCAAATTAACGGAGAAAAGTACAGACAGACAATTAAGAGATGAAGCGGAGTGCGACCGTAGCTAAACTGCCATTCCAGAGATTACCAGCCGTAGCGCCGGAGACCCTTTTCGAGAACTTCCACCATTAGTTCCCCTACCAGAGTCGAATCCTGGGTCGAGCGTCCGGTGAGGAAGGGGTAATCCAGAATGGTGGATAGGGTATGACCCACGCCGCCGTGGTATTGACCTTCGGGGCCCACCGCGTCCCGGAGGATATATTCGAGGGGATAGAAGGGAGGGCCAAAGTTGGCGGAGGTATTCATGGGCTGGTCGTCGTAGCCGTACATCTGGGCGAAGCCAGTGCCGTCTTTGTAGTCGTATTCCCGGGCGTGGCCGGTGACGTGTTTGCCCCAGATAATGCTTTTCCGGTCAGTCCAGTCCCGAGCGAAGGCCAGCGCCGTCACGCAGTAGCACTCGGCGGCGATCAGTTTATCCTGGGCGAGGAAACCAAGGATAATGTCATGAACCCGCTCATTGTTAACCATATCCACCATGGGGCCGGAACCGCCGGGCATCAACAGGGCGGCGTACTGTTCCAGCTCTTTCCAAGCTTGATCCCGTTTAGCGTAGTAAGCCTCCAGTTCATGGCCAAAATTGGCGCTGTTGAAATAGGGCATCGCCGGGAACCACTCGGAAATATTGATGGGTTTGGCCAATAAATCGGAGCCGTCCACCTCCTTAGTCCGTTTGGCAAAATGGGCGTCGGTGACGCACTTCGCTAGGGGCGGATCTACGTAGGTCTCGTCCATGCTAGGGGGAAGCGCCGGGGGTTTGCGACCCTTGGCGGTGGCGAAATCGAAACTGTAACCGGCTTTTAGCAAAACGTCGTAGGGGCCGACTAACTCTTCGCCCCAATAGCCCCATTCGGAGAGGATGACTAGGATTTTTTTAGACACGGGTTAACTCCTTAAAAGTAAAGAAACAAAACAGGCTGATTTTTAAAGTTGAGTATCCTTCGGCTTCGCTCAGGATACTTCCCTGATAACTGTTAACTGTTAACTGCTAACTGATTAACAGATCGGCGCCTTTTTCAGCAATCATCACACAGGGGGCGTAGGTGTTGCCGCTGGTGACCTTGGGCATAACAGAGGCGTCCATCACCCGCAGATTTTCCAGACCCTGAACCCGCAGTTGAGCGTCCGTCACCGCTAGGTCGTCGTTCCCCATCCGACAGGTGCCGGCGGGATGCCAGATGGTTTCTGTGTATTTGCGGATGTAGGCTTCGTCGCCGTTAAGCGCGCCGGGGGCGATTTCGCCGTCGTTAAAAGCGCCGAAGGCGGAGGTTCCGGCGATCTCCCGACAGAGTTCAATGGCCCGGAGATAGGTTTGCAGATCCTGGGGATGGCTCAGGTACTTGGGATCAATGATGGGCGGCGCTAGGGGATCGCTAGAGCGGAGTTTCACCTCGCCCCGGCTCTGGGCTTGGATCAGGATGGGGACAAAAATGGAAAAGGGGCCGTCGATGATCTGGGCGTATTCCGGGGGCGGAAAACCAGGAATACCGGAGCTAAAGTTAATCTGGATATCGGGACAGGCGTTGCGGTCGCCCTCAGAATGGGTAAACAGCGCCGTTTCGCAGAGGAGCGCCGGCAGGGGTAACTCCTGTTTGGATTTGAAGATCACTTGCAGGCGCAGATGATCCTGGAGGTTTTGCCCCACCCCAGGCAGATCGAGAACAACGGGAATCCCTAGACTTTCGAGATGGGCCGCAGCGCCGACGCCGGAGAGGAGCAGGAGTTTCGGCGAGAGAAAGGCGCCGCCGCAGAGGATCACTTCCCCGGTGGTTTCGGCGTGTCGGCTTTGCCCGTCCTGAAGATATTCCACCCCTGTGGCTTTATTGCCTTGGAAGAGAACGCGGGTAACCGGCGCTCCGGTGAGGACGGTTAAGTTCGGACGGGAGAGAACCGGGGTTAAAAAGGCGGAGGCGGAACTGGCCCGCTGATGCTCGGCGGTAAGATTAAACTGCATCACCGTTCCCTGATTTTCCTGAACGGCGCCGTTAAAGTCCCCGTCCCCTTGGGGATAGCCCAACTCGTCGCAGGCGCTCAAAAAGGCTTCGGCGCTGGGGCTTAAAGTCGGGCAAGGCCGCACCGAGAGGAGGCCGCCCTGACTGCGGTACTCGGACATGGCCCCGGCGTAATCCTCGGATTTGCGGAAATAGGGCAGAACCTCGTCATAGCCCCAGCCGGGGCTGCCCAGATCTCGCCATTGGTCGAAATTACGACGGTTGCCCCGGACGTACATCATGGCGTGGACAGAACTGCCGCCCCCCAACACCTTGCCTTGGATAATGGAGATCGAGCGTCCGTTCAGTTCCGGTTGGGGTTCAGAATGGAACTGCCAATCGTAATCCGTGCCCCAGAGTTTGATAAATCCGTCCTTGCTGTGGATATTGGGGTCGTCGTCCGGGAGCCCCGCTTCCAGGAGCAAGACCCGACAGTCCGGGTTCTCCGTCAGCCGGTTGGCCAGTACGCACCCCGCGGCACCGGCGCCGACGATGATGTAGTCGAAGGAATCGGTAGAAGTCATGAGTTATTCACCTTTTGCTAGAAAAAAGAGTTTTGACCCCATAGTTCTTTAATACAAAAAACATTGTTGTTAAAGACCTAAGTTTTGGGTTTGATCCCCCTAAATCCCCCTTTGCAAGGGGGGTTAGGGGGGATTCTGACAGTTGTATATACACGGTAGCTTCCAAGAGGGGGAGTGGAATTAATAACGCCGCTACTGCCCGCACCGCACCCCGATCATCTCCGGGTGAATATCCCCCTTGACCACCACGTCCAGTAAAAAGGGGCCGGGATGGGCCAGCGCCGTTTCGATGGCGGGCACAATCTGCTCCGGGGTTTCCACCCGCGCCGCTTCTACTCCGAGGGAGCGGGCCAACTCATCGAAGCGAATGACGGGACGGGAGAGATCAAAACTGAGGGGAAAATCATGGGCCTCCACCGCCTGCTCCCGCCAGTAAGCCTGGATGTTCAGTTGCAGAAGCTTGTAGGTGCGGTTGTTGCAAATCACAAACTTGGCGTTGATGTTGTGGCGGGCCGCGGTCCAAAGCGCCTGGATGGTGTAGAGACTGCCGCCGTCCCCGGTAAAGCCGACGACTAATTTATCGGGGTTAGCCAACTGAGCGCCGATAGCGCCGGGAATTCCCACCCCTAGGGAGCCGCCCCGGGTTAAGAAATAACGCCCGGTTTCTGTGGGAGGAAAATAACGGCTAATGGGGGGAGAGCAGGTCAGCGCCTCGTCAAAAATAATGGCGTCCTCCGGCAGACGCGGCGCCAACTCCGCCATGAAGGTGGCAAATTCTAAAGGAACATCGGCCTTGGCGGCCAGATCCGCGGCCTTGGCGGCTTCAATCTTAGCGGCCTTAGCGGCGCCGATGGCCTCGGTTCGGGTTTGGGCCCCTTGCCGTTGCTCCGCCGTCAGGGTTTGCTCCAATAAATCCCCCAGCGCCGCCAGGGTTAACTTGGGATCGCTAGCCAGCCCCAGATCCACCGGATGACTTTTGGCGATTTCGTAGGCGTTGAGGTCGATGTGGAAAACCGGAGCGCCGGGTTTAAAAATGGGGGTTAATTCCGGGAAGACCTCCGGTAAAACGTAGGTGCCGCAGATTAAATTGGCGTCTCCCTTTTCGGTAATGGGGCGACTTTGGGCTCCGAACATGTGGCCGGTAGAACCCTGGTAAAGGGGATGGGCGTAGCTCATGTTCACCTCCCC
>JBKCES010000358.1:0-6104 GCA_046304295.1 Cyanobacteriota bacterium | reverse complement strand
TTGTGCCCCTCATGGATACCATATTTTCAAAACCTAGTCCCAGTAAGGGATTGAGCCACCTGTAATGTTTACAGGAGAAGGATTTGATGGTCATTGGTAAAATATCTCAGCAGGGTTACCAACCTGCGGAATGTAGGTTTTTCTGCTCTCATTTACTCAATATCGCGCCTTTGCCCCGTTTTGCCGATCAGAAGGCTCGTAACCGTTACTATCGCCGCATCATCTTTTCTCTTATTCAGGAATTTCAGGGTTTTTCCTGGTTTGTACCCTTTTTGTATTGAAAAATGTGTCCGTCACTCAGGGGTAAACGACGGTGCTGCGTCAGCCGCTAAATTGAGGCTAAGTTTAAAATCTGTATCCCTGAAGACCGCTTCTCTCCTAGGTTGGGGCTATAACGGTAGGCATCGGCTCAGGAAATGTTAAGAAACATTTCCTGACTAGGGCTAGAATAGCATCGTCTCCACTGTATTTAGGCAAGTCCCGATGAAAGAGCTTGTGTTAACTGTCCTTAATCAACTGGGGTTGGCGGTTTGGGTTGAAGTCGTCACCCAAACCCCCCGTTGCACCTACTACTTTGGCCCCTTTTTCAGCTCCGGGGAAGCCGAAAGCGCCTACAAGGGCTACTTAGAAGACTTGAGCCAGGAAGGTGCTCAGGGGATTGGCGTTCAGATCAAGCGTTGCAGACCCGGCAATTTGACCATCTTTGAAGAGAGCCTCGGGAAAGATCCGAGCCGGTACCGTCCGGCCGTTTCCTTGGGGCGCTAGGTTCCAGCCCGTTCCCGTAGTTCCCGACTGAGGTGGGCTCGGTCTCCCATGACTTCGATTAAGGGCCCTCGCTCCGCCATTTCCACAATGCTCAAGGAGGCTACCGGGATGCCAATGCGGTCCCGATAGCGCCCCAGGTCGATGCCCAGGAGGGCACAGAGCATAATGCGAATGGTGGCTTTATGGGAGACGACTAAAATATTGCCTTCGTCGAAGGTCTGCTCGATTTCTTCGAGAACTTCTGAACTGCGGCGGGCGATATCAATGCCCTTTTCGCCACCGGTGGGCGCGTTCCAACCGGGGTCTGCCAGCCAGCGCACATAGTCGTCGTGAAACTCGGCGTTGACTTCCTCCGGGGTTTTTCCTTCCCATTTGCCATAGGCGATTTCCTTTAGGCCGGTGCGTTTTTGGATTTTCAGCCCAATCTTCTCGCTCAGGGGTTGGGCGGTGGCGACGGTGCGGTTGAGGGGACTGGCGAAAATCGCCTTCCAGTGGAGAAATTGGTAAGCTTCGGCGAACTGTTGGGCCATTTGATAACCGGCGTCGGTGAGGTCAATATCCACCCGACCGCAGTAGGTGCCGCTTTGGCTAGAGGTGGTTTCACCGTGACGCAGAAAATAAAGTTTGACAGTCATGGTTGAGGGAGGATGAGGGACAAACAGACCCAATTCTAGAGCGCCGACTCTAACCGTTTAACAGTGCCTCCACAAATTCGTAACTGGAAAAGGGGCGCAGATCCTCGATGCCTTCCCCGGCGCCGATGAAACGGATGGGGAGGTTTAACTGTTGGGCTACCGCTAGGGCTACGCCCCCCTTAGCAGTGCCGTCCAGTTTGGTTAAAACCACCCCGCTCAGTCGAGCCGCCTCGGAGAAGACCTGAGCTTGGCGGAGGCCGTTTTGCCCTAGTGTGGCATCCAGCACCAGTAAAGATTCCACCTGAGCGTCCGGTGCCTTTTTATCAATAATTCGACGAATCTTGGCCAACTCGTCCATCAGGTTTTTCTTATTTTGCAAGCGCCCGGCGGTGTCGATCAGGAGTAAATCCACTTGCCGGGACTGGGCGGCGCTGATGCCGTCGAAGACCACCGCCGCCGGGTCGGTGTTTTGCCCCGGATTGGCGATGACCGGTACCCCGGTTCGTTCGCCCCAGACTTTAACCTGCTCCACCGCCGCCGCCCGGAAGGTGTCCGCCGCCGCGATTAAACACTGATAGCCGGAGTTCGTGGCTAAATGGGCCAGTTTACCGATGGTGGTGGTCTTACCGGCGCCGTTAACCCCGGTGAGGAGCCAGATATTTAAACAGTCCGCCTGGGGGGCGAAGGTTTCGGGGTGGCTTTGCAGGGGTTGATCGAGGATGTCCCGCAAAATTCCCTTCAGGAAAGCGATGGCCTGATCCGGCGGTAGGGCTTCCTCCCGCAGTTTGGCTTGGAGGGTTTCGATAATGTGTTCCGTCGCCGCCACCCCGACGTCGGCCTGAAGGAGCAGCGCCTCGATTTCCTCCACCGCCTCTGGATTAAGGGGGCCTTGACCGACAATGGACTTGAGTTGATTGACCAGATTGCGGCGGGTTTTGGTGAGGCCCTGACGTAGTTTACTGAGCCAGTTAATTTCTTCTTCTGCGACGTCCTCCGGAGCTCGGCCCTGGGCCGCCAGCACCTGGGCCGACCAGAGAAAATCCTCGTCCGGTTCCGGCGCCGGTTGGAGGGCCGGCACCTCCGGGGTCTCCAGCGCCGTTTCCTTGAGAGCTTCGAGGCGGTCGGATTTTTGGAGCCAGGCGGGGCTTTTCTCCGTTGCTATTTCGGGTTCTTGTTCGGCAGTGACGGCGCTGGTTTCCTCCGGCGCTTCCGGGCTGGCCTCCGTTTGTCCCTTGCGCTCCTGGATATTTTGGTAGGCTTCCTTGGCCCAAGCTAAATAGGCCTGGGGGTCTTCTGCCTCTGGGGCTTCGCTTTCTGGCGGCGGACTGGCCGTTTCCTCCGGCGCCGGGGTAGCGTCGGGGGCGTTATTGCCAAATTGACGGCGGAACCAGTTAAACATAGCGAAACTCAGCGGACAAAATTGCGTTTCTCTATCTTAAGGGTAAAAACCCGGCGCTCAGCCTGACATTTCGGGGCGAAGTTGCTACATTAGGCCGTAATCAGAAGTTTTCGGTTCCCCTCCCAAAAGCTACCGTGTACACACACGTGTCACGATCCCCCCTAACCCCCCTTGGAAAGGGGGGAAAACTTTTCAAAGTCCCCCTTGTAAAGGGGGATTTAGGGGGATCAAATCCAAAACTGAGGTCTTTAGCCAAACTCTGCGTACACCGTAACTTCCAAGAGGGGGAGCTTATTAGAAGATCAAAACTATGTGGATTGGCAAACTGTTGATGAAAATTCTGCCGCCCGTCATCATCGGGGGCGTGATCTTTGTGGGCGTCGGGGATAAATTCCTGCCCCAGCCCCTTAAATCCGCCAGCGCCGACACCCGAGAGCAGATCAATAAAGCCTTGCTACAAATGATGCCCAAGCCGAAACTGAAGCGCCCTAGCGAGAAGCGGGAAAATCAAGTTGAGCAACTGACGGGGCCCCAGTAGGGAGAAGCTACCATGTATACACAACTGTCAGAATCCCCCCTAACCCCTACTTCGACAAGCTCAGTACGGCGCCTTGGAAAGGGGGGAACCGGCTTCAAAGTCCCCCTTGCAAAGGGAGATTTAGGTGGATAGAGCACGAAAACTGAGCCTCTAACCGAGATCTGTGTACACCGTAGGTCGGGGGAAGGGGGCCGCGAAATTGGGGTAATCTTGGGGAGATCTTTGCCTGCACTCCGTCTGACGCGATGCCTCCCCTCTCTCCCGAGACTTTGACCTTAGCCCTAACTTGCTTTGTGAGTTATCTTTGCGTCACCCTGCCGTCCCTCTTATTGGGAACCCTGATCTCTAGCCTCTTACTGGTCTGGACGGACCGCCAGCGCTGGATCGGTCGATTGCCCCAGAACCGTTTACTGGGCAGTTTGCTGGGCGCCGGCTTAGGAATTCTCTTTCCCCTGGGAGGCGTGGGCGCGGCGCCGGTGGCCCGGCGTTTGTTGCGTCAGGGTGCGCCGCTACCGGTGGTGGCGGCCTTTTGGGTGGCAGCGCCGACGTTAAATTGGGCCGCAGTGGTGCTAACTCTGACCTTTCTGGCCGGTCAACCCAAGTTAATCTTTCTGCGCATCGCCCTGACCTGGATAGCGGCGCTGTTGGCGGGGCTGTGGTTTAGCCTCTACGGCGAATCCCCGACCCGTCTTCTGCGGGAGCCGAGAGTAAAGGCCGAGGACACCGAAGTCGATCCCTTGCACCAGAGCGGCAACCTCCACTATGGCTCGGAGTTTGCTCCCCTATCTCAACGCTCCCTAGGCGAAAAGCTGAGGCTTTCAGTCCAAGCCCTGGGGGACGAATTTTTGGAATTGGCGGGGATTGTGGTTTTAACCAGCGCCCTCGCGGCCTTGATCGCGGTCTTCTTCCCCCTCGCTCAGGCCTTAACTTGGGCTGTTACCCCCAGTCAACAGGTCTTTTTAATGTTGGGTTTGGGGGCGGTGTTTCCCCTCAACGGCATTTTTAACGTCAGTTTTTTAGTGCCTTATCTGGAAACCCTCTGGTCCGGCGCTCTGTTGGGTTTCCTGCTCCTCGGAGCCTGGGTAAATCTGCAAACCCTGGGACTGGGGCTAGCTCTTCTACGAGGGCGAGCTTGGCTCTACGGCGCGATTCTGCTCACTCAATTTTCCCTCCTAGCGGCGCTGGGGCTTAACCATCACTGGGGATGAGGATTGGGTTCTCCCCTCGGGGTGAGAGCGCCGGGGCGGGGGCGATTTTGGAGTAAATTGAGAAGGTCGCAGTTCCTAGGTTGTCCCATGTCTGTCTTACTCAATACCATCCAGATTTTTGAAACCGGCCAAGAGCGCGAATACAAAGCGGGAGACATTATCTTTCGCAACGGGGATGTGGAAGTGGGTATGTACGGTATTGTCTCTGGGGAAGTGGAGGTTCAAGTTGGGGGTAAAACCTTGGAAACCCTGAACGTGGGGGATGTTTTCGGCGTCGGCGCTATTGTCCACGAAAATCACCAACGCAGTTCCACCACCCTGGCAAAAACCGACTGCAAACTGGCCCTGATGGACCGGGAGCATTTTATGTTCGCCGTCCAACAAGCGCCGATGTTTGCTCTAGAAGTCATGCGGCACTACTCCGACCGTCTGCGGGCCGTTCGGGAACACTGTCATTGAAGCCCGCCTCTGTCGAGGGCTTCGGCTACGCTCAGCCCTCGGTTTCTCTGCAAACCCTCTTGTACTTACTCTGAATCATTAATCCATGACGACTACGGAAAAATTAGCGCCCCTGCGGGTGGGCATCCTCGGCTTTGGCGGTTTAGGACAAGCCTGCGCCCGGATCTTGGCGCCGAAACAGGAAATGCGCTGGGTGGCGGCGGCGGATCAGCGGGGCTACGCCTACGCTCCCCAGGGGCTAGAGGGCGATGTCTTAACCCAGGCTTACCAAGAGCAAGGCTCCGTGGGCTTTGCACCCCAGGGTCGCCTCAGTTCCCAAGCCATCGCCGATTTAATTCCCCAGGCGGAGGTGGATGGCTATTTTCTAGCTCTGCCTAATCTGCCCAATACCTTCATGGCAGAGGTGGCGCGGCAGTTCATCCGCTCCGGCTGGCGGGGAGTCTTAGTGGATGCCCTCAAACGCACCAGCGCCGTGGAACAACTGTTAGAACTACGGTCAGACCTAGCCCAGGCGGGCATTACCTATATCACCGGTTGCGGCGCCACCCCTGGCTTACTCACCGCGGCGGCGGCGCTGGCGGCCCAGAGTTTCCAGGAGGTTCACCAGGTTAAAATTACCTTCGGGGTGGGCATCGCCAACTGGGAGGCTTACCGGGCCACCATCCGGGAGGACATCGCCCATCTGCCGGGCTTTACGGTGGATCAGGCTAAAACAATGAGCGACGAAGAGGTGAGCCAGTTATTAGACCAGACCGGAGGGATTTTAACCCTAGAAAATATGGAGCACGCCGACGATATTTTGCTAGAACTGGCGGGGATCTGTGGCCGAGACCGGGTCACGGTCGGGGGCGTGGTGGATACCCGCAACCCCCAAAAGCCCCTCAGCACCAAAATGGAACTGACTGGCCGCACTTTTGAGGGCAAAATTTCCACCCACACCTTCACCCTCGGGGACGAAACCAGTATGGCGGCCAATGTCTGCGGCCCCGCCTTCGGTTATTTAAAAGCTGGGCTAGAATACCACCGTCAGGGCTTCTTTGGTTTACTCACCTCCGCCCAGGTTATGCCCCAATTTGTGCGTTAACGGTTTATGTTCTCCC
>JBKCES010000357.1:0-8302 GCA_046304295.1 Cyanobacteriota bacterium | reverse complement strand
TGCGCCTCTGCCCCGTTTTGCTGACCAAAAGGCTCGTGACCGCTACTATCGCCGCATCACCTTTTCTCTCATTCAGGAGTTTCAGGGTTTTTCCTGATCCGTACCCCTTTTTGTATTAAAAAATGTGTCCGTCACTCAGCCCCTGCTGACCAGCTAGGCTTTTAGCCTCAGTCAGATTGACTCCGCTCCCGGATTTCCCGCCGCTGTAGCCCTCAAGACTCTTAGCAGAGCGCCGGGGACGGTTTGTCTAGAAAAAAACTCGGCACTTTTACAGATAAATTAGCTAATATTAGATTAATATCCCTTAATTTCCGTGAATCTATAGAGGCGATTACAAAAGGAAGAAACTTAGCCTAAGATGATAATCTCAACGACGGGATTGATGGCTCAATAAAACAATGTTTTTGTTGTTTTATTGGAGTGTGGGGACAGACTAACAACACTAATAATTTTCTGAGGACTCTTAACTATGGTCAGTAAAGCCTATTCTTTGGCGACGAATCTCCCCCTAGGAACTACGGGGACGGGTTTGGATCAGACCGTTGAACAGATTGGTCGAGATCCCGGTTTAGCCGGTGCCAATTTAGGAACGAATATCAGCGGCGGCATGACGGCGGCCAACGGGTTAAATCAGCTCATTCAACAGGCTAAACAAGCCACCGGTGTCGCCAGTAACGGTATTTTTACTATCAGCGATGTCACGGCCATTAACGCCTGGATTCGAGCCAATCGTCTAGCGGAATTTACCGCCCTCCACGGAGATGATAACGGGACGGTGGAAACCGGGTTTCACTTGGTGCAGAATAATAACGCCAGCCAACGCTACCGCAACCGGAATTTAGTCGATACGGTTTTAGACGGAATTTATCACATTGGTTTTCCGATCCAAAACGGCGCTTTTCTTAACGAAGACGGCAACGCCAACGCCATGGTTAAAGACGTCGCCGATTGGCTGACCCAGTTCTACACCGACCGGGCCACAACCAATACGGGTTTAGACCAGATTACGGAATTGGTGATCGCCGACGGCGGGTTAGCCAATAAAATTCCCTGGGCGGACGTCGCAGGCGGCGCCGATGCGGCCAACGGTTTAAACGCTTTAATTAAAACCGGGATTACCACCTATAATCTTGCGGCGGACGGTTGGATTTCCGAAGCGGATATTGTTCAAATTAACACTTGGATTCGGAGTAACACAGCCCGCTATAACCAATTTGTAGCACTTCATGGAAATGATGAAAATAATTTAGAAACCGGTTTTCATTTGGTGCAAGACGACGGCGCTAACACGACGTATTTTGGACAAAATTTGGTTGACACCGTAGCGGACGGGCTTTACCACATTGGTTTTCAGATCCAGAACGGACAATTCCGCAATGAAGACGGCGACGCCAACGCCATGGTTAAAGACGTGGCGGATTGGGCGGCTTATTTTTATATTGATCAATCCACCACCGGCACAGGGTTGGATAAAATTGTCGACACCATTAAGCTGGATACGGGTTTAGCGAAATGGACTTGCGCCGGGAATATTAACAGCGGCGCCTCTGCGGCGGATAGTTTAAACCACTTAATCATTGACGCCATCGAAGCGACCGGGGTTAACAGCGACGGTTGGATCACCAGCTACGATGTCCGTTTAATTAACCAATGGGTGCGGGATAATCACTATCCGCTTTTTCTGGAACTTCACGGAGACGATGAAGACGGCACGGAAACGGGTTATCATCAAGTTCAAAATAACGGCGCCATCACTCAGTACCTCGGGCAAAACTTAGTCAATACCGTGGCGGACGGTCTTTATCACATCGGCTTTGAGATTGAAGAAGATCGCTTGGTTAACGAAGATGGCGACGCCAACGCCTACCTAGAGGACGTGGCCAGTTGGCTCAATTATTTCTATGGGCAAAAAGTGGTCATTCTCGGCGCCGAGAGTAAAGATACCGTGACGGGAACGACGGGCGCCGATCATCTTTTGGGCTACGGCGGCGGCGACACCCTGGATGGCGGGGCCGGTAATGATTTATTGGACGGCGACTGGGGAGTGGATACTCTCAAGGGTGGAATGGGGGACGATTTCCTCGACGGCGGCGCCGAGAATGATAAATTAGACGGCGGCCAAGGCTCCGATACCTATCTTGTTTCCGGCAACGAAGCGGAGGGCTGGTGGAGTTTCCAGGGCTTTGATACTTACACCGACACGGGGACAACGGGAACCGACCGCATTGTGGCCCTCGGCGCCGGCAATGTGGATATTGGTTTGCTGAAATTTAGCGCCACTGGCATTGAAGTGATTGACGGAACCGGTGCCGGGGGGGTTGTCACTCTTCTCGGGGACTGGAAAGCCAATACTTTAGATTTTTCTAAAACCACTTTCATCGGCGGTAATATTCAAATCAACGGCGGTTGGGGCAATGATAAGATCACTGGCACGACGGGGAACGACGTCATCATCGGCGGTGGCGACAACGATGCCCTCAACGGCGGCAACGGCTCCGACGATTACCTCTACTTTGGTTTCTTTGACGAAACCTGGGAAACCTTTGAGGCCTTTGACACCATTGCCGATAAAGGAACCAGCGGCACGGACCGGATCTTGGCTCTCAGCGCCGGCAATGTGGATGTCGGTATGGCCAAGTTTAGCGGTAGCGGCGTCGAAATCATCGACGGAACCGGCGCCGAGGGAACCGTCACCCTCCTAGGGGACTGGAACGCTAATACTTTAGATTTTTCTAAAACCACTTTTATCGGCGGCAATATCCAAATCAACGGCTATTGGGGCAACGATAAAATCACCGGCACAACGGGTAACGACATCATTATCGGCGGCGGCGACGACGATACCCTCAACGGCGGCAACGGCTCCGACGATTACTGGGTTCGGGGCTATGTCTCTGAAGACTGGGGCACCTTTGAGCACTATGATACCTATGGAGATACCGGCGCCACGGGAACTGACCGGATTTTAGCCCTAGGTTCCGGCAATGTGGATATCGGCTTAAAAACCTTTGGCCCCGCCAGCGGCATCGAAATGATTAATGGAACCGGCGCCGGGGGAACCGTCACCCTGCTGGGAGATTGGGAGAGCAACGTTCTTAACTTTGCGGCGACGACCTTTGTCGGCTCTAATATCCAAATCAACGGTTATTGGGGCAATGATACGATCACCGGCACAACGGGTAACGACATCATTATCGGCGGCGGCGACGACGATACCCTCAACGGCGGCAACGGCTCCGACGATTACTGGGTTCGGGGCTATGTCTCTGAAGACTGGGGCACCTTTGAGCACTACGATACCTATGGAGATACCGGCGCCACGGGAACCGACCGGATTTTAGCCCTAGGTTCCGACAACGTGGATATCGGCTTGAAAACCTTTGGCCCCGCCAGCGGCATCGAAATGATTAACGGAACCGGCGCCGGGGGGGCTGTCACCCTCTTAGGGAATTGGGAGAGTAACATCCTTAATTTTTCGGCGACGATCTTTGTCGGCGGTAATGTTCGCATTGACGGCGACTGGGGTAACGACACCATCACCGGCACGGCGGGGAACGACATCATCATCGGCGGCGGCGAGGATGACTTCCTTAACGGCGGCAACGGCTCCGATAATTACTGGGTTCGGGGCTACGTCTCGGACGAATGGGACGCCTTCGATGGTTACGACACCTACAGCGATACCGGCGCCAGCGGCGTTGACCGGATTCTGGCGCTCGGCTCCGGCAATGTGGATATCGGTCTGCTCAGTTTCGGCCCCGCCAGCGGCATTGAAATCATCGACGCCACCGGCACCGCAGGAACCGTTACCCTATGGGGGCGCTGGGATGATAACCTCCTCGATTTTTCCACCACCCAACTGATCGGTGCTAATCTGCGCATCGACGGCAATTGGGGCGATGACACGATCATCGGTTCCGCCGGAAACGACGTTATCCTTGGCGGCGGCGGCGACGACGTTTTAACTGGCGGTTTAGGCGCCGACACCCTTACCGGCGGTGACGGTTGCGACAGCTTTGTCTTCAACTCCACGGCCGAAATTGGCCAAGGCGCCAACCGAGACTGGATTCTCGATTTTGAAACGGATCGGGATCTGATCGACCTGGCCGCCATTGACGCCAATACCTTACTGGCGGGAAACCAAGCCTTCAACTTCATCGGCGCCGGCAATTTTTCCGGCCAGGCGGGGCAGTTGCGTTTTGCCGGAGGTTTACTCTCCGGAGATACTAACGGCGACGGTAGCCAAGAGTTTGAACTGGCTGTTTCCGGGGTTTCCAGCCTGCAAAGTAGCCATTTCGTCCTTTAGAAGGCATCTCAAAAAGCTCAAGATTAAAAACCCATTTTTGGGTTTGATCCCCCTTCTGTCTGCGGTTTCCTCTCCCTCCGAGGGGGCGTTACACTAGAGTTTCGCTTCTCCGACGCAATGATAACGGATACCTGATATGGGCCTCGCCTATTCCGCCACCGGTCTGATCCTCAAATCGGCGCCCCTGGGGGAAGCAGACCGACTTTTAACGATTCTTTCCCCGGAGGAAGGACTCTTCAACGCCGCGGCGCCTGGCGCTCGCAAACCGAAATCGGCTCTAGGGGGGCGCTGTCAAATCTTTAGCGTCAACCAATTTTTTCTGAGTCAGGGCCGGAGTTTAGCCCGAATTTTACAAGCCGAACCCCTCGGCGCTTATCCGGGCCTAACTGCCAGTGTCGGCAAACTCGCCGCAGGACAATATTTGGCCCAGGCGGCCCTGGCTCTCGCTCTAAAGGAACAGCCCCAGGCGGAACTCTACGGCCTCTTGAGCGAACATCTCTCGCGAGTTGAAAGCGCCGACACCGATAGCCGTCTGTACGAGCTTTTGTCTCAGGCTCTTTTTCACCTGCTGGCGCTAGGGGGCGTGGCCCCTCAGGTCTATCGCTGTCTCGTGACAGAAGCGCCGATCGCCCCGGATTTTACGACCCTGGGGTGGCGGATAGGCTTTTGTTTTGAGCGGGGGGGGCTGGTGCAGCTACAGTTCCTTGGCCAAGATCCTCGACGGAGCCGACAGGAACGGCGTCTCGACCCCTACGACCTCTTTCTCCTGCAACAACTCCCCGGCGCCCGGTTGCCGGATCTGTCCCAGGCGCGGCCCCCCGTCGCCCCCCGCCATTGGGCGCGGGTAGAGTGCCTCCTGCGGGATTACGCTCAGCTCCATTTCGGACAAACCCTGCGGGCGGCGCAACTGTTGGACAATTTAGTCGATCTAGAGTTCTAAATCAGTCTGGGGTCTCAGATTCGGGTTAAAGTTTTAGAGAGGGAATTTCCCGCCGTCCATTTACCCATCGGTTTCCCCTTGCTGTCCGGTAATCAAGGTTTTAAACCCGTTTTACGTAACCCCCGCTTTCTGACCCTTTGGAGTGGACAGATCTTTTCCCAGTTGGCGGATAAGTTTTATTTAGTACTAATGATTGCACTAATCGCTAATCATTACCAGGGGGCCAATCAATCCATTAGCGGCTGGGTCTCCGCCATTATGATCGCCAACACCATCCCGGCGGTCCTCTTTGGCTCCCTAGCAGGGGTCTATGTGGACCGCTGGCACAAAAAAAAAGTTTTAGTGATCACAAACTTTTTGAGGGGACTATTGGTACTAAGTTTGCCGCCCCTCATGTGGCTCGCCCGGGATAAAACCCTCGCCATTGGCCTGACCTGGCTCCCTGGCTTCCTGCGGCGCTGGCAGTTTGCCGAGCAGGAGCGGTTTCACCTCCCCTTGGGCTTTGTGGCGTTGTTGTTCGTCACCTTTTTGGTCTCTACCCTGACTCAATTTTTTGCCCCCGCCGAGCAGTCGGCCCTGCCGCTGGTGGTTCGTAGTCGCCATCTTCTGGCGGCCAACTCCCTCAGCACCCTGACTCAAATGGGGGTGTTAATTGTGGGCTTCGCTATTGGGGAGCCTCTATTGGCATTGGCAGATCGCTTGTTTGCTGCTATTCAGGGCGATTGGGATCTAGGAAAAGTGGGGGTCGTGGGGGGAGCCTATGTGCTGGCGGGAATTTTGCTCTTAGTCCTGAAAACCGGCGAGCGAAAACAGCCGCCTAATGGCGACTATCCCCATGTCTTGAGCGATATTCTAGACGGTCTCCGGTATCTGGCGAAAAATCATCGGGTGCGCAACGCCGTGATCCAACTACAAATTCTGTTTTCTATTTTTGCGGCCCTGTCGGTGTTGGCGGTGAGCATGACAGCCAATCTACCGGGGCTGAAAGCGTCTCAGTTTGGCTTTCTCTTGGCCTGCGGCGGGGTAGGCATGGCCGTCGGCGCCCTGGGGATCGGCGCCGCCGGTCAGAAGTTTTCTCCAATTCGTTTGGGTCTCTGGGGCTCCTTGGGGATGGGGGCCTGTCTGACGGGGTTGGCTTTCTTTAACTACAGTCTCTGGCTCACCTTAATCGCCATCCTGACGTTAGGGTTTTTCGCCTCTCTGGTGGGGGTGCCGATGCAAACGGTGATGCAGTCAGAAACGCCCTCGGAACTCCACGGCAAGGTCTTTGGTTTGGAAAATAACGTCAACAATATCGCCCTTTCTTTGCCCTTAGCCTTAGCGGGGGTAGCGGAAAGTTTGTTCGGTCTCCGGCCGGTTCTTTTGGCGTTGGCCCTGATGGCGGTGGTCGGCGGCGTTTTAACGGGTTATTTGTCCGGCTCGGCGCCCTTCCATTCCGCAAAAGCTCCTTAGCAAAAATCCCAGGTCGGGTCTAAGCCTCCACCTGCGCTTTTCGGCGCTTCCAGAGAATTCCGACCGTGACGGCGCCGACCAAGGCGAGTAAGGCAAAAATCCCCAACTGAGCGGCCCAATGGATAATCTCCGTCAGAGGAATTAAATGTCCCAAAAAGAAGGATAAGCTCACCATTAACGTTGCCCAAAGCGCAGCGCCGCCAAAATTACAGAGTAAAAACTGGGGGTAGGGCATCTGGGCGATTCCCGCCATGGGGCCAGCGAAGATCCGCAGAAGGGCCACAAAGCGCCCAAAAAAGACGGCGCCGGGGGCGTTTTTGCTAAATTGTTGGCGAGCAACTAGTAATTGATGTTCTTTAATGCGCAACAGACGACCGGCCCGCACCAAAAAGGGCCAACCGCCCCAGCGCCCGATCCAATAGCCACAGTTATCTCCCAAAACGGCGCCGGTCACCGCGGCGAGGAGCACGCCCCAGTAATTCAACTCGCCGCTCCCCGCCAGAAAGCCCCCCACGAGAGTAATGGTTTCCCCCGGCAACGGAACCCCCGTATTTTCCAGAGCGATCCCCAGAAAAACCGCCCAGTACCCATACTCTCGGGCCAATGCCTGAATGGTCTCGACGGAGAAAAAATCCCAGCCCATGCCGTTACCTTTGTTACATTCGTTAACATTAACAATTTAGCATGACCGGCGGGAGGCCCGGCGCTTTAGGGGATGGGAGGCGAGTTCCGACAGATATAGCGGCTTGCAGATTGGTGAGATACGGGCTTCGGCTACGCTCAGCCCTCGCGCCCTGAGCGTAGCCGAAGGGCTGTCCCTCATTCGCAAGAATACCGCTATAACCCGGAGCTAAAGTCGGAGTTTGGCAAGGCTTCGGCTGATATTTCGGTTATCTGCCCCGGCCTAGGTCTAGAGAACCGAACCGAGGAAAAAAGAAGGCGATTTACGATGAAATCATCTAGCAATCATCTTAATTTTTCTGCCTTAAAAAGGAGGCGACTCACATGACTCTCACGCGTTACAATCCTTTCCGGGAACTCGATCTGCTACAACGGCAAATGAACCGGCTCTTTGACGAAGCTGTGTTGCCCGCGGAGCGGGAACTGGAGCGTCTTGCCTTTACCCCCGTCGCCGAACTGACGGAAAGCGACGACGGCTACACCCTCAAATTAGAATTGCCCGGCGTTAACCCGGAACATCTGGATATTCAAGCCACCAAAGAGTCAGTGGCTATCTCCGGCGAGCGCCAAAGCCAACACACCGAAGAAAGTAAAGGCGTCACCCGCACCGAATTCCGCTACGGCAAATTCCAACGGGTTGTTCCCCTCCCCTCTCCCATTGAAAACACCGCCGTCAGCGCCGACTATAAAGATGGCATTTTGACCCTGACTTTACCCAAGGCGGAAGAAGCCAAAAACAAAGTGGTTAAAGTCAAACTGGGCGAAGGTTAACCCTCAAACAGTCGGAGACGGACTTCCCCGGCGCTGAAACCTAACCGATTAATGACTCCCTCCGAACCTCGGCGGTCTGGGGGGATTTTTACTCCCAGTCCAAGGGCTACCGTTAAGTAACCCCCCCCAGCCCACCCCCAGCCAAACGGGGG
>JBKCES010000356.1:0-8706 GCA_046304295.1 Cyanobacteriota bacterium | reverse complement strand
GAGCAAGAGTATTTTCTCATTGACGCCAACTTTGCCAATAGTCGGCCTGATATTTTATTGGCGGGTCGGACTCTCTTTGGCAAAGCCTCGGTTAAGGGACAACAGTTTGACGACCATTACTTTGGGGCGATTCCCGAACGGGTTCAGGTCTTCATGCAGGATGTGGAAGAAAAGTTATATAAACTGGGTATTCCCGCTAAAACGCGACATAACGAGGTCGCCCCCGGCCAATTTGAAATCGCGCCGTTCTTTGAGGCGGCCAACGTGGCGACGGATCATCAACAGTTATTAATGACGGTGCTTCGGAACACGGCCAAAAAACACGGCTTTGTCTGTCTATTCCACGAAAAACCCTTTAAGGGCATTAACGGCTCTGGGAAGCACGTTAACTGGTCGGTGGGCAACTCGACCCAGGGGAATCTACTCGATCCAGGCGACACACCCCATACCAACGCTCAGTTTCTCGTTTTCTGCGGCGCTGTGATTCGGGGCGTTCATAAATATGGGCCGCTCCTGCGGGCCGTGGTGGCGACGGCCGGTAACGACCATCGTTTAGGTGCTAATGAAGCTCCGCCCGCCATTATTTCTGTTTATCTCGGCTCCCAATTAGAGGATGTGTTTGAACAGATTAGCCGGGGAGCTATTACGGGGTCTAAGGGTAAGGGCGCAATGAATATTGGGGTGGATACCCTGCCCGTCCTGCCTACCGACCCCGGCGACCGCAACCGAACCTCTCCCTTCGCCTTTACGGGGAACCGTTTTGAATTTCGGGCGGTGGGTTCGGGACAATCCGTGGCGGGGCCCCTGGTGGCCATGAATACGGCGCTGGCGGATTCTCTGAACTGGATCGGCGATAAGTTAGAAGCTGAACTCGGCAAAGGCGCCGATCTCAATCAAGCCATTCAGATCGTCCTCAAGGAAGTGATGGATGAGCATGGCGCCGTGGTCTTTAATGGCAACGGTTATTCCGAAGAGTGGCATCAATTAGCCGCAGAACGGGGGTTAGCCAACCTGAAAACGACAGCGGACGCTTTACCCGTCCTCAAGGAAACCTATATTGAGGATCTATTCAGCAAATTAGGGGTGCTTTCCCCCGTTGAACTGGCCAGCCGCTACGAAACCTACGCCGAGCAGTATATTCTCTCGCTAGAGGTGGAAGCGAAGTTAGTGATTAACATGGCCAAAACTCTGATCTATCCCGCCGCCGTTCGTTATCTGGCGGACCTTGGCAATACGGTCTTAAGCCTAAAGGAGATCGGTATGGATTTGGAAACAGAGACCTTGGAAAAAGTCTCTGCCTTGGTGAAGAGCATGATGGAAAAAATCGGCAAACTCAGCGCCGCCCTAGATAACCATCATTTTGCCAGTCCTGAAGAACATATGCAGTATCTGGCTCAAATCGTTCGTCCCTTGATGGATGAGATTCGGGATGATGGGGATAGTTTGGAAGCAGAAATCGCCGATGATCTCTGGCCCTTGCCCAGTTATCAGGAAATGTTGTTTATCAAATAGCGACTATTTAACAAGTTACTATTTAGCTGGCTTCTGGCCGTTCTTCCCTGAGCGGCTTTTTTAGTTGGGCAGGGGGGAAACATCCAACACAGCGCCGGCACAGGGGAAACAAATTTTCATGCTCCCCTGATGGGAAAAGTCCCTAGGCGACGCTAAAGACGATCACAAATCCCAACACCGCCGCAAAAACGATGAGGGCGTAGAACTGGGCCCGGCCACTTTCTAGATATTTGAGACCTTCGCCGCTGACTAGGGTGACTAACCCCGTCAAGTTGACGGCGCCGTCGATAACCTTGTAGTCCACCTCCATGATCTGCCGGGCCAGACGGCGGGAACCCTGGACAAAGACCCGGTCGTAGAGGTCATCGAAGTACCATTTATTCAAAGAAAAGCGGTACAGCGCCGGAAAACGGTTGGCGATGCTGGCGGGGTCGATTTTACCCTGACGGTACATGAGAATAGCGAGGCTAATGCCAATCAGGCCAATGCCGATGGAACTGCCCGCCATGACGTAAAACTCCGACCAGTCAAATTCCCCGAGAGGTTCCAGGACTTCCCCCGGCGCCGAGATAAAGGCTTCAAATTGGTTAGCCCAGGGGCGCCCCACCAGACCGATGAGAACGGAGGGAACCGCCAGCGCCATCAAGGGCAAGGTCATGGTCCAGGGGGATTCGTGGGGGTCGTGGCCGTGGTGACCGTGACTTTCGGCGGAGGGCAAGCCGTAGAAAGCCATCACCTCGTCTTTTTTGCTCTGGTCATTGCCCCGGAAGCCGCCTTCAAAGGTCAGAAAGTACATGCGGAACATATAAAAAGCCGTTAGGCCCGCAGTGCCCCAGCCCACCAGCCACAGCGCCGGATTGGCGCCGAAGGCCAGGCCAAGAATTTCGTCTTTGGACCAAAAACCTGCAAAGGGGGGAATACCGCAGATGGCTAGGGTGCCGATGAGGAAGGTGGCGGAGGTGATGGGCATATATTTCCGTAGCCCCCCCATGACCCGCATATCCTGGGCCAACACCGGATCATGGCCCACCACCCCTTCCATCCCGTGAATGACGGAGCCGGAGCAGAGGAAGAGCATGGCTTTAAAGTAGGCGTGGGTCATCAGGTGAAAGAGACCGGCGGAATAGGCGCCGATGCCCATGGCCATGACCATGTAACCCAACTGGGAAATGGTGGAATAAGCTAGACCCTTTTTAATATCGTTCTGGGTTAAGGCGATGGTGGCGCCGAGGAAGGCGGTAAAACAACCGGTCCAGGCGATGACGTCCATGGCCACGGGAATGGGTTCAAAGACCGGGTACATACGAGCGATTAAAAAGACGCCCGCCGCCACCATGGTCGCCGCGTGGATCAGCGCCGAAATGGGGGTGGGGCCTTCCATGGCGTCGGGCAACCAAACATGGAGGGGAAACTGGGCCGATTTGGCGACAGGGCCGAGGAAAATTAACACCGCTAGGAAGGCCGCCACGGCGCCGCTCAGAGCACCGGTATTAACTAAATCCTGTAAACGGGCACCGATTTCGCCAAAATCAAAGCTCTGGGTAGCCCAGTAGAGTCCCAAAATCCCCAGCAGGAGACCAAAATCCCCCACCCGGTTGGTGACAAAGGCCTTTTGACAAGCGTCCGCCGCCGCCTTACGGTCATACCAGAAGCCAATCAGCAGGTAGGAGCACATCCCCACCAGTTCCCAAAAAATATAGACCTGCACCAAATTGGGACTAATCACCAGCCCTAGCATGGAGGAGGCGAAGAGGCTCAGGTAGGCGTAAAAGCGGACGTAGCCGGGGTCGTGGGCCATGTAACCATCGGTGTAGATCATCACCAACAAGGTGACCGTGGTCACAATCACCAGCATCAAGGCGCTGAGGTGATCGATGACATAGCCCATCTGGAGGTGGAAATCTCCGGCGCTGGCCCATTCAAAGCCATAGGAATAGGTGGCATGGCCCTGGATCTGGCTCCAAAGCAAAGCGACAGAGAGGGTCAGAGAAGCGCCGATACAGGTGATGATCAAGACGGCGTTAATCTGCCGCAGACGGTTAGTGATTTGATTAAAAGAAATCAGGCCGACACCCACCAGCGCCGCTCCCAGGAGCGGGAAGACGGGAATCAGCCAGGCGTAGTCATAGAGCAATTCCATATCCAAGACCGACGTTAAAGGTTTTATCGCTCCCCAGTATAGGGCGAAGCTCCCCTGGGGGCGGGGTTGGGCATTAACGGAAGAGTTTCCGCACCCGCTCTAATTTATTGCCGTAGGGGGGGAAGCGCAGATTAAACTCGCCCCAGAAGGGTTTGTTAAGGACGCTTTTGGCGTGGCTGAAGGTGTCAAAGGTATGTTTACCGTGGTAAGCGCCGATGCCGCTGGGGCCGACGCCGCCGAAGGGCATTTCAATCACCCCCACCTGGAGGATGGTGTCATTTAAGCAGACTCCCCCGGCGCTGGTTTGGGCGAGAACCTGCTCCTGATCCGAACGGTTGCGGGAGAAGAGGTAAAGCGCCAGGGGTTTGGGGCGGGCGTTAACAAAGGCGATGGCGTCTTCTAAGGCTCGATAGGTCAAAATCGGTAAAATCGGGCCAAAGATTTCCTCCCCCATCAAAGCGCCGTCTAGATTCGGGTTTACCACCAAGGTCGGCGCCAGGTAACGGCTGGCTCGGTCAAACTGCCCGCCGGTCAGGATCTCCCCTTCCCCCAGCAGACTAACTAGGCGCTCAAACTGACGGTCGTTAATCATCCGGCCATAGTCGGGACTCTGGGCCGGGTCGGCGCCGTAAAATTCGGTTAAGGTCTGCTGAAGCGCCGGTAGGAGTCGGGGCAGAACTTCTTCTTGCACCAGTAGGTAATCCGGGGCGATGCAGGTCTGACCGGCGTTTAGAAATTTCCCCCAAATGATCCGTTTGGCGGTTTCCTTGAGGTCAATCTCCGGGGTGACAATGCAGGGGCTTTTGCCGCCCAATTCTAAAGTAACGGGCGTCAACTGCCGAGCCGCCGCCTCCATGATAATTTGCCCAATCCGCGTGCCGCCGGTGAAGAAAATATGGTCGAATTTTTCCGCCAACAGCGCCTGACTGGTTTCCGCGTCCCCTTCCGCCACATAGAGATAGTCCTGGGGAAAGGCGTCATTGAGGAGTTCCGCCAAAATCCGGGAGGTGGCGGCGCTGGCCTCCGAGGGTTTCAACACGGCGCAGTTCCCCGCGGCCAAGGCGCCGACC
The DNA here is from genome assembly GCA_046304295.1 of Cyanobacteriota bacterium. Lineage (GTDB taxonomy): Bacteria > Cyanobacteriota > Cyanobacteriia > Cyanobacteriales > Microcystaceae > Synechocystis. The sequence continues at coordinate 3,984 of JBKCES010000356.1, read as the reverse complement.
AGGGGCGCGATGGCCAGGGAAAAGGGATAGTTCCAGGGGCTAATCGCCAAAACCACCCCCAGGGGATCGGGATACACCTGGGCGGAACTGGGCCAGACTTCGGCGCCGACTTTGACCCGTTGGGGTTTGAGCCAGCGGGGCAGGTTTTTAATGGCGTAATCGATTTCTTTGAGGGAGCCGTAAATTTCTACCAAATAGCTTTCAAATTGCGGTTTCCCGAGATCCTGGCGGAGCGCCTGGATAATGTCCTCCTGACGGCGCTGGATCTCGTCCCGCAGTTTTCGCAGTTGAGCCTGGCGAAAGGCTAGGGGTTTGGTGGCGCCACTGTTGAAGTAGGCGCGTTGGCTTTGGACAAGTTCGCGATAGCTAACGGTGGCAAGCATAGGGAGGGCAGAGAATGGGTTGTAATGTTCTGTTTTACGGGGGCAAACCCTCTCTCCCTAGGGTAACCGGCGCTTTTGGCGCTGGCAAACTCCCGGCGCTGGGGTCTAGTCTGACTGATGACAGCTCTACTGGTTTACGTTAAAGATTTGTTACAGTCTTGTGGCGGCGCTGAGCAGTCGGCACTGGGCGAGGATTGACTCCCTCAAAAAACGACGCTAAAGTATTTCCAGCGGTTGAAAAATCGTTGTTTTCACTGCCCAGAACTCTAGAGTGTTATACAGCCACCCGCCCTAATGTCCCCTAGTTAGCACGCTTAGTCGGTTGGTAGAAGTAAATACATCAGCATTGTCTATCGAGATTGACATTTAGCTGTTAGATTTTAATTAAACCCAAGAGATTAATTAAAGGTCGTTGAAATGACGCTGGAAAAGATCATCCAAGCAATACAAGGTACACCCGTACCCATTATGTTGATTGTAGTTGGCTTATTTGTTATTGTTCTAGCCTTTGTGACAAAGATTGGTGGAGCAATCGAGGTATCGCCAGAACAGAGAAGATGGGCTGTTCCTGTTGGTCTCTTTCTACTGGTTCTTGGTTTAGTTCTTAACTTCTCTCAGGTTCCTCCTCCAGGATCGGATGGTACTGATCCAAAACCGGAGGTTCCTGCTCATGCATTTTTAGAACAGTCAGAACGGGACTACTGGGATGAACTACATCGAGTGGCTTTAAGTTGGGATGATACAACAGCCAAGAGAAATCTGGCTGAGTTGGAAAAAAGCAAAGATAGGTGTGTTGCTGAGTTTGCAAAAAGATTTAACAACGAACTAAATAGTAAAGGCGCAGAGGGCTTCAGAAGTATTAATCCAATTAAATGTTCTATAAATAAAGAACTAAATTGTCAGCTTCAAATTACAAAATTTGACTTCTCTCCTCAATGCTCTTAGCGGGTGTCATCATTTAAATAGCTTGACAAAATATGCCTCTTAATGTTGGGGAGCTAGGCTCTCCGGGAATGAAGCGGGTGGTCAGGGAGATCTTGTAGGGTGCGTCCCACGCACCTTTCACCTTTGAAACCCCTTACATCTAAAGGTCATAGAGCGCCGTTGGGTCGCATAACGCTAAGGAGATGATCCCGGCGAGGCTTACGGTAACTGAGTTTACTGGAATCGAGAAATTGCGTTATTGGACGTTAATAAAATTTAACATTTTCCTAAACGCTTACCCAGTCAGACTTAGAGCGGACTGTCTAGCGGAGTTATACGGCACTGCCCCTAATCGGCGCTGGGCGGGGATTGACTCTCCCGAAAAACGGCGCTAGAGTATCCCCAACAGTTGAAAAATCGTTGCTATAGTTAAAAGACTATTAAAATCAAAGTAAATGAAATAATTTTTCTCTAACCTATACTCAGACGAACATGACAGTAACAAGAAAAATCGGTTTCTATTCTCTACAAGTTGTTAGCCGCAGTGATGCGGGCAACGTTTTTAGTGCTTTTAGATTACGAGAGGTTGTTAACTACATAGTTACTCTAGCTAGAGAAGATAGAAGATGGGATGCAACGGATAGAAAATTTTTCTTTTTAAGTGATGCCGATGTTAGTCCCAATAATCCGAATATTGAGACATGGATTTTTAAAGGAGCAGAACACGGCTATCGTCCTCCACTACTCAATAGCAATACTCTCCAAGAGCGTGATAATCCTAGACAAATAGACGAAGGAGACATGGTAAAAACCCATTTAGGACTTTGCTATTATGAGGACGAAATCATCCTTGTTCTTGAAGAAATTAAGTCTGGCATTAACATTAATAGAATAAGTAGATATTTAGAGAGTTTTGCAGGGGGATTTTATCATCTTTCTGGTAATAACTTAGATTTCAAAATTAGGTATTCAAGCATTCCCAAAGAAAATTTCTTAGAAGAACTTCAAAAATTGAGAAGAGTTCGACTTGGATATGTTTCTGTATCTAGGCAATTATTGGGTAGTGAGTTTCTAAATTTTTCTGATAGGATTCATGAAATAAAAAAGGAAATAAATATTGAAATTAAAGCCAATCGTATGGGTTCAATTCTAGAGCCAATCACAGATATTTATAATAGATTCGCAGTAAGTAATCAAGAAATTAAAAAAATCAGAGTGTATGGGTTAGACGAAAATGATCATGAAATTCTGCTAGATACAGAAATCATTAAAAGAATTCAGCATATTGAACTTCAAACTAACATTTTGACTGGTGAAATAGACAGTCAAGAAATGATTGATCATATTTTACACATTTTGCTATTATATAACAATGAATAAATATATTTATCTTGAGTTTTTAACTCCCATCAAAGACTATATTACGACTCTCAAAAAAAGAGAGTTTGTATTTGAGTGGTTTGTACCCTTTATCATGGCGTTATTAATTTATGTGTTTTTTCTTGAAAAAGGTAGCTATAAAGAAAGCATAAAACAATTAAATGGATATATCATTACTTTTCTAGGAATACTTATTGGGTTTTCAATGACTTCTGTCACGTTACTGGTAACAAGTAACAGTAAAAATATTGAAAGATTACAGGGAACACAGACTGAGCGCAGAGTAGAGACGCAGTTAATTAATCTTTATCAATTAGTCTTAATAAATTTTGTTTTTGTTTTGATGATGGAGATATTTACGCTACTTATAAATTTAATTTTCTCTCTTGTTGATACTGTTAGTAATAAACCCAAAGAAATCTGGATGTATTTTTATACAGTCAACGTGTTTTTACTATTAAATATTGTTTTGCTAAGTATCAGAAACACAACAAATATTTATTTTGTTTTCCTTGCAAACAAAAAGAATTAAGTAATACAAAATAATAAATGATCAGTAATTTAATGGATAAATTAACCCAAGTATCGGTAATCTAGCGGAGTTATACGGTGCTGGCGCTAATCGGAGCTGGGCGGGGATTGACTCTCTGGAAAAACGGCGCTTGTCGGCGCTTTTGGGACTATTCCGGCACTGGGATCTTTTCTGAACAATAACTGCGCTGGTAGTTTTGGTAAAGATGGGTTATCGCCCTATGGTGGCGCTGGACAATCGGCGCTATCCTCTATAAAACGGCGCTGGTCGGCGCTTTTAGGACTATTCCGGCAGGGAATGAGGGCTTTATTAAACTGCAATTTGAAAAGGATTCGACTGATTGCAAGGTCTCTAAGAACTCGGCTATAATTTATTGCAAACCCCTTGAAATAAATGAGTTGTGCGATCACCTTATGCAAATCACTGTTAATCTTGACGATTCCCTTCTCAACGCGGCTTTTCAACTCACCCATCTGTCCACTCAGGAAGAACTGGTTAACTTGGCTCTACAAGAACTAGTGCAATTGCGCCGCAAGAAAAACCGGCTTTTTAGGGTATAATATGATTTTGTAACAAATCTATACAAAACTGACATGATTACCTCAAAACCGCTTTTGACCGAGCTCCTCAATCTTGCAGGCATAGAAGTCGAAGATTATTCGATCGAGCCAGAACATATAGTCTTACATGTCGAAGCGTTTTCTTGTGAGTCCACATGCCCTCATTGTGGTACGGTGAGCAAAAGTGTACATCAAAATCATTTTC
>JBKCES010000355.1:0-3769 GCA_046304295.1 Cyanobacteriota bacterium | reverse complement strand
CGCCAGTTCCCGCCCCGCCCCAAGCGCCGGCCCCCGTCGCCCCCCTTAATTTTCCCCAGGCCCCGGCGCCGGTGGTTCCCCTACCGAGATAATCTCCAATGTCCATGACCGAATTGAGTGATCTCCGTCAACGGGTTTACCAAGAAGCCCGGCGCCAGCCTTTCCCCTTGGATCTCGAAGTCTATCAAAGCGCCGATAAAGACCCCCTCCAACCCATTCTCTGCGCCGGAAACCTCCAGGGACAGTTGTGTTTTTTTGGACGGGATTTGGGACGGGATGAAGTCCGCGCCGGGCAACCCCTCATCGGCGCCGCCGGAACTTTAGTCCGGGAAGGCTTTTTTCAAGCTTGGCGGGGTCGCAAGGCCCAGAATCGGCAGGAGTTGGCGACGGTCTGCGAGCGCCTGTTGTTAACCAATACGGTGCCCTATAAACCGCCGGGGAATAAGGCCTACAGCGTCGAGGTCAAAGACCGCTTTCGCCCCTTTATCGAGGAATTACTGGTCTGTCACTGGCAAGGGGGACAAATTATCACCCTAGGCACCGAAGCCTTTCAGTGGTTTAGTCCCTACGGCGCTAAGGGAGAGGTGGAAAAATTTTTTAAAGGCAAAGACCGCTTTGCGGAGCAGTTAACCGTCACCCTAACCGCCCTTAACGCCCAGGGACAACTCCAACGGCGCTCGGTTAATCTCATGCCCTTACCCCATCCTTCTCCCCTCAATCAACGCTACTACGCCCAATTCCCCCAAATGTTGCAAGATCGGTTGCAGTGCATTGCCTTTTGAGGCTCCCCATGAGCTATAGCGACTTCAAACTTAATCAACTAGTCAAAGACTTTAACCTCACCCTCCAGGAAAGCGCCGGCTGGTTTGCCGCGACAGCGCCGACGGTTCCCAGCGCCGCTTTGGTTCAACTTCTGCGGGAACAAGTCGATCTCGCCGTCGCCATTAACACCGAAAAAGCCCGCTCCGAACTGATTATTGCGCCGGTTCTCCTCGAAGCGCGTCGGCAAGGTCAGCCCGCCATGAGTCTATTTTCTGGCTCCGAATTTACCGTTGACCCGGAACGGGGACTCTCGGGAGTCTGCGACTTTATTTTAAGTAAAGATCCAGAGCAACTGTTCATTCGTGCCCCCGTCATGACCATTGTGGAAGCGAAAAATGAAAATCTCAAAAGCGGATTCGCCCAGTGTATCGCCGCCATGATTGCCGCCCAGATCTTTAATCAACAGGAAAACAATTACACCCCCATCCTCTACGGCGCTGTCACCATCGGCACCACTTGGCGCTTTCTGAGTTTGGAAGATCAACGGGTAAATATTGATCTCAGCGAATACTATGTGAAAACAGACCTCGACCAAATTCTGGGCATTCTACTGAACTCCATTCGTTAGAGGTCATAGGAATTAGGTTTGAGAGTCTAGAATATAGCCCAATTTCTCCGCCACTAAATCCAGTTGCTCCAACATCGCGAAGTGGCCGCAGTTGGGCAGTTCGATCACATTTTGTCCCTGGGGGTAAAAAGAGGGATGGAAACTGGCTAAATAGTTCACATGTTTAGCTTCCATGACCTTATCCTGTTGCCCTGCAAAGAAATAAACCGGTTGCGGGAGTTGGGAAACCAGACGCGGGAGATGATGAACCTCTTCCTCCGTGGTGGATTCCAGCAAAGACCCCCGGGCCGCCTCCGGGTTAGCTCGCACCAGATCCCGCAGACGCTGGCGCCCCCAGCGCCGTTCTAGGGTTTGCTCGACCATTATGCGACTGAAGAGCCAATCCAGACCCGGCACCCCCGGCAACCAGAAGGGGCGAAAGGCCACCAGACGCTCTCCCACGCCCCGAAAACGCTCAAATTCTTCTTTAAGATAAATACCGCCCCCGGCGTTGAGGCAGACCACGCCCTGAATTTGCTCCGGTGCTAAACTGGCGGCCCAGAGGGCGATACTGCCCCCCAGGGAATGACCCACTAGCCAAGCTTGGTTAATCTCCAGTGCCGTTAGCAGGGCCACGAGATCCTGAGCGTAGGCCGCCAGACCAAAGGCCGGCGCCGTTTCGGCGATCGTCCCGGCCGAATCCCCAAATCCCCGTAGATCGTAGAGGAGGGAAGGGTAATGGGGCGCCAGTTTTTCCGCCAGGGGATACCAATACTGCCGACTCAGGAGCCAGCCGTGGACAAACACTAAAACGGGGCATCCTTCTTTGGCCTCGCGCCCTAGGCGCTCGTAGGCGTGGGGAACCCCAAGCAGATCAATAGTAGGCATGGCGCGGTCAATTAAGCTGACGTTTAACGGGGGGCGCTTAGTCTTCGTGGTCTTCAAAGGGGTCGCTCAGTTTAGCTGAGGGGGGGCCAAAGGCGGTATAGATGGCGAAGCCAGTAATGGCGATTAAAATCGAGGCGAAGGAAATACCGATGAGGGCTGCGGGTTCCATGGGGATAGGTTGCTTACGATACCACTTCTCCTATAATATTACAGAACCTTGAAAAAACTCCTTTTAGCGATTCTGCGGGTAATCTATGGCACAGCGTACTCGGCTAAGCGATATTCTCCGACCCCTCAACTCGGAATACGGCAAAGTCGTCCCCGGTTGGGGCACTACCCCTGTGATGGGGGTTTTTATGGCCCTCTTTTTGGTCTTTTTACTCATTATTCTCCAAATCTACAATTCTTCCCTAGTTCTGGAAGGGTTTACCGTCGATTGGAACGGTTAGGATTCTAGCCTCGGTTAATTCTTAGCTTTTAACCAGATCTCGGCTTGCCGGGATCTTTTTGTATTTTTTCACACTTCTTTGGGAGACGGCGAGATGAATGTTTTTGGTATTGGTCTGCCGGAAATGGGGCTAATTTTAGTAATCGCTCTCCTAGTCTTTGGCCCTAAAAAATTGCCGGAAATTGGCCGCAGTCTGGGCAAGGCCCTGCGGGGCTTCCAGGAGGCGTCTCGGGAGTTTGAGAGCGAATTTAAACGGGAGGCCCAAACCCTAGAGGAGTCGGTCAAAATGCAGGCCCGACTGGAAGAGAGCGAGGGACAATCATCGGCGCCGACTCCGAAGGATTAAGATTCAGATTCCTTTAGGGGCAAGGCGTGGGTTAACAGGTCTTCGAGGGAGACGACTTCCAGCGCCGTTTGGTGGGTGGCGTAGAGATCCACCGGCGGCGCCACTCCGGCTAAACGGGCTTCCCGCCAACGGGCGGCGCAGAGGCACCAACGGTCGCCGGGCTTGAGGCCGGGAAATTGATACATCGGCATGGGCGTGATTAAATCATTGCCCCGCTCCTGGCTAAAGGTTAAAAATTCCGCTGTCATCTGGGCGCAGACCACATGGCGTCCCAAATCCTCGGGGCCGGTCTGACAGTAGCCGTTGCGATAGAAGCCGGTGCGGGGAGACTGGCAACAACAGGCCAGTTCTCCCCCCAGCACGTTTTTGTCTCTAGATTGGGTGGCGGTCATAGGCGGATAGGGAGCCTCCAAGCTCTAAATTAATACAAGCTCTTTTGTTAATATAAGGGAAAAGTTCTTAACAGTTCTTAACCCCCCTTCCCATGACCCTAACGCCTCCGTCCCTAGAACCCTTGACGAATGCCCCGGCGCCGTCAACCGTCCCGCGCCGGCCCCCTAGGCAAACCCGTTGGCTGTGGCCTCTGCTCGGATTATGCCTAATGGGGGGCGGTCTGGGCTATTACTTTTTCGCCCCTAAAGCCCCTCCCCCCGGCACCATGATGGGCCCGAGGGCGGCGCCCGTCCGTTGGGAAACCCTAGAGCCGGCGCTGGTGGAG
>JBKCES010000354.1:0-6795 GCA_046304295.1 Cyanobacteriota bacterium | reverse complement strand
GGGCGCGAGACAGTAATCAATGAATAAGCCCCACCCAGACTGCTCGCACCGTTTAATTTGGGCCCGGTAAAACCAGAAGCGCGCTAGGGAGAGGAAAAAGTTAAAGCCCCAGGCGCCGAGGAAAATCAGACCCCAGGGCGGTGGGAAGAAATAGCCCCGGAGCAGAAAGCCAATCCCCGCTAAACTGCCACCCAGCAGGATGAAGGGGGTCATAATCGCCAGGGTGGCGTGGACTAAATAGGCGACCCCTAAAATCCCGTAGCGCCGATTCCCCACCAGCGCCCGATACTGAACTAAAGTTTCCAAAAAACCGCCGAACCAACGGCGCCGTTGTCGCAGAAAATCCCCCAGCCGGTGGGGTGCCTCGGTTTGGGCGACGAATTGGGGTTCTATCTTGACCCGAAAGCGTTGACCCTGACTGCGGAGATAGGTTTGGAGACGAAAAATGACCTCGCAATCCTCCGTCCAACTGTTGGAATCGTAACCCCCCGCGGCCAGGAGGGTGGAGCGACAAAAGGCGCTACAGGCGCCGGAGATAATGGTGAGCGCCTGAAATTGATTCCAGCCCAAATACCAGACAAAGCCCCGCAGATATTCGTAGCGCTGGAAAAACTGGGCGACGCGGCCCCAAGCTGTCCCCTCGCAGGCGGGAATGGGCACCCCGGCCACAGCGTGGAGATGGGGCGCCTCGGCGAAGGCCCGACGGACGGCGGCCACGGCACCGGGGTAGAGGCGGGTGTCGGCGTCCAACACCATGACCACATCTTCTTGAGCCAGAGCGACGGCCTGATTGAGGCTATCGGCCTTGCCGCTGTGGGCTTTCGCCAAAAGGAAGAGATGGGGATAGCGGCGGGACGGCGCTAGGGGAGCGGGGGTGGCTAAATCAATGCCGTACTCCGCCGTTAAAACCGCCACACTGGCGTCGGTGGAGCCGTCGTCGGCGACAATGATCCGCTCTGGCTGATCGTCTTGGTTCAGAAGGCTAGTCAGGGTGCGGGGCAAAGCTCGGGCTTCATTCCAAGCGGGGATCAAGACCGCCAGGGTCGGCCGTTTACCGGGAAGACGGGGGCGCCGGTTTTGGCGTAAGCTCCAGCCCGCGGCGCTAAAAATCGCCAGAATAGAGCCGGTTTCCCAGGCTAAAACCAGCGCCGTTAGGGGTAAAAAGAGCCGAAATTGGCCGGAGAGAGCGGCGCCGATTAACCCTAAAAAAACTAAAACGGAAAGTCCCAGAGAAAAGCTAAACCCAGGGGAAACCCCCTTCGGACGGGGAGCCCTCGGGGGTTGGGGAGCCAAAGGTAAAACGGCGCCGGTGGGCAAAATCATAGGGAGAAGTCAGAAAGGAAACGGGGATCACAATTAAGCTCCGTTCCCTATCATAGGCGCCGCCGTTACGGATTGTTAAGACCCAGACCCGGCCCATTCCGTGTGGAAGAACTCCCCGCGGGGTTTATCCGTCCGCTCGTAGGTATGGGCACCGAAGTAGTCCCGTTGGGCTTGGGTCAGGTTTTGGGGCAGGCTGGCCCGGCGATAGCTGTCGAAGTAATCCAGGGAAGAGCTGAAGGCCGGCACGGCGATCCCCAGTTCGTTGGCTAGAACCAAAACTTCCCGCCAGGCGGCTTGCCGGTCGAGGATGCTCTGCTTAAATTCCGGCGCTAGGAGCAGGTTGGGCAAAGTCGGGTTATCCTTAAACGCCTTTTTAATTTTGTCTAAAAAGCCCGCCCGGATAATACAGCCCCCTTTCCAAATGCGGGCCACCTCCGGCAGGTTGACGTTGTAGTTAAATTCCGCCGACGCCTTGGCGATCAGCGCCATGCCCTGGGCGTAGGAGCACATTTTAGAACAGTACAAAGCATCCCGCACCTTGGGAATCATGGCCGCGACGTCGCCGCTATAGCGGTAGGTCGGCCCCGTTAACTGCTTCGACGCCGCCAGACGCTCCTCTTTATAGGAGGACACGGCCCGGGCGTTCACCGCCGCGTAGATGGTGGGAATCGGCACCCCCAAATCTAGGGAGCTAACCACCGTCCAGCGTCCCGTGCCCTTTTGCCCGGCGGAATCGAGGATCAGGTCGATCAGATGGGTTTGGGTTTCCGGGTCAACGTAGCCAAAAATATCGGCGCTGATTTCAATCAGAAAAGAATTTAACTCGTCGGTCTGGTTCCACTGGGTGAAGGTCTCTTGCAGTTGGGGATTGGTTAAGCCCAAGCCGTTTTTGAGCAGGTCGTAGGCCTCAGCGATCAACTGCATATCTCCATACTCAATGCCGTTATGCACCATTTTGACATAGTGGCCGGCGCCGCCGGGGCCGATAAAGGTGACGCAGGGGCCGTCGTCCACCTGGGCGGCGATTTTCAATAAAATCGGCTCCAATTTTTCGTAGGCCGCGGGGGTGCCGCCGGGCATCAAGCTGGGGCCGTGGCGCGCCCCCTCTTCGCCGCCGCTGATGCCCATGCCCACAAAGCCTAGACCCGTGGACTCTAAATCCTTCGTCCGACGCTCGGTGTCTTCGTAGAGGGAGTTGCCGCCGTCGATAATCATATCCCCCGGCTCCAGCAGGGGCCGCAGTTCGGCGATGACCGCATCCACCGGCGCTCCGGCTTTGACCATCACTAAAATCTGGCGGGGGCGCTCTAGGGCGCCGACAAAGTCTTCGAGGGTAGCGGCAGGGACAATATCCTTACCGGCGCCGCGGGTTTCCATAAAGGTCTGGGTCTTAGCAAAGGTGCGGTTATAGACGGCGATGGGAAAACCGCGACTTTCCACATTGAGGGCTAAATTTTCCCCCATCACGGCTAGGCCAATGACGCCAAAGTTGCGCTTGCTCATAGTTACTCTCGGATTTCAGACAAGGGGCGGGTGGTTACGATACCGCTAGGGTAGCTTGCTTTTTCGGGATGGATTCATTTTCGGGTCGGCGAAAACGGCGCCGGACTTGCCGTCAGAGGAGGAGAGTTTGTGGTATTTTGGGGGAAATATTCCCGTCGCGCTGGCGTAGCTCAGTGGTAGAGCAGCTGATTTGTAATCAGCCGGTCGCAGGTTCAAATCCCGTCGCCAGCTTAGAGTTGAGGGTCTAGGGCCTCACTAATTTCTCCTTTTTCGTCAAACCCCAAAGATTAAGCCAACTAAGCGCCATCATTGAAACCGACCTCAAGGAAATTCTAGTCTCCATCCAGGGAGAACTCAAGGAGATCAAAGGCGACCTCACTGACCTTAAGGTTTCTCAGGCTGAGATACGGGACGATATCGCCAACCTCAGAACCGAGCAAAATTTGCTCCGAGAAAACGTTAAAGATCTGAAAGGGCGGGCCTCTGCTCTAATCTGGACGTTGATGGGTCTTCTCGGAACCGTCATCACAGCAATTGTAAGCGCCGCTGTCAGACTAGGATTTTGGGCCAATCCCTAAAACCGGTGGCGTTTAAAGTCCTCTCGGATTAGGGATCGACCCAGCGCCCGTCGGCCTTGATCAGGTTAAGCAGTTCTTCTACGCCTTGGTCTTCCGGGACTTTTTTAATTTCCTCCCGACCCCGGTAGAGGGAAATATAACCGGGTTGTTTGCCCACATAGCCATAGTCGGCGTCGGCCATTTCGCCGGGGCCGTTGACGATACAGCCCATAACGGCGATGTCTAGACCAGTCAAATGTTTCGTGGCTTCCCGCACTTGGTGGAGGACTTCTTCCAGGTTAAAGAGGGTGCGGCCGCAGGAGGGACAAGCCACGTATTCCACCATGGTTTTCCGCAGACCCAGGGCCTGCAAAATGCTGTAACAGACCGGGATTTCCTTTTCCGGCGCTTCGGTGAGGGAAACCCGGATAGTGTCGCCGATGCCGTCCGCTAAAAGGGTGGCGATGCCGGCGGTGGATTTAATGCGTCCATACTCGCCATCCCCCGCTTCCGTGACCCCTAAATGCAAGGGGTAATCCATTCCCAACGCGTCCATGCGTTTGACCATCAAGCGGTAGGCCGCCAACATCACCGGCACCCGGGAGGCTTTGAGGGAAATAACCAGATTACGGAATTCTAGGGATTCGCAAATTTTGATAAACTCCAGCGCCGACTGCACCATCCCCTCCGGGGTGTCGCCGTAGGTAAAGAGCATCCGCTCGGAGAGGGAGCCGTGGTTCACGCCGATGCGCATGGATTTGCCCTGGTCTCGCAGGGAAACCACTAGGGGTTCCAAGGTGTCGCGGATTTTCTCGCCGATTTCCGTAAATTCCGCTTCGCTAAAGGATTCCCGCTGGGCGTTGGGTTTTTCAAAGACGTAGAGGCCGGGATTAATGCGCACCTTATCCACGTGCTTAGCCACCTCTAGGGCGATTTTCATACCGTTGTGGTGGACATCCGCCACAATGGGCACCCGTTGGTAGGTCTTGAGCAACTGTTGGTTAATCTCCGCCAGCGCCTTGGCGTGGGCCAGACTGGGCACCGTCACCCGGACAATTTCGCAACCGATTTCATGGAGGCGCCGAATACCGGCCACAGAGCCGCCAATATCGAGGGTGTCCTCGTTGATCATCGACTGCACCGCCACCGGGTGACCGCCGCCAATGATGACGGGGCCCACGGGCACGGGCCGGGTTCTGCGACGGTGAATGGCTGTGTCAAATTCCGCGGTGGGGGCGCTGAGGGGTCTGTCCAAGGTTTGCATAGGAGTAGCCTGGGCCATTGAGACGGTTAAAAAATCTAACTCAGTGACCTATTTTCGCAAACTTTGACCCCCTTGGCCTTATTGAAGGATGTCCAGCGCCACTCGGGCGGTGCCCCGGTGATAGACTCCGATGACTTTGGCGGCGCCGGCGGAGAGGTCAATCACCCGGCCGCCGATAAAGGGGCCCCGGTCGTTGATGCGCACCACCACGGATTGACCGGTGTAAAGATTAGTAACTCGCACTCGGGTGCCAAAGGGCAAACTGCGGTGGGCGGCGGTGAGGCCGTGTTGGTTGTAGCGCTCGCCGTTGGCGGTGCGGCGCCCGTGGAAGCCGGGGCCGTACCAGGAAGCCATGCCGGTTTTCAAGCGCCGGAAGTTGGGGCCGCCGGATTGGAGTTGGGCGGGGAGGGATTGAATCGCCACTTGGGTCGGGGCGGGTTTGCCAGCAATGGCCGTTAAGGGGGGAGCTGAACCCAGCAAGCGCCGGAGGCGATTCGTCATTTGCAGAGCGTTATCACCGGCTTTCGGGGTGGCGTCCGGGAGAACGGTTTCGGCATCTAAGGAGAGAAAGACTTCAGCTCCGATGAGGATTTGATAGAGCTTAGCGGTCTTGTCGTAGTTGACTGTGATGGTTTGAGCGTTGAAGTCTGGGGTCTGGGCTAGGGCTTCTAACCGCTCCGCGGCGGTCTGGGCCCGGCCGTAGGCGCTGGTCGGAGTGGTAACGGGGGTCAAATTCTGAGCGGCGCTGAGTTCTAATGCCGTGCCCAGAAAGGTGGCGACGGGAATATTGTTGAAGCGTAGAGTCACAGCCAAACGCCCGTCTCGCCAAGTGTGGGGCAGGAGAGACACGGGGCTAATGTCCGGTGCTTGGCGCTCAAGGATTCTCGGCCCCGGGGCGGCGGTGGCCACGGAAGGCGTCGAGCCATTGCGATCGATGGCGGAGTCCGCTAGCGCCGAAGAACCAGTCGACCAGAAGGAAATCACAGTCAATAGGGCGCCGAAGGCGGGCAGGGTCAGGGGTCGCAAAGAGAGTTTCTTCATAGGAAATTTCGCAAAGGGGACTGGGGAGACGGCGGTTAAGGTCTAGGTCAAGGTTTGACTCCAACCTAGGGAAGCTTTAGCGACGGTCTTCCCCCGACTAGGGCCGCAGTGTTCGGCGCCCTCATCGGGTTCCCGGCGGAGTCGCCGGGTATAAATACCTAAAACAGTGATGTAACTGTCACACCCTACCACGGCTTTTTTAAGGATTTGGGGCTATCTCTTAATAAAATTCAGGAGAATTGATAATTTTTTTAAATTTCTATTGCCTAATTCATAAATTTGTGAGACGATCAGGGGATTTTGAAAAAACTTGTTAGGTCTTAAGAACTGGCTCGTGATTTTTCAGCGCCGATTCTTCAACGGTTTACAGTACCCAGAGAATGGAAACATAGGCGGCTAGAGCCAAGGGCGTTCAGGAAAGTGCTGTCATAGAGAGAGCTTAGGGAATTGATGCGTTCATTTGACCGAGACTTGGAACCAGGGAGAGTGGTTGGCGGGGGAAGAGACTTCTGCCCCTCTTGTCACAAGAACGTATGTATGATTAAAATTCAAGGATTCAGTATTTTTACGGAAAGACCCTGTATCCTTAAGAGACCCGTTAGCTCTGATTTAACGAAAAATAGAATCTTTATTAAGCAAAAAGATAAATAAAAACAATAGGGGTCTAACCGGTGCTGGAGCGTCCTTGGGATCTGCCTTCCCAGGTGCTAACGGTATAATTGGGAAACGGCGCTCAACGCCAGCAAACCAGACGCGTCGATTGTCCGCCCCTCCCGAGTCATGAATCCAGCCGCTGTTCCCGCTAACCAGACTCCGCCCTCCTCTCCGGCGCCGGAGCCGATTCTTTGCCCCCACTGTCGGCGCACGGCTAGCAACGGCGTTAAATGCAAGGGGATTTGCGTCGCCGATAGCGACTATTAATTCAGTTAGGGGTCGCTGAAAAAGTTGAACGCCTCCTCTTGGGAGCTACCATGTACAAACAAATGTCACGATCCCCCCTAACCCCCCTTGGAAAGCTACCGTGTATACACAACTGTCAAAATCCCCCCTAGCCCCCCTTGGAAAGGGGGGAACCGGCTTCAAAGTCCCCCTTGCAAAGGGGGATTT
>JBKCES010000353.1:0-4866 GCA_046304295.1 Cyanobacteriota bacterium | reverse complement strand
CATTTCCCCGGCGATCCTCTTCATCGACGAACTGGACAAAGCCTTCGCCGGCGGCGCCGGTTCTGGGGATTCCGACGGCGGCACCTCCAGTCGCATCTTTGGCAGTTTCCTGACTTGGATGCAGGAAAAAACCTCCCCGGTGTTTGTCATGGCCACGGCCAACCGGGTAGAGCGCCTACCGGGGGAATTTCTCCGCAAGGGGCGCTTTGATGAAATCTTCTTCGTGGACCTGCCCACCCCCGAAGAGCGAGCGGCTATTTTTAAGATTCACCTCGCCAAGCGGCGCTCTGACATTGGCCGCTTTGACCTAGAGCAGTTGGCGACGGTGAGCGACGGCTTTTCCGGTGCCGAGATTGAGCAGGCGGTGATCGCCGCGATGTACGAAGCCTTTGCCCAGGAGCGGGAATTTACCCAACTGGACATTATCGCGGCGATTAAATCCACCCTGCCCCTCTCCCGGACAATGATGGAACAGGTGACGGCACTTCGAGACTGGGCCCGCCAGCGCGCCCGCACTGCGTCCGCCTCTGTGGCTGAATATCAGCGCATGGAGTTCTAACAGGCTTTCCCCAATGCCTTTGGCGGAGGGGGAAAAAACGACTAGCCCTTGGGCTGGTCTTCATAACCCAAGCCCTCTTTCCCAGAGCGGCGTATTTCCCAACTCTCAACTTGTTGTTGTTGCTTTTCTTTGGAGGAAACTTCCCATGTCCCACTTCAGCACCTTACGGACCAAAATCACCGACGCCGAAATCCTCAAAACCTCTTTACAGGACCTGGGGATTGTCACCAAAACCGACGCCGATGTCCGGGGCTACAACAGCCAACGGGTACGGGCTGACATCGTCGCCGTCCTCGATGGCGAATACGACCTCGGTTGGTCTCGTAACAGCGACGGTTCCTTTGATTTGATCGCCGACCTCTGGGGCGTTGCGAAAAAACACAATCAAACGGAATTGATCAACGCTATCAACCAAAAATACGCCGTTAACAAAACCCTGACGGAAGTCAAACAACGGGGTCTGCAAAACGCCAATGTTAAATTGGTCGTTCAATAGACTCTTCTTCATCAGACTCTATTGAGATTCGTTTAACTTGCGTTCCCAAACTGAATTGGAGCTAACTCTTAGGGGTTAGCTCTTTTTTTACGCTGTCAATCGAGCCCCTTGTGTCTGTTGCTCCCACATTTGCTGATAAGCCTGCTCCATTTGGCGAGTAAAAGCTTCCCCTCGCCACAGCGGCGCTGTCTTCCGGGCTGCTAGGAGTCGCGCTTGAAGCGCCTGCCTTAACCCTGATTCCTGCCCCAATTTCGCCCCCCAATCTACATACTCTTGATCCGTCCAAGCGACGCCTTCCGTAATCCCCACCTGCTGTAAAAAGGCGTAACTGTTGCGGGCAGAAAATTGTTCCCCCACTCGGGTCACGAGGGGAACGCCCATCCAGAGAGTTTCTAGGGTCGTGGTGGCGCCGTTGTAGGGATAGGTGTCGAGGACGATATCCGCCAGCGCCAAATTAGCCCGGTGGGTTTCTTCGTCGGGGTCGGCGGGCAGAAAATAAAGGCGCTGGGGATCGACGCCCAGAGTTTGGGCCGAGGTCAGAACCATCTGTCGGAGCAAGTCGTTATCCTTGCCGCCCTTAATCAAGAAAACGCCCTGAAAGGGCTTTGCTCATTTCCTTTGTCCTTGTTGCAAGAAGATTAAGCCATATTTACCCAGTTTCCAGCTTGTCATCGACTCTCCAACAATAGAACCAATGGATCACTTTTAGCTTCTACTAACTTGCTGAATGGGGGTTAAAACAAAGCCCGGCGCTGGAGACGACCGACAAAACCGCTAGAGCCGTCTTGATTCGATCGTCCTAACGTAAAGCTCCCGACCTGAAAAAGATCAGGGATCAGAAACTCAGGGCAAAAACCCAAGCAACTTACTTAACGGCAAAGAAACTGAGGTGATAGAGGTTGCGTTTCCAAGGATGGGCTTGAATTTCCCGGATCAGCGCCTGCCCCTGCCAGTTGAGGTCGGGGATTTGCACCTCGATCACCGTATCGTTTTCCTTGGCGTAGCGAAGCAGAGTGGTGGCGGCTTTGTGGTCAACGGTCAGGGCCACAGATTCAGCGCCGTTGTGGCCGTAGAGAGTGGCGGGAATCAGACCGTTTCTCCGTAGAGCCCGGGGTTTACTATTTTCGGCGCGTTTTTGGCATTCGATGGTCAAGGACATGGTAGTTGTTAGTGAATGATGGGTGGACGAGAAATAAGGGGAAAACACCCCAACGTTGGATAACGGTATGGAGACAAAAGCCGGGCTTCGACTACGCTCAGCCCTCGATTTATCCCTCCCAATTGGATAGTAGATATCTGATAACTGGTATCTGATATCTGTTAAGTTTCCACCGGCAGACCGGCGGCATCCAACAGCGCCCGTTTGGGGCCGTGGATGGGATCTTCGACGATGATGGTCTGGTCCCGACTGGCGCCGAGGGAGACGATGGCGATGGGCACCTCCATCAACTCCGCTAGAAACTTAAGGTAGTCCAGCGCTTTTTGGGGCAGATCCTCCAGGGTACGGCAGTGGGCCGTGGAGCATTGCCAACCGGGGAGGGTTTCGTAGAGGGGACGACAACGGGCGAACTGGGCGGCGTTGCCGGGGAAGTGGTCGCAGGTGGCGCCGTCTAACTCGTAGGCGACGCAAACTTTGATTTCCTCCAGTTCGTCGAGAACGTCCAGCTTGGTGATGGCCAGACAGTCCAAACCGTTGATCCGCACAGCATAACGCCCGATCACCCCGTCAAACCAGCCGCAACGCCGGCGCCGGCCAGTGGTGGTGCCAAATTCGGCGCCGCGGTCGCAGAGGTGTTGGTTGAGTTCTCCGCTTAACTCCGTGGGAAAGGGGCCTTCCCCCACCCGGGTGGTGTAGGCCTTGGCCACGCCGATGACCCGGTCGATCATGGTGGGGCCGATACCCGCGCCGACACAGGCGCCGCCGGCGATGGGGTTAGAAGAGGTGACGTAGGGGTAGGTGCCGTGATCCAGATCCAACAGAGTGCCCTGGGCGCCTTCAAAAAGGATATTTTTTCGCGCTTTAATCGCTTCGTAAATTTTCAGGGAACTATCCACCACATGGGGCCGCAGGCGATCGGCGTAGGTCAGATAGTCCGCCATAACGGCGTCGACGTTCAGGGGGGGCAGTTCGTAGAGTTTATCGAGGACAACGTTTTTGTAATTAATTGTCCAAGCCAATTTTTTTTCTAAGGTCTCCGGCTCCATCAAATCCACCACTCGAATGCCGGTGCGCTCAGATTTATCAGCGTAGGTGGGGCCAATACCCCGGCCGGTGGTGCCAATTTTATGCTCGCCCCGTTTTTCCTCCGACGCCTGATCCAACAAGCGGTGGTAGGGCATGGTGACATGGGCGGTTTGGGAAATGTAGAGGCGCTCCACGGAGACGTTCAGCGCCGCCAGTTGATCCATTTCCTGTAGGAGAATCTGGGGGTCGATCACCGTCCCCGACCCAATAATACATTCTGTCTCCGGGTAAAGAATGCCCGACGGGATCAGGTGGAGTTTGAAGGTCTGACCCTTGACCACGATGGTGTGTCCAGCGTTCACGCCCCCCTGGGGCCGCACCACCACATCGGCGGAACGACTCAGTAAATCGGTAATCTTCCCTTTTCCTTCGTCGCCCCACTGAGCGCCGATGACGATAACGTTAGCCAAGAGATTTTCTTAAAGTAAAGTTCACACAAACTATCACTATCGCATTTTGGGGAATTTCTGTCAAGGGATTAGGAAAAAGTTTTTTTTGCCCTGATCTCCTTTGATATTGCTCAGCGGCCCTTACATTCAGGGAGCGAGGGCTGAGCGTAGCCGAAGTCCGATTCTCTTCCTAGGGCGTCTGAGCCAAGCGCCGAGCTAGGTTTTCCAGAACCCCCAGCGCCGTCAAAGATCCCCAGATTAACCTCAGGGCGGCGGGTGGATTGCGGGCAAAAGCGAGGAGGAGCCGCTCCGGCTTTAACTGTCCTTGAGCATTATAAATCCCCTCTAGGTTGGGCAAATTCCCCGCCAGTCCGTCGCTGATTACCCGCAGGATGGCAACCGGCGTTTGGCTAGAGGCGAAAAAGGCCAAAAGGGCGCTGTTTTCCATCTCCACTGTCTGGGCTAAATATTGGCTAGCGTAGCGCCGTTTTTCCGCTTCTCGCCAGAGGGGTCGGGGAACCGTCAAGCTGTGAACTCGTTTAATATTGCCCAGTCCTCTCTCTAGGCGGGCGTTACTCTCGGGATCGGTCAGCCAAACCTGGGGGGAGTCCCGGCGCCGACAGGTTTCCGCTAAAGTTACGTCTCCGATTTTGAGGTTTTCCGTTAAACTGCCCGCTAAACCCAAAACTAAAACCCTCTGAGGCGGCGCGGTTACTCCCAAGCGCCATTGATTTAAATAGTCCGTTACGGCGTCGGCGCCGGCGGGAATGGCCGTCACTCTCGGGCCTAAACCCCGTCGAACCGCTCGAAATTCGGCGCCCTGGGGCGTAAAGACGGTGTCCCAGGGAAAAAACTGGGAGTTATCTGGAGAGGGAAACGCCATGGGTTATGCTAATATTTGCGAATGATTCTTACTTAGAGACTGTTTGGTGAGCTTCCTAGCTCTGGGAATCCCCTTAAATCCCCCTTTGTAAGGGGGACTTTGAGCGCAATTCCCCCTTCTTAAGGGGGGTTAGTGGGGATCAAACCGGGAGAGCTAAACCTTCTGAAACAACCTCTAAGGCAGTCATGCCCCTACCATCTTAAAGACTCGACGGCCGCTCCATGACCGCCACCTTAAATTCCACTCTACCCCAAGCCGCTCCCCCCCACCCGCCTCTACTCCGGGTGGAAGGGC
>JBKCES010000352.1:0-6005 GCA_046304295.1 Cyanobacteriota bacterium | reverse complement strand
TTCTCCTGGGTTTTAAAGTTTTCCACCAACCACCGGACAATACAGTTGTCGAAGTCGTCGCCCCCCAGGTGGTTATTCCCGGACGTGGCCACCACTTCAAAGACCCCATTCCCCAATTGGAGAAGGGAGACGTCGAAGGTGCCGCCCCCCAGGTCAAAGACCAGGATTAATTCTTCCTGCTGTTGTTTATCTAAACCGTAGGCCAGCGCCGCGGCGGTGGGTTCGTTAATGATCCGCAGAACATCTAACCCCGAGATCACGCCAGCGTCCTTGGTGGCTTGGCGCTGAGCGTCGGTAAAATAGGCGGGCACCGTAATCACCGCCTCCGTCACCGGCTCTCCCAGAAAAGCCTCGGCGTCTACCTTCAGCTTTTGCAAAACCATGGCGGAGATTTCCTGGGGCGTAAATTGCTGACCCCGAATCTCCACATTGACGGTGTCGTCTTTGCCCTTGGCGCAGTTGTAGGGGACACGGCTTCGCTCCTCTAGGGTTTCCTCCCAGCGCCGGCCAATAAAACGTTTTATACTATAGACCGTATTTTCGGCATTGGTTACCGCTTGGCGCTTGGCCAACTGCCCCACTAGGCGCTGGTTGCCCTTGCCAAAGCCCACAATACTGGGCGTGGTGCGCCCCCCTTCGGCATTGGGAATGACAATGGGCTTGCCGCCCTCCAGAACCGCTACGCAACTGTTGGTGGTGCCCAGATCTATACCGATGACTTTACCCATAACGCACAGTTGTTCTTAGGGAGAGAGAGCGGGGAACCCTCCCGAGGGAGGGGAAGGAAAGAAAGCCGTTAACCTTGGCCCTCGCTGGCGGGGGAAGCAGGCACTCCCCCCGAGGTTACCCCATCCGTCGGCGGCGCCGCAACTTTAACCCTGGCGTGGCGCAGTACCCGGTCTTCTAGTAAGTAGCCCCGCACCAACTCTTCCATAACCGTGCCTTCCGGGTGTTCCGAGGTCGGCTCCTGGAGCAGGGCTTCGTGGTAGTTCGGATCGAAGGGTTGTCCTTCCGGCCGCATGGGAGAGACCCCAAGGCGCTTGAGGCCATCCACAAAACTTTTGTAGACGCCCTGATAACTCTTATGGACGTCCATTCCCTCTTCCGTGCTGGGCTTGATCTGGGTGCGGGCCCGCTCAAAGTTATCCACCACCGTCAGCAGTTCGTTCAGGGTCTTGGCTTTAATCTGTTGCTCTTGCTCCTGGCGCTCTCGTTGGGTGCGTTTACGAAAGTTGTCAAATTCCGCCGCTAGGCTAATGTAGCGGGTTTTATAGGTTTCCAAAAGCTCCGACTGCTGGGCCAATTCCTGACGGTGGTTGGCTAATTCCCCTTGGAGAGTGGCGATAATCTGCTCCGAGTCGGGCGCGGCATCCGCGACTTCCGGGAGGTCGGATGGCGGCTCCATCACCTCCACCGGGAGTGCCGCTTCTCCTTCAGAAGCTTCCACTGGCGACGGCTCAAGGTCGGTTTCTACGGCCTCTAGATTTTCTAGGGACTCTAGGGGGGTTTGCTCTTCGTTCATAGGAGGCGTTCGGCGAGAGAATGAAACAAATTTTAGGGGATGGGGTTTCTTCGTAAAAGGGGCGGGGTGGCGCCGGTTTCCCTCCACTATAAACCGTCTAGGAGGTTTGGGAGTCGTCTCCTTACAATAGGGACAGTAACGACCTATACAAACTTCTATGCAACCCACCAACCCCAATCAATTTACCGAAAAAGCCTGGGAGGCTCTGGCGCGAACGCCGGAGATCGCCAAACAGAACCGCCAACAGCAGATCGAATCCGAGCATTTGTTCAAAGCCCTGCTGGAGCAGGATGGCCTGGCCGCCAGTATTTTTAGCAAAGCGAACCTGAGTCCCCAGCGCCTGCGGGACCGGGCCGATGAGTTTATCGCCCGACAACCCAAAATCAGCGCCCCCAGCGAATCGGTTTATCTAGGCCGCAGTTTAGACACTCTCCTAGACCGGGCGGAAAAGGCGCGTCAAAAGTTTGGCGACGACTTCATTTCCATTGAACACATTATTCTCAGCTATCCCCAGGACGACCGTTTTGGCAAGGAGCTGTTCCGGGAGCTAGGCTTAACGGAAGCCAAACTGAAAGAGATCATTCAACAAGTGCGAGGCAGTCAAAAAGTGACGGATCAAAACCCCGAAGGCAAATACGAATCCCTGGAAAAATACGGCCGGGATTTAACAGAATTAGCCCGCCAAGGCAAAGTGGACCCGGTCATTGGTCGGGATGAAGAAATTCGCCGCACCATTCAAATTCTTTCCCGCCGCACCAAAAATAACCCGGTTTTAATCGGGGAGCCGGGGGTGGGGAAAACGGCCATCGCCGAAGGATTAGCTCAACGGATTATTAACCGGGACGTGCCGGAATCTTTGCAAGACCGGAAACTCATTTCCCTGGACATGGGGGCGCTCATCGCCGGCGCCAAATACCGGGGGGAATTTGAAGAGCGCCTGAAAGCGGTGTTAAAGGAAGTTACCGAAAGTCAGGGCAGTATTATCCTCTTTATTGACGAAATCCACACCGTCGTCGGCGCCGGCGCTACCCAGGGGGCCATGGACGCGGGCAATTTGTTAAAACCAATGCTGGCCCGGGGGGAACTGCGCTGTATCGGCGCCACGACTCTGGACGAGTACCGCAAATACATCGAAAAAGACGCGGCGCTGGAGCGCCGGTTCCAGGAAGTCTTTGTGGACGAACCCAATGTGGTGGATACCATTTCCATCCTTCGGGGTTTAAAAGAGCGCTACGAAGTCCACCACGGTGTCAAAATCGCCGACAGCGCCTTAGTGGCCGCGGCCATGCTCTCTAATCGCTATATTAGCGACCGCTTTCTGCCGGACAAAGCCATTGATTTGGTGGACGAAGCGGGGGCTAAGTTAAAAATGGAGATTACCTCCAAACCGGAGGAACTGGACGAAGTAGATCGGAAAATTCTCCAACTGGAAATGGAGCGCCTTTCCCTACAACGGGAAAATGATCCGGCGTCTAAGGAACGGTTAGAAAAACTGGAAAAAGAGTTGGCGAATCTCAAAGAAGACCAAAGCCACCTTAACGCCCAATGGCAATCGGAAAAACAGGTCATCGACCAGATCCGTCAAGTGAAGGAAGGGATTAACCAAGTTAACCTGGAAATTCAACAGGCCCAACTGGATTACGACTATAACAAAGCCGCCGAATTACAGTATGGCCAACTGACGGAACTGCAACGGCAAGTAACGGAACTGGAGCGCCAACTGGCGGAGCAACAAACCAGCGGCTCCACCCTCCTACGGGAAGAAGTGCTGGAATCCGACATCGCCGAAATTATCGCCAAGTGGACGGGTATTCCCATCAGCAAACTGGTGGAATCGGAAAAGGAAAAACTCCTGCACTTGGAAGACGAACTCCACGCCCGGGTGATTGGCCAAGAAGAAGCCGTCACCGCCGTGGCGGAAGCCATCCAACGCTCCCGGGCCGGTCTCTCCGATCCCCGGCGCCCCATCGCCAGCTTTATTTTCCTCGGCCCCACGGGGGTGGGGAAAACGGAATTGGCGAAAACCTTGGCTCAAAGTTTATTCGACACCGAAGACGCCATGGTGCGGATCGATATGTCCGAATACATGGAAAAACACACCGTTTCCCGCCTCATGGGCGCTCCTCCGGGCTACGTGGGCTACGAAGAAGGGGGACAGTTAACCGAGGCCATCCGGCGCCGGCCCTATTCCGTCATTCTCTTTGACGAGATTGAAAAAGCCCACGCCGACGTCTTTAACGTCATGTTGCAAATTCTGGACGACGGACGCCTCACGGATGCCCAGGGTCATGTGGTGGACTTTAAAAACACCATTATTATCATGACCAGCAACCTCGGCTCCCAGTATATTCTCGACCTAGCGGGGGACGACGCTCAGTATGAGGAAATGCGCCGTCGGGTGATGGAGGTTCTCCGTAATAACTTCCGCCCCGAATTTCTCAACCGGGTGGATGAAACCATCATCTTCCACGGGTTACAAAAATCCCAACTGCGGGCCATTATCGAAATTCAAGTCCAACATCTGGCCCATCGTTTAGCGGAGCAAAAACTAGGGCTGAAACTGACCGACGCGGCGCTGGATTTCCTCGCCGAGGTGGGCTATGACCCGGTTTACGGCGCTCGACCCATCAAGCGGGCCGTCCAGCGTTACCTAGAAACCGCCATCGCTAAGGCCATTCTTCGGGGCGACTATAAACCCGGCGAAACCATCTTGGTGGACGTGGAGGCGGAGCGCCTGAGCTTTAAACCCCTTTGAGTCTCTCAACTCGTTCAGCGCCGGACTTCGGGTTAAGATTTGTGTCTTTGGGGTCTGGCTCCTAAAGAGGCTTGAGTATGATGGCTAAATTAAAGGTCAAGGGGAACCGCTTGGCCACTGCTCGAATTTATCCGTAAGACTGCCATGAGACATTTTTCCGACGCTTGGATTCAAGAATGGTGCGATGCCAACGGTTGGACTGACCTCTTTATGGAGCGCCTTAACCATTATTGGGCTTTCCCCCCCGGCGCCGTGATGCCAGAGCCGATCCCTAGCAAAATCCTGCGGTATATTAAGTTAGAAAAAGGTCTCTGCCCGGAAGAGCGAGCGTGGTTAGGGGCGGCCCTAGGGGTCTCGGTTTTAGGCGCGCTCAGCGCCTACTGTTGGCAAAACCCCATGCCGTTTCTCTTCGCCTTCGCCTTCGGCGCCGTCACCGCCGGACGTTTAGAAGTGGAAGAAATTTAATGAATTATGCGCCCATCCCCCTGCGGGGTCTCCAGGCCGACGACTTTCGCCATCCCCTCGACCGTCAGGCGACCCAATCCCTAAAACAGTTACCGGGTTTGGATCTGCTGGTGCGGGGTCTCTTGGGGTCGGCGGGGGAACAATTCTTTGCCCTCAATAACCTCGCTTCCAGTGTGCGGGTGAGCGAGAAGCAACTGCCCCATCTTCAGGAACTCCTGGTTCAAGCCTGCTCCGCCCTAGATCTGGAGGTTCCCCAGCTCTACGTCCAACAAAATCCCGTTCCCAACGCCTACACCTTCGCCATGCGGGGCAAACAGCCCTTTATTGTCCTCCACACGGCGCTGATCGACCTACTGGAGCCGTCGGAAATTCAGGCGGTCATCGCCCATGAATTGGGACACCTCAAGTGCGAGCATGGCGTTTATTTGACTCTAGCCAATCTGATGGTGCTAGCCGCGGGTCTTTTGCCCCAATGGGGCGCGCTCTTGTCCCAATCCCTCCAGTCCCAGATGTTAGAGTGGGTGCGTTGCGCCGAATTTTCCTGTGACCGGGCGGCGCTGTTGGCACTTCAAGATCCCCGGCCGGTGATGTCGGTGTTGATGAAACTTTCCGGCGGCTCTCCCAAATTAGCGCCGTTGTTAAACTTAGACGCCTTTATCGAACAGGCTCGGGACTACGACAGCCTCGGCGCCGACGATCTGGGCCAGGCGCTCAAAACCATGCAGACCCAAGCCTTGACCCATCCCCTACCGGTTTTGCGGGCCAGAGAAATCGACCGTTGGGCCGCAAGTTCCGCCTATGAGGACTTGTTGCGGCGCCGTCAATCGGGCTATAATAGCGAAACGACTTCCGTTCAGGGCGGCTGGCGAAATTGGTAGACGCACCACACTCAAAATGTGGCGAGGTAACCCTCGTGAGAGTTCGAGTCTCTCGCTGCCCATCTGGTTAATTTAAAACTCTAGGATTGACCCCGTAAATCCCCCTTTCCAAGGCTACGGTGTACACAGATCTCGGTTAAAGACTCAGTTTTGGGCTTTATCCCCCTAAATCCCCCTTTGTAAGGGGGACTTTGAAGGCCGGTTCCCCCCTTTCCAAGGCACCGTACTGAGCTTGTCGAAGTAGGGGGGTTAGGGGGATTCCAGCTCTTCTACTCGATACCGCCACTCCCGGCGAAGGAATCCGCTTCTTTGACAAAGCCGGAGTAGGCTTCCATGCCGTGCTCGCCAATATCCAAACCGATCATTTCCTCATGTTTGGAGACGC
>JBKCES010000351.1:0-6590 GCA_046304295.1 Cyanobacteriota bacterium | reverse complement strand
GTGCCGTAACTGGTCAGGGGCGGTAAATTGGGATATCTGGGGAGGCTCGGTAGGGGCGGCAGGGTAGAAGCCGAGGGCGGTAGCGGGGGTGTATTGGGTAACGGGGCGTTGGGCGGCGCCGGCAAAGCGGGGTTCGGTGTCGCCGTCGGATTAAGCGCGCCGGAGAAAAAGGCGGAAGGGTCCGGGAGGGGCGCAGGTTCCGGCAAACGACTGCGCTCCGCTTCCGTCAGTTCAATCACACCCACGGTGTCGATGGGGGGCGCGTCCAGTTCTGACGCCGTCCGTTCCCAAAAGGGTAAATTGGGCAGAGCTAGCCCCAAAATAAAGGCGTGCAGACCCACCGAGGAGAGAATCGAAACATTGGCGGGGGTCAACACTTGCTTCCAACTGGGAGCGTTGTCGAGTTTGAGGGGATAATCCATAGCTAAAATCGGGCTAAACTCAGCGGTTGGGAAAGGACGGTTTGCGCTCCCAGCGTCTCGACAAAGATAACATAGCCGGGAAGGCTTTCTAGGGAAAAAATCGCTTCAGAATGGGCGCCGTTCTTTACTGTTACCAAGACCCCCTCCTCGACCCGGCGCCGTCGGTCGCGACCGAGGACGTGGAGGCGCTGTACCTTGACCTTGGCGGCCGGGCGGAATGGGCCCGTCTCTTGCGGGATTTGCAAGCGCGACCGGACACGTTTCTTTGGATTGGCCGTTTAGGGGATTTGGGGGACTCGCCGGGGGAAATCGGCGCTCGTTTAGGTCAGTTACAGGCCTTGGGCATTCAGGGAAAATGCTTAGCCGGGGAAAAAAGTCTGGCGGATCTAGCGCCGGGTTTAATCTGGCCGGAGTTAGAACACCTTCAGGAAGACCAACAGAGTCGGCGCCTCCGGCGGGGCCATGCCCGCAAGCGCCGTCAGGCGCTACCGCCGCCAGGGAAAGCGCCCTACGGTTATCGCAAAACCCAGGAGCGCTACGTGTTAGACCGGAGCGCCGCGCCTTTGGTTAAAACCTTCTGCGAGCAGTTTCTCCGCCTTGGCTCACTGCGGGGTGCCGTTCGTTACCTAGAGCAACACTACGGTAAAAAAATTTCCTTAACGACGGCCCGGCGCTGGCTCACCCACCCCGTCTATCGGGGGGATTTGCTTTATCAAAACCAGATTATTATTCCCAATACCCATAACCCTATTTTATCTCGGGAAGACGGCGCTCAAATTGACCGGCTTTTGGGGCAAAACTGCTCTCGACCGCCCCGGAGCGCCAGCGCCCCGAGGGCTTTAGCCGGTCTGGTTCATTGCCCCCTTTGTCAAAGCCTCTGGGTCGTCAACGTCCTGAAAAAACCCCGCCCCTACCTTTATCTCCGTCCCCAAACCTGCCCCCAGACGCCCAAATGCGCCGCCCTCAACTACGACGCCGTTTTGGGGGAAGTGATTACCCACATCTGCGCCCGACTACCCGGCGCCGCGGCCCAATCCCCCGCGGCTAACCTAACGGCGCTGAAAACCCAACTGGAAGGGGAAATGGATCGCCGCCAAACCCTGTTAACTCAACTGCCCCAACTGTTAGAAACCGGTATTTTAGACACCGAAACCCTAGCCCTCCGGCGCTATACCCTCCAACAGGAATTGGCCCAACTGCGTCAACGTCTCGACCGACTGCCCCCAGGGGAACTCACCCGTCTAGCGCCGGCACTGAGTCTGCCCCAATTTTGGTTTGACCTTTCGGAGTTAGAGCGCCGCTTTTATTTGCGGGAGTTTGTCCGGGAGATTCAACTCCGGCGCCAAGGTAAAAGTTGGGATGTGAAAGTTGAATTTAGTTTTATGCCCCCTCGCCCTAGCTCTCTCCATGAATCCCCCTAAATCAACCTTTCTAAGAGGGATGTTAAAGCCGATTCCCCCCTTTCTAAGCCTACGGTGTACACACAAGTCTTTGGTTTTATTATTAACCTTATCTCGCCCCCTAAATCCCCCAATTCTGGGGGACTTTGAATTCAAAAAAGCCTCAATCTCCCCCCAAATTTGGGGGCCGGGGGGGCAAAAGGAGTTTTAGAAAAGATCTGTGTACACGGTAGCTTTCCAAGGGGAGAGCTATTCCAAACCTCTTCATGATTCACTTAGGCCTGCTATAGTCGTCACATCTAGGTTGTAAATTATCCTCTGCCAAAAGGCTTTACCCATAATGGTTCTGGCATTAATGATGACACCCTCTGAGACTTTTGTCGTGTTGAAGTTCATCTTTCATTTTCATATCTGACAACGCCAGTAAAAGTTAACGCAACGCTTCAAGGGAAGTCATAACCCCACTCATCCCCGTCAAGACCCGGGGCGGCAATTCCGGCCAACAGAGTGCCAGCGCCGGTGCTCCGCACTGTTGGGCCATGGCGATATCTCCCTGGGCATCGCCGATCATCACAGTCTGTCCCGGTTGAACCTCTAACCGGTCGCAAATCTGTCGATATAAAGCCGGATCCGGCTTGGCGTAGGTCAAATCCGATCCCATTAAGACTTGAAAATAGGGGGTTAACTGATGGGTCTCGACAAACTTTTCCACCACTGCCGTCCGGGCCGCGGAGAGAATCGCCAACTTAAATCCTCCCTGGTGAAGACGCTCTAGACACTCTCTTACCCCTGAGAACAAAGAACTAATGGCGGAGACCTGTTGATCGGCTTCTAGGAAACTGGCCTGAGCTAAAGTTAGACACTCAAACCACCCCAGTCCCGCCTGGGCTAAAACGACGGCGCTAGCGATTTGACAATCCCGACGACTGCCCACGGCCATCAGTCCCGCCGGATCTAGTTCCCCCTCTCGATATCCCAACGCTGGCGTAAGCCTTGGAATAACCCCAGGACACCGGCGCTCTAGCGCCGCTAGACGAGCTTCGGTCAGGTGCCGTAAATAGTCCCAGGAATTTTCAAGGGTGCCGTCTTTATCGAAAATAACCGCTTGGCAATCGGGGAAAACGAGGGAATCGCAGTGGAGAGTCGGCATTAATATTCGTTGAGTTGGGGAGGATAATACTTTGATTGCGTTCACCACTTATCTAGAGCTTGTATACTAAGCTTTGCTTAGTACCTTAAAGGCGACCGCAACCACCGCCAACCCTCCCGCTAACAAAATAAAGGTAGCCGCAACGAGGGTGGCACCGTAGCCAAAATCCAGATAGCGCATCGTCATACTATAGATATAGACGGCGATGGTTTCTGTAGATCCCGCCGGGCCGCCGCCGGTCATCACCTGAATCAGGTCAAAAACCCCAAAGGCCTGGGCAAAGCGGAAAAGCAGGGCGATGAAAATTTGCGGCGCCAGTAGGGGCAAGGTCAGGCGGACAAAACTCTGCCAGGGGCCGGCGCCGTCTAGGGCGTGGGCTTCGTAGAGTTCCGGGGGAATGGCTTGCAGACCGGCCAGTAAAATCAGAGTGATAAAGGGCGTTGTTTTCCAAACGTCCGCTAGGATGACCGCCGTCGTCGCCCAGGGTTGCTCCCCCAACCAGTTAATGCCCTGGGAAATCAGCCCCAAGCGGAGGAGCAGGTCGTTCATTAACCCGTATTGATCGTTAAAGATCCACACCCAAGCGACGCTAATGATGGCTGTGGGCAGCGCCCAGGGCAGAATGGCAATAGTCCGTAAAAGACCCCGCCCCCGAAAACTCTGGTTAAGAATCAGCGCCGTTCCTAGCCCCAGTAATAATTCAAAACTAACGCTAATGACGCTAAAAACTAGGGTTTGACCCAAGCTCTTCCAGAGACGGCTGTCCCCCCCCAAACGGCGCCAATTCTGGAGACCGGCAAACACGGGCCGGAGTTGGGTGTCGAGGTTTTGAGACTGAAAACTCAGCCAGAGGGCCTGAAGGAGAGGGAATAAAAAGACGAGGGCCAGAAGGAGGAGGGCGGGCGCCAGCATTAACCAGGGGGTTCTAATCCAGGGCCGCTCCACGGCGCTAACCAACCTTGACCCACATTAGGGTCTGTCCGTACTCTACCGGCTCGCCGTTAGCCACGGCGATTTCCATCACTTGCCCAGCGATTTCCGACTCGATTTCGTTCATTAATTTCATGGCTTCAATAATACACACCACCTGTTCCTTCCGAACGGTGTCTCCCACCTCCACAAAGGGCGGTTCCTCCGGCGCCGGCGCTCGGTAAAAGGTGCCCACCATGGGAGAGGTAATCGGCGTCCACTTTTGCTCCGCCGGGGAAGGCGGCGCGGGTTCCGGTTCTGAAACCGGAGCGACTTCTGGGATCGGGGCGACGGGGGGCTGGGCCACTGGAGCGGCGCTGGCTAGGGTTGGGACAACGGCGCCGGAGTTTTCTTTTTTGACCCGAAGCTTAAATTCCTCCGTCTCTAGGGACAATTCGGTGATTTCTGCCTGAGCGATGGCCCCCAGCAGGGCTTGCAGTTCTGAAAAGTTAATGGACACCAATCACCCCTCCCCGATAAACAATGGGTTGCGCCGAAGCGTTCAGTCAAGTATTCCGCGGCTATTCCCGTCCGAGGTAGGAGCCGTCCCGAGTATCGACCTTAATCCGTTCGCCGATGGAAATAAACAGAGGCACCATCACCTGGGCGCCGGTTTCCACAATAGCGGGTTTGGTGCCCCCGGTGGCTGTATCCCCTTTAACGCCGGGGTCGGTGTCGGTGATTTCTAAAACCACCGAGAGGGGCAGTTCCACGTCTAAGACCGTGTCGCCCCAAAACAAAATGCTAACTTCCATCTCCTCCTTGAGAAACTTCACCTTATCTCCCAACTGGTCGGCGTTGAGACGGGCTTCTTCGTAGGTATCCATATCCATAAAGACAAACTGATCTACGTCTTTATAGGTATATTGCATGGCGTTCTTTTCAATATTGGCCTGGGGTACCGTTTCCCCCGCCCGGAAGGTTTTTTCTACCACGTTGCCCGATTGCACATTCTTCAGCTTCGTGCGGACAAAGGCCGACCCTTTCCCCGGTTTGACGTGTAAAAATTCTACGACTCGCCAGACCGAGCCATCGAGGACAATGGTGACGCCACTGCGAAAGTCGTTGCTAGAAATCATGGAAAAGGATAGGCGCTAGGAAGTTCACCCCCACATTTTACAGGGGAAGGGGGCGCCGAAATGGGAAAATTTTCTCGTTCCCCTTTATCCAGACCTTCGTTCAAGATGACTACCTGTAAACCGCCATCGATTCTCAATCGCCTCTGGGTCTGGGGATTATCCCTGATGATCCTGACGCTGTGCCTGACGCTCAACACGCCTTCCGCCCAAGCGACGGAACTGCTTTTGGGAGCCCTGGCCCAGGGCAACGCCATCACTGACCCCTCGGCGCTGTTGCGTTACGCCCTGCCCTTGGATAACCCGCCGGTGCGGAAACTCCAGGCTTCTCTAGAGGACATTGACAACCACATCCGAGCCAAGCGTTGGCCCGCCATCGCCAAGGACGGGCGGGAGGCTAACTATATCCTTAAGGTTCAAAGCGAGAAAATTCTAGCAGGGGTTCCCGAAGCAGGCCGGGAAGAAGCCGAAGCGTTGCTGACCCAAATCCAGACCCAAGTGGCGGATCTGCAAACCGCCATCGAAGCTAAGGACCGGGAAACGGTGGTCAGTCTCCAAAACGGTGCTCTAGGCAAGATCGGGGAGTTAGAGCAGTTGATGGTCTCCGGTTTTCCCTACGAAGTGCCAGCGGAATACGGTAATCTTCCCCAACTGAAGGGCCGGGCCACGGTGGCCATGGAAACCAGCCAGGGGCCGTTAACCATTGTGGTGGACGGCTACAGCGCCCCGGTCAATGCCGGTAACTTTGTGGATTTAGTGCAACGGAAGTTCTACGACGGTCTCCCCTTTATCCGTACTGAAGATAACTTTGTGGTGCAAACCGGCGACCCGGACGGCCCGGAGGAGGGTTTCCTCGATCCGAAAACCAAACAGTACCGCTCCATTCCCTTGGAAATTTTAGTGAAAGGGGAAGACGGCCCCATCTACGGCGAAACCCTAGAAGAAGCGGGCCTCTACCTGCCGGAATTGGCCCTGCCCTTCAACGCTTTCGGCGCCCTAGCCCTGGCTCGTCCCGACACGGAACCCAACGGCGGCTCTTCCCAGTTTTTCTTCTTCAAATTCGACAGCGAACTGACTCCCCCTGGCTTTAACCTGATGGACGGACGCTATTCCGTCTTTGGTTATGTGGTGGAGGGCAAGGAAACCCTGGACAAACTGACAGATAAGGACAAAATTATTTCTGCCCAGGTGGTGGCCGGCGCCAACAATTTAGTCCAGCCCCAGGGTTAGCGTTGAGTCTCGGAGTTAAACCCACCCCCTAGCCTCCTCTTGGGAGGGGGCTTCGATATATACAGATCTCGGTTAAAGACCCAGTTTTGGGTTTGATCCCCCTACACTTCGGCAAGCTCAGTAGGACAATCCCGCTTTGCAAGGGGGACTTTGAAGGCCGGTTCCCCCCTTTCCAAGGCACCGTACTGAGCTTGTCGAAGTAGGGGGTTAGGGGGATTCCAGCTCTTCTACTCGATACCGCCACTCCCGGCGAAGGAATCCGCTTCTTTGACAAAGCCGGAGTAGGCTTCCATGCCGTGCTCGCCAATATCCAAACCGATCATTTCCTCATGTTTGGAGACGC
>JBKCES010000350.1:0-8758 GCA_046304295.1 Cyanobacteriota bacterium | reverse complement strand
GTGTACACAGATCTTGGCTAAAGACCTAAATTTGGGGTTTGATCCCCCTAAATCCCCCTTTACAAGGGGGACTTTGAGAAGTTTTCCCCCCTTTCTAAGGGGGGTTAGGGGGGATCGTGACACTTGTGTGTACACGGTAGCCTCCCAAGAGGGGGAGTTCGATTACCGACTTCGATAAAACTTACTCTTACCTAAGAGTCTCCCAATGGTCAGCCTCCAACTTCGACAACTCAAGGTTCCTCCGGGTCAGCGCCTGCTGATTCAGGATGTCGATTGGTCGGAATTTGAAGCCATTCTCAAAGAACTGGGAGACAAGCGGTCTAGTCGCCTGGCCTACAGGGATGGAACTTTGGAGATCAGGATGCCGTTGCCTGAGCATGAAGTCGATAAGGAACTGATTGGCGATCTCGTCAAGCTCTTGCTAGAAGAACTCGAAATCGACTGCGAGTGCTTTGGTTCAACCACCTTTAAACAAAAGGAGGCAAACACTGGGATCGAACCGGATCAGTGTTTTTATATCCAAAACCAGCGCCGGATGCGGGGCAAGCGCCGTCTGGATTTAGCGACAGATCCCCCGCCGGATCTCACCCTTGAAGTCGATGTCACCTCCAAAACTCAGATTGAGGCTTACCAGCGCCTAGGGGTTCCCGAACTGTGGGTTTACGACGGAACCGGCCTAAAAATTTATCTTCTGCAAGGAGGACAATACCAAATCTCTGAAACAAGCCTTACTTTTCCCAGTCTCCCAATTTTAGACTGGGTGGCGCAAGTGTTAGCCGACAGTCAGACCCTTGGCAGAAGTCCCGCCCTACGGCGCTTTCGTCAAAAAATAGGTCTTCATTCTGGAGATTAATCTAAAGAATATGTTTAGAAAGTCCCTACCTCCGTCCATGAATCCCCCTAAATCCCCCTTTGTAAGGGGGACTTTGAAAGCGGTTCCCCCCTTACCAAGGCACTGTACTGAGCCTGCCGAAGTGGGGACTAGAGGGGATGCTGTAACTTACTGTATATACAGCAGGTTAAGTAAGTTATTTGAACAATGAACTCCAGTATGGATGAGTTTTATTCATCAAAGGGCCAGCTAACTTGTAATGCAGAAAGTACTATTAAGATGAGTTTGCCAATCACAATAATGCTGGCAATTGGCTTCGGGTATAGACGACTAATCTCCATCAGATCCTCGCACAAATCCCCAATCCATTCTTCACGCTTGCTACGTGGAATGAAATAGGTAATAGGCTTTACCAAGACGTTAACGAGGATTGGACTCGTATGATTACCAATTAAAGTGAACGCGTCATGCCAGCGCAGGAGTCGGTTGCCAGGCTCCCAAGTCTGCGTAGAATTTTCGCATTCGATGGAGCGCCTTAACGCCATCGTCTGTGAGGCGGTAATAACGACGGCGCGCTCCTCCTCGTTCTTCGGGGCGTTCGTCACCCCAACGTGAAATAACCAATCCCTTTTGTTCCAAGGTGTGAAGAGTCGGATACAAAGACCCCACCTTAAACTCTCTTGATCCACCGCTGGTATCGGAGATTGCTTGACAAATTTGCTTTCCGTAGAGTTCTTTGTTGTCGAGGGCAACAAGAAAAAGTTCTTCATTGCTCGTAATTTTTGGAAGTGTTGCGGCTTCAGAAAAAGCATTGGCAATTTGTCCTTTGTTGTAAAAAGTTGAATACATGTCGTGTCCGTGGTTTTGGTTGGTTTAGAATCTATGGCGGTCACATCTAGGTTGTAAATTGTCCTCTGCCAAAAGGCTCTGCCCATAAGGGGTCTGGCATTTGGGATTTTACAAATCATTTGCGACTGCTATATGGCATTGTCAGATCTTTTGACAACGCTGAATCTATGGTAGCTTATTTTTTTGATATTGACAACACCGACTTGGATTCCCCCTTCATAAGCGCCGTTTAAACCAAGAGATGTGATGCCCTCTTTCTCCCAAAGGACCGCCGGAAACCCTTACCATATCTAGCTTTTAAGTCTCTCTCCCTAGGGGAAAGGATTTAAGAGTGAGGGCTAGATCTTCGGACATCAGTATCGGTCAATAGCGATAGGGCGGCGGTAATGTGCGCTCAGAAGTCTGCCAACCGCTATAATCGCGAAGTCCCTCTCCCAAAGAGGAGGGCGTTTTCCCCCTTTCTATGGTGCCGTACTGAGCCTGTCGAAGTGAATGAACTCACCTTCAACTCGCCGCTTCGACGCCAAAGCCTTTCATTGATATCTGATCACTGATATCTGTCATCTGAAAACCCATGTCCAACAGTCTCCAAACCGTGGCCTACATCGCGGCCAGTATTCTCTTTATCTTTAGTCTTGGCGGTCTCGCCAACCCGGAAACCGCCCGCCGGGGGAATTTCTTCGGTATCGGCGGCATGGCTCTAGCCTTTCTGGCCACGGCGCTGGGGGGGCAATTCTCCGGCTACGGGGTTCTTTTAACCGCCATCGCGCCGGCGGTGTTAATCGGCTCACTGCTGGCCAGTCGGGTCGCCATGACCTCTATGCCAGAATTGGTGGCTATTCTCCACAGTTTTGTCGGCTTAGCCGCGGTTTTAGTGGGGGTGGCTAATTACCTAGCGCCGGACCCGACTTTAACCGGCAGTGAAGAGGTGATTCACCAATTAGAAATTTATATCGGGGTCTTTATCGGCGCCGTCACTTTTACGGGATCTATCATCGCCTTTGGCAAATTGCGGGCTTTGATTAGTAGTAAGCCTCTCCTGTTACCGGCCCGTCATGTTTTGAATATTTCTATCCTAGTGGCCACAGTCATCTTCGGCGCCCAATTTATGACCCTCGGCTTTCCCGCCGGTTTAACCCCTCTGCTGATCATGACGGCGCTGGCGGGGGTCTTGGGTCTGCACCTAGTGGCCGCCATTGGCGGCGCCGATATGCCCGTGGTGATCTCCATGCTCAACAGCTATTCCGGTTGGGCCGCGGCGGCGGCGGGCTTCATGCTCTCCAACGACCTCTTGATTATCACCGGCGCCCTGGTGGGCAGTAGCGGTGCCATTTTGAGCTACATCATGTGTAAAGCCATGAACCGCTCCTTTATCAGCGTCATCCTTGGCGGTTTTGGGGAAGGCACCGGCAAACCCCAGGTTAAAGGGGACAGCGCCGAACCCCAGGGAACCGCGACCCCGACCACGGTGGAAGAAACCGCAGATCTGCTCCTCGGCGCTCGGAGCGTCATTATTACCCCCGGCTACGGTATGGCGGTGGCCCAGGCCCAGCACCCCGTGGCGGAAATTACCAAACTGCTCCAGAGCCAAGGCATTGCCGTCCGCTTTGGCATTCACCCCGTGGCGGGGCGCCTGCCGGGTCATATGAACGTCCTGTTAGCGGAGGCCAATGTGCCCTACGACATTGTGCTGGAGATGGAGGAAATTAACGAAGATTTTCCCCAGACCGATGTCGTTCTGGTCATCGGCGCCAACGATACCGTTAATCCCAGCGCCCTCGAAGACCCCAACAGTCCCATCGCCGGGATGCCGGTGTTGGAAGTCTGGAAATCCCAGACGGTGGTGGTGATGAAACGGAGTCTGGCCTCCGGTTACGCCGGGGTGGAAAATCCCCTCTTCTTCAAAGAGAATACCCAAATGCTCTTTGGAGACGCCAAGAAAAACGTGGACGCCATTCTCGGCAAACTGCGGGAGCGCCTAGAGTCGAAGGTTCTGGTCGGCGCTGGTTAAGGGGGGTCAAAAACGCCTTGAGCGGGTTGAGTTTCAGTCCCGAGCGCCGGGATTGGATTGCTGGAGAGCTTAAGCTAGGGACGGTTTGGGGGCATCGTCAAACCCCAAGGTGAACAAAAGTATCTTTAAACTTAAGATAGGGATACGAAAAGAGCCGCTAGCTTGTTAACCAGGAATTCTCCCACTGCCGGTAGCATCGATGTTTCATCTAAACCTCTTCTCACTATGGCGGCCTTTTTGAATCTGGCGATGTTCGCTCCCCTCCGTCACCGTCAATTCCGCTGGATGTGGGGTGCCAATTTATTCTCCAACTTTGGCACTTCTACCTATGTGCTGGCCATGAATTGGATCGCGGTGCGGGAGCACGGCGGCGTCGGTCTCGGCGCTATTACTCTGGCCTACGGCTTAGCTCAATTTTTCTGCCAACTGCCGGGGGGCGCGGCTAGCGACCGTTTTAACCGTCGTTTGGTCTTCGCCATTACGGAAACCTGTTTTTTACTGACGGCTATCGTTCTCACCCTCTCGGCGCTGGACAATCGTTATCCCCTCTGGTTACTGGCGCTGATCAACGGGTTAAACGGTTTAATCTCCGCCTTTGACACCCCGGCCCGAACAACCTTAATTAATGAGCTAATTCCCCCGGAAGAGGTCGCCCTCGCCCAGGAACTCTACGGCCTAGCAGCTAACGCTACTTCCGTACTCGGCCCGGTTTTAGGCGGGGTTCTCCTACATCTAGGTCACGACGCCCTAGCCTTTGGCTTCAACGCGGCCACTTTTCTGCCGGTTTTAGCCAGTTTACTGGTGGTTCGAGGCCATGGCCGCGCCGAAGGGGAAGGGAAAAAACGGACGCCCCTCTGGGTCAGTATCCGAGAGGGCTTGGCTTACGTCCGCCAAGACGCGGCGCTGACGACCCTCCTGCAATTCCTAGCGGCCATTATGATCTTAGGAATGCCCTACCAAACGTTATTACCCCTCTTTGCCCACCGGGTGCTTCGGGCTGGCTCGGCGGAATTTGCGGCCCTCTCGGCGGCCGTAGGTCTGGGGGGCTTTTTCGGGGCGCTGACCGCGGCTAATTTACCCCCAGTTTCCCGTCCCGGGCGCTGGCTCTGGGGTCTCGGTTTAGCCTTCGCTGGCTCCATTTTTCTCTATACTCAGTCCCCCGTTATCCACTGGGCTTCCCTCTCGGTCTTCTTGGCCGGCGCCTGTAGTGCTGCTATTCTCAATTGGGACGGCGCTCTTCTTCAAGCCCGGACTCTCCCGGCCCTGCGGGGAAGGGTCACCAGCGTTTCTGGCCTCAACAAAGGCGCACTCTCCGTCAGTGCCGCCCTGGCTAGTTATGGTGCCCACTATATCGGTTTACCCCTAACGCAAACGGCGCTGATTATTTTGATGGCGGGAGGATTATGGTGGCTCCGCGCTCCCCTGGCGGCCATCAGCGCCGAGGAAGCCAACTCGCTCTAGAGAAAAATAAACCAGGGACTACCGGCGCTCCAATCGGTCAAAGGTTGACCCTGTTGATCAAAGACCAGTGCCAGCGCCGTCGAGCCGACCAGAATTTGATTGGCGCTAAAGGTTAAGTCGCTGAAACCGAGTTGGTCGAGGGCAATGCGGTCGCCCTCTAGGGGATTGAAATCGAGAAGCTGGTCTGTTTCTTCCCCTAACCGGAGAACAAAGAGATCGGAGCCCTTGCCGCCGTGGAGGAAGTCCCGCTCCCGACCGCCGTCGAGGTAATCATTGCCCAAACCGCCGTAGAGCCGGTCGACGCCGCTTTGGCCAAAAAGTTGATCGTCTGCGAAATTGCCCTGCAATAAATCCCGTTGCTCTGAGCCGAGGAGTAGATCGTTACCCCGCAAGCCCCAAAGACGAAAATCTGAACCCCAGGGATGAAAATCTCCCGTTAGTCCTGCGGCGCTGAGAAAATCTCCCTCTTGGGTGCCTTCCGTTCGTTCTCTGGGGAGCGGCGCCGGGGCCGGAGCCAGAGCCGGCATTTGGACGGATAGGTTTAAAAGTCCATTGGTCGCGCCGTCGGCGTCAAAAGCGCCGCCTTCTTCTAGCTGGAGACGGTAGGTTTGTCGGGACTGGGCGGGGTCGTAGGCTAGGCTCAGGGTGTTATCTCCCGACCAGGAGGGAACGGTAAAGGACTGGCTCTCGGTATTCCAGAAGCGAGGCAGGGCACGGGGTTCCGTCCCGGTTAAGGTAAACTCCAGGTTAACTGGAGTCGCGGTTGACGCGGTCGCGGCGAATTGTAAAGCGCCGTTTTCTGGAGAAGCCTGCCAGTTGCGAATCTGCGCCCCTTGGGGATCAACGACGAGACGCCACGCTTCGGCGCCGGTTTCGAGACGCGTAATGAGCAGGACAAATTGACGGTCGCCGGTGTAGATTCCATGGTTGGGGATGGGAACGCTGACGGTTTTAGTGGTTTCGCCAGGGTTAAACGTTAACTGTCCCGCTACAGGGAGATAACGATCTCCCGCTTTGCCATCGCCGTCCTGGGTTTGATAGGCCACCGACAGATATTGACTTAAATCCCCTGTCCGTTGAATGGTGAAATTGACTTCCCCAGACGCTTCAGAAACGATGGGGTTATCCACATATAGCAGGCCTAAATGGGTGGTGAACGCAATCCAAGGATTATCCCCCCCAAACCCCCTTGGAAAGGGGGGAGCCAACCGGAACCTGTTCATGATTGACTTAGGCCTGCTATATAGATAGGTAGAGCCATCGCCGCTTTGTAGGGAGGTTCCTAGGGTTGCGCCCTGGGCTAACATTGCCGGCGCCGCCGGGGATTCATTGGGCGGAATCGAAGCGGGGGTATTGGCGCTGGGGGCTGTCAAGGTAACATTAGCGACGGGGATGTTGAGTAAAACGGTGGCGGCGGACGAAGAGGAAGTAAATTGCAGAAAATTCTGGTCATACTGGTAAACAGTTCCTTCCTGGCTAAAATCGGCGCTTAATACCAGACTATCCGTTCCGTCCATGAATAATGTCAGGGTGTTGTTACTGGATAACTGGCTCACCGTTACAGCATTAAGGGTCAGAGTATTCGCGCCGTAGTTGCGGGTGTCCAAAATTTCAAAATCCTGAAGCCGCAACCCTGGGGAGAGGGTCGTTAAATTCCAAGCCTGCCCGTTGTAGCCGGTGAATTGCAGGGTATCCAGACCCGTTCCTCCATCCAAGCGCCGGAAATAGGTATCCGTGACGGTGACTAGATCATCTCCCGGCCCGGCGTAAACAACATCGACACCGCCCTGACCATAAATTTGATCGTCCCCTTGCCCAGCGAGGAAACTTTCTCCGGTTGCCGTACCCAGCATCACGTCGGCGCCGATGGTTCCGGTTTGGGTCACGGTGTGGGTAAAGTCGTCGCCAAAGAGGACATAACTTAAATTGTCGCCATTGCCAGTGTTAACAAGGGATTCGCTCCAGAGGCTAGTCAGTTGGTTGATCCCTGCATTCACTACGGCGATGGTATTGTCAGCCCACTGAGAACCGTTGTAGGAAAAGGCGATCGCCACGCCGTCATTCAAGCCGACAATAATTTGCGGTTGCCCATCACTCCCCCATTGCGCGGACATTTGCGTGACAGGATTACCCCCGATCAGCTCGGAATCAGCGACGGTGATCCATTGAGAACCGTTGTAATATTCCACACCTCCTTGACCTCCTAAAGCCGCCACGATTTGGGGATCGCCATCAGCGTTCCACTGCACCGCCATTTGGGTAATAGTGGGTTTATTTGTAAGCAAGTTCGTTTGAGTCCAGCCCGAACCGTTATCGGTCATTGAGATCACCGCCCCATCATTCAAGCCGACAATAATTTGCGGTTGACCATCGCTCCCCCATTGCACAGACATCTGCGTGACAGAAGAACCCCAGCCTTGATTTTGAAGGGTAATCCAGTTTGAACCGTCGTAATATTCTACGCCGCCCTTATCACCTAAGCCAATGACAATTTGCGGATCGCCGTTTTCCTGCCAATTGACAGCCAGTTGGGTAATCGGAATGGATGAGTTCGAGGAACTCGGCTGGGGAAAAGTATTAGTATCTGGAGTCGTATCAACCGAATATTCAACGGTTCCGTCTTGGTAGCCCACAACCACTTGAGGGGGATTTTCCTGCCAATTGACAGCCATTTGGGTAACGGGCGAACCTTCGGCGCTATCAATTAGCGTTAACCAATTGTTCGTATCTCCATTAAAGAGAAACACACCTCCGTCTCCTCCCAAACCCACAATGACTTGTGGCGATTGTCCCTGTTCATTCCATTGGACAGACAAAGTATTGATAGGAGATGCCCAGTCATTAACAATATCGGAGGAATTAAGTTGTGACCAAGTCGAGCCGTTGTACCACCACACTTCGCCGTTGACTAACCCCACGACAATTTGACTAACCCCGCCACTGGCATTCTCCTGCGCCACCATCGAAAGCACGGCTGGATCGCTATTTCCGCCATTGATTTGCTGGCCGTTATACCAAATTCGCCCTTTGCTATCCCCAATGACTGTGTTTTGGGAAAGTTGACTCTCATAACTGCCAGGAGCGCCGATGGCCAAATCGTCAAACCCATCTCCATTCACATCGCTATCGCCACTGATGGCAAATCCGGCCTGAGCGTTAGGTAAGCCATTGACGAGAAAACCATAGACGCTACTACCTTGATTTTGTTGATTGGCGCTGAGTTGTCCTAAATCAAAGGGTTTAGCTCCCCAGCTATTGCCGCCGAAGACTACAAACACACTGCCTTGATCATTCACTGTCACATTAGTTGTCACCGTAAAGGGAGAGCTAATTAACAGATCGTCAAAGCCATCCCCATTCACATCCCCCGCCTGGGCAATTTCGGATAAGTAAAAGGGACTTTGTTGGCTACTGACCGTTGTGAACGGCGCCGCCAGAATCACATCCGGTTGGGAACTACTCGTGTAACCGTTCAAGGGGGTGATCAACTGCGTACTAAAAGAGTCAAACCCTTGCTGGATATGGTTTTCGGGGAATTTTTCCAAAAGATGCAACACGGCTCAATCTAGGAAAATGGGGGTTTTGAGCTGGGAATTAGAATTTTT
>JBKCES010000349.1:0-9460 GCA_046304295.1 Cyanobacteriota bacterium | reverse complement strand
TGCCCCCCCACTGACGCACATCCCCCCGGTTATAGAGCACCGGAGAGCCGTCAAAGTAGCTAAATTCTCCTCCGGCTTCCGTCAAAATTAACTCCGGTGCCGCAAAATCCCAATCCTTGGCGGCGGATTTGCCAGAGAGGGAAATATAAATATCCGCTTGGTTGGCCAAAATGGCCCCAATCTTACAGCCCACACTACCCACATAGTGGCGAGCGCCGAAGGGGAGCCGGTCGATCAGATCCTGGAAGCGTTGATCTCGGTGGGTGCGACTGACCACTAGCGTTAAATCTTCTTCCTGAGGACGGGGTTGAACGCAGATGGGAGTCATTTCCCCGTTCCCCATGTCGAGGAAACAGCCCTGACCCTTAGCGGCGACATAAATCTGGTTGGCTTCCGGCATCCCCACCGCGGCTAGAACGGGGCGCTGACGATAGGCGAGGGCGATGTGGAGGGCGTACTCCCCGGTTTTGTCGATAAAATCCCGAGTGCCGTCTAGGGGATCGATAATCCAGACCCAATCCTGGGGGAGCGGCTCCGTTCCCTGGTGGGTCTCTTCGCTCAGGTAGCCGAAGGTTTGAGGGTCAAATTGGGCTTGCAGGCGCTCCAAAATATAATGATTCGCCGCTAAATCCGCCTGGGTTACCGGGCCGTCGGTTTTACTTTCATTTACCCCCAGATTGCCTTGATTTTCTCCCCGGTAGTAGGACTGGAGAATTTGCACGGCCCCCCAGGCGACCTCCCGAAGGGGGATAAGCATGGCGGCTAAATCAAGGGTAAACTGACTCACGGGGGTTTCCTATCCTAAAGATGAACAGCCCAAAGCTTGATCCTAAACTCCGCTCCGGGCCAAAATCATCATAGCGGCTGTCGTCCATTAATTTAATAACCCTTCCCGTTCTCTGAGCGTAGCCGAAGGCAACGGAAGACAAAAGGAATGGGAAACGAAGAGCCGGTTATCCGTTCTTTACCGTTCAGAGGGAAACCCCAAGCCAATCACCTTTTCCTCTTCTAATCCCATGACCGCCCCCACCCCCCTTAACTGGACTGTCGCTAAAATTTACGAAGATATTTTATACCATAAGTGCGGGGGCATCGCCAAAATTACGATTAATCGGCCCCACAAGCGCAACGCTTTTCGACCCCAAACCGTAACGGAACTCTACGAAGCCTTTTGGGATGTTAAAGAAGACACGAGCATCGGGGTTGTGCTCCTCACCGGCGCCGGCCCCCACAGCGACGGCAAATACGCCTTTTGTTCCGGGGGCGACCAATCGGTGCGGGGAGAAGGGGGCTATATCGATCAACAGGGGGTGCCTCGTTTAAATGTCCTCGATCTCCAGCGCCTGATCCGTTCCCTGCCTAAGGTGGTCATCGCTCTAGTCGCAGGTTACGCCATCGGCGGCGGCCATGTGCTCCATCTCGTCTGCGACCTGACCATCGCGGCGGACAACGCTATTTTTGGGCAAACTGGCCCGAAGGTGGGGAGTTTTGACGGCGGCTTTGGCTCTAGTTATCTCGCCCGAGTGGTGGGACAAAAAAAGGCTCGGGAAATTTGGTTTCTCTGTCGCCAATATTCCGCCCAGCAGGCGCTGGAGATGGGGCTGGTGAACACCGTAGTTCCAGTCGAGCGTCTGGAAGCGGAAGGCATTGCCTGGGCCCAAGAAATTCTAGCCAAAAGCCCCCTAGCCATTCGCTGTTTAAAAGCGGCCTTTAACGCCGACTGCGACGGTCAGGCCGGGCTACAGGAATTGGCGGGCAACGCCACTTTGCTCTACTACATGACCGAGGAAGGACGGGAAGGCAAACAGGCTTTTTTAGAAAAACGGGAACCGGAGTTTCGGAATTATCCTTGGCTACCTTAGGAAGGCTTGCTAAATTTTATGTACGAAGAGAAAGCGCCGATTGGTTTGGCGGCGGTCAAAGCCAAAGCTGGGGGGCAGAACTTCGAGATCTGCGAATTTTACGTGAGTTAGAAGGGGGCGGTGGGAGATTAAGCAAATGAGCGGCGCCGACTACGCCGTCCACTTTTGGCGGAAGACCGTCGCAGAGTTTACCGGCGACCAGTTTGAGGAAGATGTTTATCAAGACGAGTATTGGGAAGAAGTCATCCAGCAACGCTTCCGCTCGTTGGGTTCTCATGTCGAGGACGTTATTTTTTCCCTGCGACCAGCGGCTCTTTAATCTCCACCTCTGGGACTGACGCCACCGCAGGCTTGGGGTCCGGCGCCGTCAGGGATTTAATACTGATATAGAGAATCGGCACGATAAAGAGACTTAAAAAGGTGGCGATCAACATCCCGCCAAAGACCGCCGTGCCTAAACTCTGACGACTGCCGGCGCCGGCGCCGGAGGCGATGGTGAGGGGAAAAATGCCTAACAGGGTGGAAAGCGACGTCATCAAAATGGGCCGTAGACGCGCCTGGGAGGCTTCCACCGCGGCTTTAACCAGGGGCAACCCTTGGGCCCGCAGTTGGTTGGCGAATTCCACAATCAAAATGGAGTTTTTACTGGCCAAACCAATCAACATCACCAGCCCGATTTGACAATAGACGTCGTTGGCGAAACCCCGACTCAGTTGAGCCAGGAGCGCGCCCATCATAGCCAGGGGCACCGCCAGCATAATAATGGCAGGGTCAATGTAACTTTCGTACTGGGCCGCTAAAACCAGGAAGACAAAGAGCAAGCCTAGACCGAAAATAATCGGCGCTTGTCCCTGGGATTCCCGCTCCTCTAGGGAAGTGCCGGACCACTCGTAGCTAAAGCCGGGGGGGAAAACTTGCTTGGCTGTGGTTTCCATAACGTCCATGGCCCGGCCGGAACTAACCCCCGGCGCCGCAGAGCCGTTGACGGCGATGGAGCGGAAGAGGTTGTAGTGGGTAATGGTCTGGGCACCGACGGTGGGGGTGACTTTCACCAGGTTCGCCAGGGGAATCATCCGCCCGGATTCCGAGCGGACATAGAGCTTGCCAATATCCTCGGGGTTATCCCGAAACTGCTGATCCGCCTGGAGGTAAACCCGATAGGTGCGGTCTTGCAGGATAAAGTCATTGACATAGCTGGATCCCAGCGCCACTTCCAATGTTTGGAAAATATCGTCCACCCGTACCCCTAGGGCTTTGGCCCGGTTCCGATTGACGTCC
Organism: Cyanobacteriota bacterium; assembly: GCA_046304295.1. Classification (GTDB taxonomy): domain Bacteria; phylum Cyanobacteriota; class Cyanobacteriia; order Cyanobacteriales; family Microcystaceae; genus Synechocystis. Next base: position 6,320 of record JBKCES010000349.1, on the reverse strand, counting down.
ACCAAAAGCTGGGGACTATTGGCTTGGAAGGTGCTAAAGACCCGCTGGAAAGCGGGATTTTCATTGGCGGCGCCGAGGAGTTGACCCAGGGTTCCCACCAGGGCGTCAAAATCGCCGTTGACCCGTAGATCCTGCAATTGGAAATTAAAGCCGCCAAAGCGCCCCAGACCCCGAATCGCCGGGGGATTCACCGGGAAAATACTGGCTTCCGGGATCTGGGCGAATTTAGGAAACAGTTGCCCAATGATGGCCTGCACCGATTGATTCGGCGCTCGGCGCTCGGACCAGGGCTTAAGACGAGTAAAGATAATGCCCTGGTTGGCGCTGTTGCCGCTAAAGCTAAAGCCCCCCACCGCAAAAGTAGCCCGCACCTCGGGAATGGCTAAAAGTTCCTTTTCCACCTGGGCCATAACCCGACTGGTGTATTGCAGAGAAACCCCCTGGGGCGCCTGAATAATGGTGATAAAAAAGCCCTGGTCTTCTTCTGGCAAGAAGGCCGTAGGCACCGTAGCGTAGAGCCACACTGTTAAGCCAATCAGCGCCGCAAAAATGGCCATTACCAAGTATTGAATTCGCACCAGGCCGAAAAGCGCCTTGCGGTAGCCCTTGGTCATCCAGTTCAAAAAGCGGTTAAAGCCGTTGAAAAAGCCCATCAGCCAATCCGGGGCGTGTTGTCCCCGCTGGAGAAGAACGCCGCAGAGGGACGGGGTTAGGGTCAAGGCTAGAAAGGTGGAAATGGTGATGGAAAAGGCGATGGTCAGGGCGAATTGTTGGTAAAGCACCCCGGTGGTGCCGGGAAAGAAGGCCACCGGCACAAACACCGCCATCAGCACTAAAGAGGTGGCAATCACGGCGCTGGTCAGTTCCTTCATGGCTTCGCTGGCTGCGGCTTGGGGATTTTCCCCCCGCTCCTGGATATAGCGGCTAATCTGCTCCACCACGATAATGGCGTCGTCCACCACCATGCCCGAGGCCAGGGTTAAGCCAAAGAGCGTCAGGCTGTTAATGGAAAAGTTAAAGACTTTCACAAAGGCGAAGGTGCCCACCAGCGCCAAGGGAATGGTCAGGGCCGGGATCACGGTGGTGCGCCAATCCTGTAAGAAGAGGAGGATGACTAAAACCACGAGAACAACAGCTACTACCAAGGTGTACACCACTTCGTAGAGGGATTCTTTAACAAAATCCGTGGTGTCGAAGGCCACTTGATACTCGATATCCGGGGGAAACTGGGCCGAGAGGCGCTCCATTTCCTGCCGCACTAACCGAGCGACTTCTAGGGCGTTGCTGTCAATCAATTGGTAAACCCCTAAACCTACCGCCTCCTGCCCCCGGTAGCGGAGGAAACTGCCGTAATTTTGAGCGCCGAGTTCTGCCCGTCCCACGTCTTTAAAGCGAATCACCAAACCGCTGGGGTCGGTTTTCAGGATCAGGTTTTCAAAATCTTCTAGTTGGGTTAACTGACTACTGGCCCGGAGGTCTAACTGATACTCTTGCCCGTCAGGAACCGGCTCGGCACCGATTTTCCCCGCCCCAATCTGGAGATTCTGCTCCCGTAGGGCGCTGGTCACGTCTTCTAGGGTTAACCCCCGGCTGGCCAATTTAAGCGGATCGATCCAGAGACGCATGGCGTAAACCCGCTCGCCAAAGATCCGCACAGCGCTCACGCCCTTAATCCGTTTGAGAGGATCGACCAGGTAGCGGTCGGCATAATTGCTCAGGAAAACGTTGTCGTATTTGCCGTTGGGGCTGAAGATGCCGACCCCCATTAATAGACTATTAGACTCTTTGTTAACTCGAATTCCGGTGCGTTTAACCGCATCCGGCAGTTGGGGTTCCGCTAACGCCACCCGGTTCTGGACATCCACCGCCGCAATGTCCTTATCCCTCGCTCGGTCAAAGGTGACGCTGATGCTACTACCGCCGTCGTTGCTACTGGTGGAGGAAATATAGCGTAAGCCCTGCACCCCGTTGATTTGTCGCTCCAAAATATCCGTCACCGCCCGCTCCACCACTTCGGCGCTGGCGCCCTGGTAGTTGGCGCTCACCTGAATTTCCGTCGGCGCCACTTCGGGAAACTGGGCGATGGGAAGGTTAAAGAGACTAATCACCCCCACCAGCAAAATCAGCAGGGCGCAGACCGTGGCGAAAACCGGGCGCTTGATAAAAAAATCCACAAACATAGACGGCGCTGGGAGCGAAGAATGGTCTATATCTTATCGATTTTTCCCGGCGCTTGGGGGACGGGGGGATTTCAAGCTACAGTTACAATTAACCCTGCGCCTTGAAATAGGGGGAAGTTTTGATGGACGCGCTAGTTCAGCGGTTAACCCTAGAAAACTTTTTAAGCCGACCGGATCTCGAAGAATCGCCAGCTTGGGAATATGCGGGAGATCAGGCTCTTCGGAAACCCATGCCTAAATTTCGCCATTCTCTGCTTCAGAAAATCCTCTTAGGCACCGTCGATTGTTTACCCAGTCGCTATCTGGTTTTGCCCGAACTTCGTTGCACCTTTGGAGGTCGCTCTCTGGTTCCCGACATTGCGGTCATCGCCTGGGAAAAGATTCGGTTTAACGACCTCGGAGAGCCGGAAGATAACTTCCGGCAAGCGCCGGACTGGTCGCTGGAAATCCTTTCTCCGGATCAAGGCGCCGGTCGGGTGATCGATAATCTGTTGTTTTGTCTTCAGCACGGAACCCAGTTGGGATGGCTGGTGGATCCCCAGGATTACGCAGTTCTTGTCCTAGCGCCGCCCCAGGAGATTAGGGTCTTCCGCGGCGCCCAGCGCCTGCCGGTCCTCCCCGATATGGCGCTAGAGCTGACACCGGAGGGGATTTTTCAAGGATTACGGTTAGGCGCAAACCCTGAATAGGCTTTCTCGGCGGAATCGGGAGCGCCCCCGGAGGGGACGCGTTAGCGCTACTCTTCGCTACCCTGAAGTTTGATGATCACAAATCCCCAGGCCAGGCCCAGAAGCGTTAAACCAATAAGCAAAAACGCTCCGTTCGCCAACATACTTTCGGCGCTCATAACAGTCTCCCTTAATCTAAATAAAGTTAGGACGCAAATCTGGGGTCATTATCCCACAGGCGCTCCCCCTAGGGGTTAAAATCCCGCCATCGCAGGCACCTGATCCAAAGCGCCGGAGATGAGTTGGAGCGCCAGAATGGCGAGAATGGGAGAGAAGTCCATGCCCCCCAGGGGAGGAATAAAGGAGCGGAAGATATTTAAATAGGGGTCGGTGATGGGGCTGAGGAAGGAAATGACGGAGTTGGCCCAATCGGCGGTCTGGAACCAGGTTAGGAGAATTCTGACCACCAATAAAACGAGGTAAATATTGATGAAATTGAGGAGAGTTTGCACAATCAGAGCGGTGGTATCCATAGCTGATTTCAGGAAACTGATGGAAAACGGTAGAGTGTCCCCATCTTAGCGGTTTGTTTGGGCCGGCGCTATCCTGGGGACTTTTTTTAATCGGCGCTGAAAACCTGACCCTTAAGCTTGTCCCAGTTGCTCCTCGACTTCTAAGTTAAAGAGCATCTTCAGGGATTGCAGACATTGTTTGCGGGCTTCGATGTCCTGCTGGGCCCGCAGTTGCACCATCGGCTCGTGGAGGATTTTATTGACGATGCCCCGGGTCAGGGCTTCGATCACTTCCTGGTGTTTTTCGGCGAATTCCGTTCCCAAACGGGACAGCGCCTTTTCCAATTCCTGCTCGCGAATATCCTCCACTTTGCTCCGTAGGGAACTAATGGTGGGGACGGTTTCTAGGGAGCGCCACCAAAGTTCAAAGGCATCCACTTCTTCTTCCAGCAGACCCTCTGCTTCCTGGGCCATTTTGCGGCGACTGGCTTGGTTTTGAGCCACCACGGCCTTGAGGTCGTCCACGTTAAAAGCCCGCACCTGGGGCAAGTCCTGAACATCGGCGGCCACGTTGCGGGGCACGGAAATATCCACCACCATCAGGGAGCAGTCTCCCCCCAGACAAGCGCCGAGATTTTGGCGGTTTAAAATGGGTTCTGTGGCGGAGGTGCTGGTAAAGACCAGATCGCTCTGGGCGATGGCGCTGAACATCTCCGTCAGGGGCGCCAGGGTTAAGGACGCCTGGGGAAACTGGGCCGCCAGTTCCTCCGAGCGCCGGGCGGAGCGGTTGACAATGGTAATCTCGGGGGCGCCTTTGGCCAGTAAATGTTTCACCAACAGGCAAGACATTTTACCGGCGCCGATAATGACCACCTTTTGGTTGGACAGTTCTAACTTTGTGTGGGCCAACTCCACCGCCGCGGAACTGATGGAGACGGCGCCGGTGCCGATGCTGGTTTCCGTCCGCACCCGGCGCCCGGCGGTAATGGCCTGTTTAAAGAGGCGGTCGAGTAAACGCCCAACGCCCTGGTATTTTTGCCCGAGTTTGTGGGTGTTGCGCACCTGGGCCAGGATTTGCCCTTCCCCGAGAACGAGGCTTTCCAAGCCCGCCGCCACCCGCATTAAGTGGCGCACCGCATCCTGATGGAGGAGGGTAAAGAGATAGCGCCGTAGTTGGGAGAGGGGAATATGTCCTGTTTCCGCCAAAAATTGGGTGATTTCAATGACGCCCTTCTCCGTTTCCGTCACCACAGCGTAGATCTCCAGACGGTTGCAGGTGCTGATGATGGCTACTTCCTCAATATGGGGATAGCCCCGCAGGTGGTGGAGCGCGCCTTCCAGTCGGTCTTCCGGGATGCTCAATTTTTCGCGAATGTCCACCGGGGCCGTTTTATGACTCAGGCCCACCACGGCAATATTCATAGGATCTCCTCAAGGGGTGCAATCGTTAGGATCTTAAAAAAATGACGTTAAAAGGGGTTCTCAACCCTTGCAATGTAGTCCCAATTGGGCGAGAGAACAAGGGTCAAGGGGGCGGTTTTTGGTGAAGTTTTGTTACAGTGTTCCGGCGCTAGGGGCGGTAGAGCCAGAGGGGTTGCCCCTGGGTCGCCAGCTCAAAGGCTAGGTCTTGAAAAACGGCGCCGCCGAGGGTTTGACGGCTCCCCGTCAGGCGCCGCAACCAGGGTTTCGGTTCCTCTAGAGTTTTGCACTCCGCCTTCTCCGGGTCGAGACCCGCCAACTCCGCGGCCCAGCGCCGGGCGTCCTCTTCCGTGCCCAGACGATCCACCACCCCCAATTCCAAGGCCTGCTGGCCAGTGAAGATACGACCGTCGGCAAAACCCCTGACCCGTTCTAGGGATAAATTACGAGCCTGAGCCACGGTTTCCACAAATTGGGCGTAACTGTTGTCAATTAAGTCCTGAAGGATGCTTTGCTCTTCCGGGAGCAGCTCCCGGTCAAAGGCCAAAATATCTTTGTAGGGGCCGGATTTAATCACCTTAAAGGAAACCCCAATTTTCTCCAGTAGTTTCTCTAAATTATTGCCCCGTAAAATGACGCCGATACTACCGGTAATGGTGCCGGGGTTGGCCATGATGTGGGGGCAACCCATGGCGATATAGACCCCCCCGGAAGCGGAAATATTGCCAAAACTGGCCACGATTTTCACCGTTTGGCTCAGTTTCTTCAGCGCCTGATAAATTTCCTGGGAATCCCCCACGACGCCGCCGGGGGAGTCAATCCGCAGGAGGAGCGCCGGATATTTTTTATCTTCAATAGTCTTGAGCGCCGCCAAGACTTGCTTGCGGGTGTCGCCGGCGATGGCGCCGCTAATTTCGAGGCGAGCGATTTGCTTTTTAGCGTTGGGAGGAAAGGGCCAGATCATAAATATTGAATCGTGTTGGAATGAGGGGACTTTTATCTTAAGAGATTCTTAAGGGATAGTTAGAGCTTTAACTCCCCTGACCTGGGCCGGGAATCATGACCGACGCTTGGGAGCGATAAATTCCGCTCCTTTTGCAAATTTGTCTCCCGCTTTTTTCTCAAATTACCCCGTCGAGTAATGACCTTCGGCTTTCTCATTCTGCTCTGTTTAGTCGTCTATTCCTTGGGGCAACGTCAACTTCCCTTCGGCAGGCTCAGGGACGACTTCAGACTCTTAAGGACTGCCAAGGGACTGTTCCCGACCAGAAAGGCAAACCCACCAGCCGACCCACCCCACGTTTGATTCTTGAGTGTTTTCGGTCTGTCCATCTCGTTTGGTTGGGAGGGTCAAGAGCCAGATTGAGCTTCAAGTCTCGTCAGCTTGAGATTCTCCCCTTTCTGAACTACTTAATTCAAAGGCATTATCTTTTCTCTTGGCCAATCCGCTGCAAGTGGGCTGTTTGACTCCCATTCTCCCAATTCGGGGTGACGGGGCGGGGGGATGAGGGCAAGAAAAAAGTAGTCTCGCAACTCTGAAT
>JBKCES010000348.1:0-3076 GCA_046304295.1 Cyanobacteriota bacterium | reverse complement strand
GTGTACACAGATCTTGGCTAAAGACCTAAATTTGGGGTTTGATCCCCCTAAATCCCCCTTTACAAGGGGGACTTTGAGAAGTTTTCCCCCCTTTCTAAGGGGGGTTAGGGGGGATCGTGACACTTGTGTGTACACGGTAGCTTGTTGAGGGGAAAGTTAATTTAAACCTGTTTTATGACTCTCCATCGTCGTCAATTTATTTTCCTCACTAGCGGCGCCCTGGGTCTTTGGGGACTGAGCGCCTGCCGTCAGGGCCTTTCAACTTCTGCCCAAGCCCCGGCAACCGTTGTAACGCCCCGACCCAATCCGGCGCCCTCCGGTTTAGCGGGTGTTCCCCAGGGGGAGGCCCGGATTATTGTCATTAGCGATTTAAATAGTCAGTACGGCGCCACGACCTATGAACCGGAGGTAGATCGGGCCATGAAGCTGATTCCCCAGTGGAAACCGGATCTGGTGCTCTGCGGCGGCGATATGATCGCGGGTCAAAAACGCTCCCTCACCGTCGCCCAAATTCAAGCCATGTGGGCCGCCTTTGACCGTCACATCGGCGCTCCCCTGCGGGCGGCCCAAATTCCCCTCGGTTTCACCATCGGCAACCACGATGGCTCCGGCGCCGTTTTTCAGGGCAACTTAACCTTTGCCCAGGAGCGCCGACTGGCGGAGGCCCATTGGCAAAATCCCCGCCATGCTCCGGGTCTGGATTTTGTGGATCAAGCCCATTTCCCCTTTTATTACAGCTTTACCCTCAAGAATATTTTTTTCCTAGTTTGGGATGCCTCCACCGCCCAGATTCCCCCGGAAGTCCTCCGCTGGACGGAAAGCAGTCTGCAAAGCGCCGCGGCTCAAGGGGCGAAATTAAAGATCGCTATCGGGCATCTGCCCCTCTACGCAGTGGCTAAGGGTCGGGACAGCGCCGGCAATTACCTCAATAACGCCGATGCCCTCCGCACTTTGTTGGAAACTTACCAAGTTCACACTTACGTTAGCGGTCATCACCACGCCTATTATCCCGGCGCTAAGGGTAATCTAGAACTGCTCCACGCTGGGGCGCTGGGGGGCGGCCCCCGTCAACTGCTCCAAAGCGCCGTACCGCCCCGGAAAACTTTAACGCTGTTGGACATTGATTTTAATCCCTTGCGGATTCGGGACACGACCTACGATCTGAAAACCCTCAAACCGGTTGATATTACGGCGCTTCCGGCCCAAATTACGGCGCCGAACGGGACGGTGACCCGCCGGGATCTCTGGCAAAAGATTAATAAAACTTAACGCTGAACGTTGAGATCCGAGATTAAGATTGGGCTAGGATGAGGTTTAGATAGTTCCTCCCCTAGGAAAATCTGGTGTATGTTAAGGATTACTCCCCTGTCCTTTCGCAATGAAAGCGAGGTCGAGAGCAAGCTGGTTGTCCAGTACTTGCTACCGGCTTTGGGCTATACCCAGGACGACTGGTATCAAGAGGTGACCTTTGGGAGCATTCGCTTGGATTTTCTGGCGTTTGCGGCTCAAGTGCTCCCCTTTACCCTAGACGCTAACTCTCCCCTGAGTTTAATTATCGAGGCGAAAAACCCCCGAGTTAATTTGGATAAGTATGTCCGGCGTCTCAATCAGTATCTTGTCCGGCTAAAGGTCAGATTTGGCGTTTTAACCAATGGCGTTAGTCTGAGAATTTATAGCAGGCCTAAATGGGTGGTGAACGCAATCCAATGATTATCCCCCCCAACCCCCCTTAGAAAGGGGGGTTGGGGGGGATAACCGGAGCCTGTTCATAATTCACTTAGGCTTGCTATACGGGGAAAATCATGGGTTATAAGGCTTTTTATGTCATGAAACTCTAAACCTGGAATTGTTACTGCGATGCTACCCAAACCCTCTGACTGGCTACAGGCTCTCTGCCTGTTTGTATTTTTCAACGCTTGGGCCTACTTCCAATACTGGCTCTGGGGGCAAAACGCCGCTCTGCTCTTAATCTTTCTGCTATCCCCACTCTCCCATCCGTGGCTGGCCATCAATATCCTCATCCTCCCGATTATGGTTCTCTGTTATACCCACTGGTTTCTGTGGGGGAAGGAAGGAACTGGTTTCCCCGCTTGGCTCCCCTCGCCGGATAGTTGGATTTACTCGACTCTGCAATGGACAAGCATCCTATTCTCCGCCGCCTTGGCCACCTATCCCCTGCTCTTTCTCGCTATGGGCATTGAAGATGGACTAAATAGTGGGCCAGAGGAGGGATTTTTGATCGTCTGCACCATTGTCTGGACAGCCGCCTTTCTCTATTTATTAGCGCTGACTGCTAAGGGACGCCGACTCCTCAAGGGCAAACCCAAACCGCCGAAGCCTCCCCTCTAAACAAAACCCCCCAGATTAACGGTCTTGGACTTGACACCAATCAACTCCCTGATGCCCTTGATAAAATTGACAGCACTCCCCGTCAGTCTTGGTCGGAAACTCTTAACGAAGTTCCGGCGCTGGGATGTGGTATTACTACGGGGAAAAATTAGACATTTTTAAAGAAGCATTTTACTCTGAACCGGCGCCGCTACCTGTACCCCCTCCGATTAATCTGGCAACCGCAACCCGCCAAGAGATTAAATCTGGGCTAGATTATCTTAACAATCGACCAGTTAACTCCCTTGGTCTTAGCGCAGAGAAACTTGCTAACGCTCTGGATAAAATTGACGGCGCTCCCCGTCAGAACTGGTCGGAATCGCTTAAGGAAGTTCCGGCGCTGAAATGTGGTATTACTACAGCCAAATTACCCCTCTTTAAAGAGATTTTTTACACCACTCCAGCGCCGATTCCCCCAGACATAACCGACCCAGCTTTACTGAACACCTTAAGCGTTGCTGAGCTGAAAAAGCTAGCCCAAGAACGGGGAAAAACCGGCGCCGGCAGGATGACAAAGAAAGATTGGATCAATCTCTTATCTCAGCCCTAGCGGACGTTTGGCAAGTTCCTAGCTCCCTGCTAATCCCCCTTTGCAAGGCGCCGTACTGAGCCTGTCGAAGTGGGGACTTTGAAGTCGGTTCCCCCCTTTCAAAGGGGGGCTAGGGGGGATAAAACCCGGAGAGTTCAA
>JBKCES010000347.1:0-5100 GCA_046304295.1 Cyanobacteriota bacterium | reverse complement strand
CTCAAAGGTCTGGTTGAGATCCTGAGAGCGCCGATAGCGTTCGTAACCCTTTAGGAGTGCTTCCCGCAGGGCTTCCTGCACGGCGGAGCGGGGGAGATTGTGGCGTTGGCTGATCTCCTCAATCATGGTTTGGAGACCGGGTAAGCTGACAAGGGACATGGAATAGTGACTCTGGGTGGATTAAGGATAGGGGGGAAGGAAGGAGTGGGAGGAAAGGGAAGAAAACAAAGGGTTGGAATCTCTAATCCCTAACGCCTAATTCCCAATTCCTCACTAATCGGCAAGTTGAACGGTGGCGACTAGCTCTCGGGGCAGGGCAATGGCTCGACCTTTGACCTGAAGATGGAGATGGGTCTCGTCCCGGCCCTGCAGCGCCCCTTCCCAGCGCCGCCGCTTCTGGTACTCCTCTGTTAAATCAACGGCGACTTTGAAGCCTTTAAAGGAGAGGAAGTCTCGCTCTGTGGTCAGAATGGGGGACAATCCAGGGCTGGAGACCTCTAGAACGTAGGCGTGGGGAATCAGCGCCGTCGCTTCCAATTGCTCGTCTAATTCCCGGCTCAGAGCCTCACAATGATCCAGACTGGTGTCCTCCTGGGGATTACGAATATCCAACCGCAGAACCGGCGGGGTTTTATTGGTCTGAAAAACGGCGCTCACCACCTCTAGCCCTAGGCGCTGGGCAATGGGAGTTGCTAGCTCAAGGATAGGGGGAATGAGGGGATGGGTCATGGCGGTAGGCAATAAAAAAAGCGGGCTAAACCCACTTCCTGATGGTATCCAAGGGAAGAAGACAAGGAATCCTGTCCTGCCGACGGTCAAAGCGCTGAGTCTAGGCTCTAAGCTTAAACCCGCCTAGGGTTAGGAGCCCAGGGAGCGGCGCGCGCAGGAAGTTTCTAGTTTAACATGCCAGCGCCCCGTTACCCCTGGGGGCCGCCAACCCGTTGGTAGCGCATTCCCGGCAGTTGGGTGACCAGTCCCAGAAGTTCTAGCTGTAAGAGTTCCCCGGACACTGTCCCAGTATCTAAGCCGCAACGTTGAACAACACTATCGAAACTCAGGGGTTCGAGGGTAACAGCGCCGTAGACCTGAAGCGTTAAGGGGGCTAAGTCCGGCGCTGGGGGCAGGAGGGAAAGTTGTTCTCCCTGGGGAGCGTCCAATGGCGGGAGAACGCCCAAATTATTCAGTAATTCGTCTAAATCTACAATGACTTCGGCGCCGTTGTGGATCAGGCGTAGGCAACCCCGGGCCTCCTCCACTTCCGGGGAGTTGGGCAAGGTGTAGACGTCGCGGTTAAATTCTGTCGCGTAACGGGCCGTAATCAGGGAGCCGGATTTAGTCGGCGCTTCCAAGACCAGAATTCCGCGACAGAGGCCAGCGATGATACGATTGCGGGCGGGAAAGTTGCCCCGGTCGGGTTTGGTTCCCCGGGGGTATTCGGTAATAATTAATCCCTTTTGGGTAATTTCTTGAAACAGATCCCGGTGTTGGGGCGGATAAATTAAATCTAGCCCGGTGCCGAGGACGGCCCAGGTGCGGCCCCCCGCCGCCAGGCAACTGCGGTGGGCTTCGCCGTCAATGCCTGCGGCTAAGCCGGAAACGACGACAAAACCGTGTTGGGCCAAACTGCGGCTAATTTTGATTGTCCAGCGCCGGCCGTGCTCTGTGGGAAAGCGGGTGCCGACCAGGGCGATGGCGGGAACAGCGCCTTGATTTTCCAAGGGATTAACGGCACCTTGATAGTACAAAACCGGGGGCGGACTGGGGGTTTCCCAGAGGAGACGGGGATAATCCGGGTCGGCGGGGGTCCAGAATTGGGGATTTTGGGCGAGATGCCGGGCGTAAAACTCCACAGGATCTAGGCCGGAACGGGAGTCCAGAATTTGGGCAATCAGTTTTTCCCCTAGACCGTTCACCGTGCCCAGGGCCCTCGGCGTCGCTTTCCAGGCGTTTTCCAGGGTTTCAAACTGCTGATAGATCCGTTTGAGCAAAACCGGGCCTAATCCCGGGATCTGGGACCACACTAGCCAATAGAGACGGTCGCTTTCCACCCGCCACCTCTAACGCTCAAAATCTAATTCGGTGGGAAGAATATCCAATCCGAGCAAAACTCTTTGGGTGTTGGACATATCGCCGATGATCCGCTGGAGGGGCGGCGGCAGTTGCTTGATTAACGTCGGAGTTACCATCACCTTTTCCTGCTCCGCCCGTTGGGGTTGTTCGAGGACGTCGATAATTTCCACCGCATACTGATTATTCAGCTCCTCCCGGCAGATGCGGTAAATGTTGGCAATGGCCTGCTGGGAGCGGAGGGAATTGCCGGTGATGTAGAGCCGTAGCAGATATTTATCCATGGAGCTTAGGGCGAATTCCGGGGAGGATTGGGCGCCGATAAATTGAGGGTGCTCAAGCCAATATAATACTTGCGATAAAACGAGGTGAGATAACCCATCAGTTCTAGCACCAGTAAGCGCCCTTCATTGACGTAGGCCTGGGCCTTGGCGAGGGGAACGTCCCGGCTTTTCTGTTTGAGGGTCTGGGTATGAAGTTCGATCACGTCTCGGGGGCTGGCCTTGAGGAAGCCCATCTTATCTGCCAAGGCCCGGAGATGATCCGAGAGTTGGTGATCCACCCGAAACATTCTTTGATCTAAGGCTAAATCTAACAGTTGCCCGTAGCTCTGGCTCAATTCCTGAAATAATTCCGGCAGGGACTCCCGGATGGTCTCCACCCCAAACATGCGGGCGGTAATGGGGGCGCTGGACTGGGCCAGGGATTCCAGTTGGGCGAACTCCTGACGTTGCTGGGCGAGGCGTTGTCGTTGAGCCAAGTCGTTGCGGTACTGTTGGCGCTCCCTCGCGGCTAAAACCTCGTAAATTAAGAGACTACTGTCCAGATGTTTGAGGCGCAGATAACCGTCGGCGCCGTGTTGGAAAGCCTGAATAACTAGGGTTTCGTCCTCTTCTTCGGTAAAAGCGATAATGGCGGTGTTCTCCCAACGGTTCCGTAGGGCGGCGAGGATTTCCGGCGCTTGTCGCCCTGCCAGTTGTAAATCCAGCAAAATCACGTCCACGGCTAGGGCGGGGGGAGTCTCGGAACGATCCGGCGGCGCCGAAATTTGAGTGACGTTAAACTCTAGGGACTGGGCCGTTTTCAGTACATCCTCGGCTTGCAGTAAACCTTGAATCCGCTCCGCAATGGCCGGTTCATCCTCAATCAATAGCACCTGGCAAGACTGCTGACTCATTCTCAAAGGGGCGCGGCGCCGGAACTTGCTACCTTTAAAGCTTATGCTGATTTTTCCGCCGGGGTTTCTTTTCTGATAAATCTTAAGATTTCCCTCTAAACTTCCTTATATAGCAGGCCTAAATGGGTGGTGAACGCAATCCAAGGATTATCCCCCCCAACCCCCCGTGGAAAGGGGGGAGCCAACCGGAACCTGTTCATGATTGACTTAGGCCTGCTATACCCTCTAATTCGCCAACTTTGTGAACAGCGATGACCCAACCCAAAATCGGTATTATCGGCGGTAGCGGCCTCTACCAAATGGAAGCTCTCCAGAATCCCCGGGAGCAGGCGCTGGAAACGCCCTTTGGCTCCCCCTCCGACGCCTATCTACTGGGGGAACTCGCCGGGACTCCGGTGGCTTTTTTAGCCCGCCACGGTCGGGGGCATCATCTTCTCCCCAGCGAAATTCCGTTCCGAGCGAATATTCACGGGTTTAAACAGTTGGGCGTCGAGTATTTAATCTCGGTGTCCGCAGTCGGCTCCCTAACCGCCAGCATTAAGCCCCTAGATCTCGTCCTGCCAGATCAATTCATCGACCGCACCCGGGGCCGCGTCTCCACCTTTTTTGGGGAAGGCGTGGTGGCTCACATCGGTTTTGGCAAGCCCGTTTGCTCCCGTCTAGCGGCGGTGATGGGGGACGCGATTGAGAGTTTAAATTTGCCGGAGGTGACCCTCCACCGGGAAGGAACTTATGTCTGCATGGAGGGGCCGGCCTTTTCCACCCTAGCGGAGTCGGAACTCTACCGCAGTTGGGGGGGAAGTGTCATCGGCATGACCAACCTACCGGAGGCCAAACTGGCTCGCGAAGCAGAGTTGGCCTACGCCACCCTAGCGCTGGTGACGGATTATGACTGTTGGCACCCGGAACACGCCCAGGTAACGGTGGAGATGATTCTGGAAAACCTACAGCGCAATGTCAGCAACGCCCAGGCGGTGATCCTCGAAACCGTCCGGCGCCTCGGGGAAAATCCGCCTGCCTCCTCCGCCCATGCGGCGCTGAAACACGCCATCTACACCCGGTTAGATCAGGCTCCGCCCAAGACCCTGGAGAAACTTCGCCTTCTGCTGGGGAAATACTTACCCTAAGTTGGTTCGCCCCCGCCAGGGCAGACTACAATGGCGGGGTCGCTAAGTAAAAATACTAGAGGATGATTACCTATGTTGGCGGGACAGTTTCCAGCGTCCCTCTCGGAGCGCGAACTTCAAATTTTGGATCTAGTGGCGACGGGCCTGACCAATTTGGAAATCGCCGAGCGCCTAGAGATCAGCAAGCGCACAGTGGATAATCACATCAGCAAGATTCTCACCAAAACCCGCACCGAAAACCGGGTCGAATTGGTGCGCTGGGCCCTGCAATGGGGCAAGATCTGTCTCAACGATGTCAACTGTTGCCCCCTGCCGGAAAGCTCGGCCCAAAACTTGACCATCGACTCTTTTTCAACGTAATAGTTTTCTGGGCTACGCACCCCCATCCGACTGGACTCCCTCGGGCTTTAATAGGAAATGATATTTATTTTGGAGTAGTAGAAGTTCTACGGATGCCTTACGGTCTAAGCATTATAACTCACCACTACTACCGAATCACCACCTCCTCCCCGTCCCGAAACACTTTGCCAAGGCGCCGTTGTAATTCGTGGTACTGGGGCGGCGCTAAAACATATTCAAAAACCGAGTGGCTCTCCGGGAATGAGGCTGATAAGCAAAACTAATGAGAGAAGGCAAGGAAGATTCTCATCTTTAGATGCTCAAAATTAGTGAAGCCATAAGCTTGACGTTTAATCACCTTAATTTTGTTATTAATTCCCTCCATTTTTC
>JBKCES010000346.1:0-12144 GCA_046304295.1 Cyanobacteriota bacterium | reverse complement strand
ATCTAGTATCTCCGCAAATGCTTCTAAAATCTCGATTCGCTCCGATGATGCTTGGATTGACACGCTCATGATACTTTCTAGGGTTTAGTACTCTGTGAGACTCTATCATATCATCGCTTTTGCGAAAATGAAATAGCCCTGCTGAAACCCCCATTTCTTCGTTCACCCTTGAAAGGTTACAATTTGACAGCCCGGTCGAAGGTCATAGCAAAGAAGAACTGGAAACAACTATCCGCCAGGTCATTGATCAGGCGCTCGTGTCAGAACAGGTCATTGACATCTTTGATGCGGCGGGTATCAAGAAACCGAATATTTCTATCCTGTCTGATGAGTTTCTGGCCGAGCTAAAAGGGTATAAACACAAAAATATTGCCCTAGAGACTCTGAAAAAACTACTCAACGACGAGCTGAAGGTTCGCGCTAAAAAGAACCTGGTGCAGAGCAAAACCTTGATGGAAATGCTAGAAAAAGCCATCAAGAAGTATCAGAATAAGATCCTCACCGCCGCCGAGGTCATAGAGGAGCTGATCCGCATCAGTAAGGAGATCGTCGCCTCCGATGCAGAAGCCCAGAATATGGGGCTGTCAGACTATGAATACGCCTTCTATACTGCTGTGGCGAACAACGAAAGCGCCCGCGAGCTGATGAAACAGGACAAGTTGCGGGAGTTAGCGGTAGCGCTGACCCAGAAAATTCGCGAGAATGCCACGATCGACTGGACCATCAAGGAAAGTGTGCGGGCAAAGCTGAAAGTCATTGTGAAGCGTATTCTACGACAATACGGCTACCCGCCCGACATGCAGTTACTGGCAACGGAAACGGTGCTGAAACAGGCAGAGATGATTGCCAGTGAGATGGCGGGTTAGTCTCAAAGGGTATAAACTCAGAGCTGGACTGGAACGTCTCAATATCTCGGCTAAAGCGCAATGGTTGATTTCGTCCAGTGAGCTTCACCTTTAGTTGTAGGGTGTTCAATGAGGGGCTAGGCAATAGCGCTCGGTCTGAATAAGATATTAACTTGGAGTCGGCTATTCCACGTAACTTTGGCAACCTTGGTCAAGAGTTCTTAAGGTCGTCGCCATGTCGTCTCGCAACAGCGTAGGCAGATGGAGCCAGAGACCGGGGAACTCCCGACTGCGGAGAATGCCCTCCCCATCGGGGACAATGGGTTGATAGTGCATGGGTAAAGCATAAACTTCCGCCGGAGGTCTCCATTTCTGAAAGCAAACAATTAGCCTAGCGCCGCCCTGGCAGAATTAGAAGCGGCGCTGGCGGTTTGTCCTTGCTTTTAGGAGCCTGATAGCTTCTAAACCCGCCGTCCGTCTGCGGTGACGTAACGAATGCTTCTGTCTCCAAATCGCCCTTGATAGACTATATGTATTATCTCTATCGAGTCTTGATTGAGGGAAAATAAAGATCAAGCTCCGCCTTTCAAAAGTCCCACAGACTTAAAATATTCTGGTGGTAGCTCATGCAAATGTTCTCTCTATTAGCGACATAGCCATGAATGAAGCGGATACCTGTCGTCAATATGTTTTGCCAAAATTACAACAGGCCGGGTGGGAGCAAAAGCCCTATTCGATCACGGAGCAGAGGACGTTCACTGATGGGCGTATTATCACTGTGGGCGATAAGGTCAAACGGGGCAAGCAAAAGCGGGCAGACTATATCCTTCAATATCGTCGAGATTTCCCGATCGCCGTGGTGGAAGCGAAGCCCAATTACAAATCCTCGGCGGAAGGGTTACAGCAGGCGAAGGAATATGCGGAGATTTTGGGCTTGAAGTTTGCCTATGCGACCAATGGCTCTGGCATTGTGGAGTTTGATTTCACGACGGGACGGGAGCTAGAGCTAAGTCGTTTTCCTACTCCAGAGGCGCTGTGGATGCGGTATTGTCAAAGCGAAGGGCTAAACTTAGGGCAAGAAGAAACCTTGTTAGCGGCCTATAATCTCCAAAGCGGCAAAAAGCCCCGCTACTATCAAGAAATTGCTATCAACCGGGCGGTGCAGGGTATTCTGCAAGGTAAAAACCGTTTGTTGTTGACGATGGCGACGGGGACGGGCAAGACGACTACGGCTTTCCAGATCTGCTGGAAACTGTGGGCAAGTCAATGGAATCGGGAGGGAACCCCCCGCCGCCCGAAAATTCTCTTTTTGGCGGATCGGAATGTGCTGGTGGACGACCCCATCAAAAAAGACTATGCGCCCTTTGGGGACGCCCTCTACAAAATTCAAGGGGGCAAGACGGTACTGAGTCGGGATATTTACTTTGCTATTTACCAAGCCATTGCCGAAGATGAACGACGATTGGGGCTTTACAAGGATTTTCCCCGAGATTTTTTTGATCTGATCATCATTGACGAATGCCATCGAGGATCGGCGAAAAGCGACAGTTCCTGGCGGGAAATTTTGACCTATTTTGACCCCGCCGTGCAGTTAGGGCTAACGGCGACCCCTTTACGGGATGAGTCCCGCGACAGCTATGAGTATTTTGGCAATCCCCTTTATACCTATTCGCTCCGTCAGGGGATTGAAGACGGTTTTCTCTCTCCCTACCGGGTGCATCGAGTCATTACCAGCGCCGACGCGGCGGGTTGGCGACCAACGCCGGGAGAACTAGACCGTTTTGGGCGAGAAGTGCCAGACGAGGAATATCAAACTAGGGATTTTGAAAAAGTGGTGGCGCTCCGGGCGAGAACCGAGGCCATCGCCCAACACCTAACGGACTTCTTGAAAAAGACGGATCGTTTTGCCAAGACCCTGGTCTTTTGCGTCGATCAGGAACACGCCTTAGTAATGAGAGAGGCCATTAACAATCTCAATACGGATTTAACCCAAAAGTATCCTAACTACGTTTGTCGGGTGACGTCGGACGAAGGGGAGGTAGGAAAAGGTCATCTGGAGCAATTTCAGGACGTGGAAACCGATACGCCAGTTGTCCTCACGACCTCCCAACTGCTAACAACCGGGGTAGACGCCCCTACCGCGAAGAATATTGTCTTGGCGCGGGTGGTCGGATCACTGGCGGAGTTTAAGCAAATTGTGGGGCGGGGCACTCGGGTGCGGGAGGAGTACGGCAAGCTGTTTTTCAATATCCTCGATTACACCGGCACGGCGACGAAACATTTTGCTGATTCTGAATTTGATGGCGATCCAGCCTTTATCGAAGAGGAAACGATCGCCGATGACGGCTCTGTGATCGATACAGAGGTGGTGCGGGAAGAAACAGATATTGATCCTACGGCGGAGGAAGTCAATCCGCCCCGTCGTCCTCGGGGATTGCATCCGGCGCCGGAAGTGGCGGAACCCCGGAAATATTACGTTGACGGCGGCGCCGTTGAAATTATCCATGAGTTGGTTTACGAGTTGGACGCCCAAGGTAATCGCCTGCGCTGTGTGGAATACGCCGATTACACTGGGGAGGAAGTGCGGAAAATTTACCCGGATACAGAGGCGTTACGGGCGACTTGGCGCAATACA
Organism: Cyanobacteriota bacterium; assembly: GCA_046304295.1. Lineage (GTDB taxonomy): Bacteria > Cyanobacteriota > Cyanobacteriia > Cyanobacteriales > Microcystaceae > Synechocystis. Next base: position 8,664 of record JBKCES010000346.1, on the reverse strand, counting down.
GAGCAACGGGAGTGGTTAATGGCGCAATTGGATGAGCGAGGGATTAATGTGATTGCCCTGGGGTCAACGATGGGGTTGCCAGAGGTTGATCCCTTTGATTTACTCTGCCATTTGGCTTTCCAGACGACCCTGTTAACCCGGCGGGAACGGGCGGAACGGGTTCGCAAAAATTAGACGGATTTATTTAGGGAGTATGGCCCAGAGGCCCAAGCTATCCTAGGAGACCTGTTGGATAAATATGCCGAGTATGGCCACTCCCAGCTTAAAATTCCAGACGTGTTGAAGGTGCCGCCGATTTCCCAGCGGGGTAATATCAGTGAGATCATTAATGTCTTCAACGGCGCCGATTGCCTGAAAAGGGCAGTCAATCAATTGCAAGACTTTCTGTACGCCGCATAATCTAGTTATTTGGAGTTTTCATGGCAAGAGGGAAAAAAGCGACAGCGGATCAATCTATTATCCCCGCCCAGCAGTTGGGGTCGATCATCAAGTCCACCCGCGACATTATGCGGAAGGATAAGGGCTTGAACGGGGATCTGGATCGTCTGCCGTTGTTAACCTGGATTCTTTTCCTCAAGTTTTTGGACGACCTGGAAAAGGTGCAGGAAGAAGTGGCCCTGTTGGAGGGCAAGGATTATCGACCGATTATTGACGCGCCCTACCGTTGGCGGGATTGGGGGGCGGATTCTAAAGCGGTTACGGGGCCGGATTTGATTGCCTTTATTAACCAGGATGAGGCGGCGCGCCCGGATGGGAGGCGGGGGTTAGGGCTATTCGCTTATTTACGCAGTCTGGAATCGCCGGATGGGAAGGGACGGCAGGAAATTATCGCCAATATCTTCCGGGGGATCACGAACCGCATGGAGTCGGGCTACCTGCTCCGGGATGTGATCGATAAGGTGAACGCTATCAATTTCACCTCGTCGGAAGAGATCCATACCCTCAGCCGTCTTTATGAGTCGATGTTGCGGGAAATGCGAGACGCGGCGGGGGATTCGGGGGAGTTTTATACGCCCCGGCCAGTGGTGCAGTTCATGGTGGCGGCGACAGCGCCGAAGTTGGGGGAAACGGTGCTTGATCCGGCCTGTGGCACGGGGGGCTTTTTAGTGGAGGCCTATGATTTTCTCTCTCAGCAGGTGAAAACAACCCAGGATCGGGAGGTTTTACAATGGATGTCGGTCTATGGACAGGAAGCGAAGTCTTTGCCCTATTTGCTGGCTCAGATGAATTTGTTGCTTCACGGACTGGAGCGTCCCCAGATTGATTACGGCAATTCCTTGACGGTGAAGTTAAGCGAGTTGGGGGTGGGCGACCGGGTGGACGTGATTTTAACCAATCCGCCCTTTGGGGGAGAAGAGGAGACTTCGGTAAAAAGCGGCTTTCCCAGCAATCTGCAAACCTCGGAGACGGCACTGTTGTTTCTGCAATTAATCATGCGACTTTTGAAGCGGCCGGATCAGAGTCAGGGTAAGGCGGGACGGGCGGCGGTGGTGGTTCCCAATGGGACGTTATTTGGGGATGGGGTCTGCGCTCGTATTAAGGCGGCGTTGCTGAAGGAATTTAACCTCCATACGGTGGTGCGGCTCCCGAATGGGGTGTTTGCGCCCTATACGACGATTCCGACCAATATTTTATTTTTCGACCGGACTGGCCCGACGAAAGAGATCTGGTTTTATGAGCAACCGTTACCGGATGGGCGCAAGAATTACACGAAAACGAAGCCGATGCAGTTCGAGGAGTTCGGCGATTGTTTGGACTGGTGGCACGATCGTCAGGAGAATGAACGGGCTTGGAAGGTCTCGGCGGCTGAAATTTTGCAATATGATGGGGAAAATCTGGTCTCGGCAAATTTGGATCTGAAAAATCCTAATGGGTTGGAGGCTTTGATTCACAAGTCCCCAGAGGAGTTGGTGTCCGACATTTTTGCCAAGGAACAGCGTATTTTGGAAATCCTCGGACAAATTAAAACGGCGCTACAGCAGGAGGAGGCTTAATGGCGAAGGTCTTAGCGGTTACGGAGGCGGTTAAAAGTCTGGCCCAGGCGGAGTCTCGCTTTGGGCTACGTCCAGCGCCGGAGGAGGCTTTTTTTTCGGAGTGGCGGGGTAATTTACCGGAGTTGACCGGAGCGGAACTGACTCATTTACAACGGTTACGGGAGCGGTTGCTCTACCATCGGGCCGGGGGGGATTTGCTGGAAGGCTCGGTGATGTTGTTGGCGGCTTCTCCGTTGTTGGAGTTGGCGGGCTTATACGATCCCCCCTTTCGGATGCGGGCCGAGGCGGCAATCGAGGTGACGGTGGACGATGGCGAGGAGGTGTTGCGGGGCCGCATTGATGTGTTAATTTTGCAGGGGCAATTATGGGCGCTGGTGGTGGAGTCGAAAAAAACAACGATTCCGACCCGCTCGGCGCTACCCCAAGCTCTAGCCTATCTGTTAGCCAGTCCCCAATCGGAGCGCCCTTTGTTTGGCTTGTTGATTAATGGGGATGATGTTTTGTTTGTGAAGCTGACCCAACAACCAGAACGGCTTTATGGCTTATCGCGGGCGTTTTCCCTTTATACTTTGGCTTCTGAATGGCGGGAGGTCTTGAGGGTGCTGAAAAAGCTAGCGGGCTTGATTACTGAAAGCTGATTACTGATTGCTCTAATAAGGGAGGAAAAAATTATGGCTAGAAACTGGACAATGGTAAGTTTGGGAGAAGTTATGAACTATCGAAAGGAGTTCATCATCGTCGATGATCTAACAACTTATAAACGACCTCGTGTTCAATTACATGCAAGAGGGATCATTGTCCGTGATGAAATTACAGGATCAGATATTAAAACTAAGTCACAACAAGTTTGTCGTGCCGGAGAGTTTCTTGTTGCAGAAATAGATGCAAAAGTTGGGGGTTTTGGAATAGTCCCTGATGAGCTTGATGGAGCTATTGTTAGTAGCCACTATTTTCTTTTTGAGATTAATGAAGCAAAACTTGATCGTCGATTCCTTGATTATTTTAGCCGTACTCCATCATTCAGAGAGCAGATTGAAGCAAAAGGCTCGACTAACTACGCAGCTATACGGCCCTCCCATGTTTTACAATATGAAATCCCCCTTCCTCCTCTAGAAGAACAACGGCGGATTGTGGCGCGGATCGAGGAATTAGAGACGGCGATCGGCGAAGCACGGCGCTTGCGGCATCAGAGCATCGAGGAAATAAAAGCAATATTCAATGCAACAACAAAATACTTATTCTCGCCACCCAATAGCCAATCATGGGAATCTCTTTTTCTTGGGGATATTGCTGACATTCATTCAGGTGTACCTTTAGGGCGAAGAATCGCAGGAAAGACAATAAGCTTACCATATTTAAGAGTAGCTAATGTTCAGGATAGATTTTTGGATCTTACACAGATAAAGACCGTAGAGATACTTGAGTCTGAAAAAGATAAATGGATTTTACAAGATGGTGATTTACTCTTAACAGAAGGAGGAGATTGGGATAAATTAGGGCGAGGAACGGTCTGGCGAAATGAAATTTCTAACTGTATACATCAAAATCATATTTTTAGAGTAAGAGTTAATAAACAAGAGTTTGATCCCGATTACCTTTCAATCCTTATTAGTTCGCATTACGGAAAAAGCTATTTTCAAAGTGCATCAAAACAGACAACTAATCTTGCAACGATTAACCGTCGTCAGCTTAATGCTTTTGTTGTCTTAAAACCTACCCTTGCCGAACAGCGCCACATTGTTGCCTATCTCGACGATCTCCAAACCAAGATCGACAGCCTCAAGCGTCTCCAAGCCGAAACCGCCGCCGAACTGGATGCCCTGCTCCCCTCCATCCTCGACAAAGCCTTTAAGGGGGAATTGTAATCGACACAGCCATTTCTTAGATCTCTGAACCCCTGGAGTCAATCAAGGCAACAAACGAACTCAAATCTCGGATTAACTCCATCATGCAAATCTGTAAATTCAGCAACTGAACGAACCCAAATGGGGTTATTTCCAAACTGTTCATCATTGTATAAAGCCTGATAAACAACCATCTCAAAAACTGACCCATTATTACTAGCATTGTTTGCTAAAAAAAGAGTCTTATAATATTTCCCCTTGTAATGCTTATAAATTGAATTCATTTTTAAGTTCATCTGGTAGAGCCTCTAAAACAATACTTAATGCTATCGACATTAGCTTAATTGTTTCAAGATCAACTGGATCGAATTTGACATCTATATCAAATCCAACCGCAATTATCCCTATTCTGCTATCTGCTTGATCATTTGGGATACTACAGCACAAGTAAGCGAGATCTACACAGGCATCTCTAGTTTTATAATTTTCATGAGGCTGACTGTTAGAGTAGAATTGAACTTCTCCCGTTTCCCAACATTTACCTGCAACCCCTTCTCCCTTTTTAAAACTAAAATGTCCTTCTGGAGTGTAGCTGCGTGTGCTATTTTGTGAGTACAAAACAAGTCTGTTTCCCGTTGGTTTTAGCCAAGATGTCCTATTCTTGATCGACTTATATCTAAATAAGTTAAAAAGATCTTCCATGAAGTCTGAACGAAAAGCATCAAACTCACTTTTAGTCTGAATCCTGCCTTTCTGGCAAAGAATCTGAGAAACGTAAAAGTTGCAATGCTCCTTAGGATCATATTTAACCTTATTTTTTCTTGAAGCTAGATGAAGTAAGCCAACACATCCAAAAAGAACTAAAGCCAACAAGAAAATTGTTGCAACAATGTAGTCCCAAGAGGAAAAAATAGACCTAAGGAAAACCCCAATTGCTCTTACTAGCGTTCCAAATGTTTCTTCCCAATATTTACTGGAAGACAAAGTACTATATATTTGACTCCCCGCAAAAAAAATAAAAAGAAGACACGCAATAAAGCTATTGGATACAACACTTCCAAAAGATTGGCTTGCGGCATACTGAAACCAATATTTTATCCTTTGGTTCCATGATGATTTTAGTTGGGGATTTAATGAAGACTTAGACATTTTTGGTCAAGTATTTCTTTACCTTAAATACATTTTGATTAAGACAGACCCGTTCAAGTCAGAAGTCCACCATGTCCTGACTGAGAGAAGAATACCTCATAGGAGGTACAGTAGTCAAGAGATTTACGGGGGATGATTGAGTAAATTCGCTACACGTTCTACTTCCTGAGTACAAAATAAAAGTTGTAGGGAATGAAGAAAATCCCGATAATTGGACAAAGAAGGGTTAAGAATAAGATGACGAAGATGCTCAAAGCCTAGACGAAAAGGGCTTGTTGCTCGACGGCCATGTTTCTTGATGAGAGTAGGGGATCTCCGGGGATCGAGCGGAAGATTGTATCCGTCTATACAATCTTGGCTTGGCCACCAGTAAGAAAACCTTATGAAGTAAGAGTTCTGGCTAGTTTACGGCCCTTATACCGGCCTGATCTCCAGAGAGCCATAATTGCTTGTATTTCTTTGTCTGAACAGCGCCACATTGTTGCCTATCTCGACGATCTCCAAACCAAGATCGACAGCCTCAAGCACCTCCAAGCCGAAACCGCTGCCGAACTGGATGCTCTGCTCCCCTCCATCCTCGACAAAGCCTTTAAAGGCAAACTTTAAGGGGATTAGTCCAGCGCCGGCCCTAAAGGAACTGGAAGCGGCGCTGGCGATTTGTCGAGGCATTGAAAGTCAAATCAACGCCGCTAGAGGATCAACCCGAGGGTTACGCGTTCCTAGGTATGATGAGCGCCGTTAACCCGGAGAACTTCCCCAGTCACGTAGCTACTGGCCACGGGAGAGAGGAGGAAGGCCACCGCCCAAGCGATCTCTTCCGGTTTGCCAAAGCGCCCAAAGGGAATCTCGGCGGTGATTTTTTGGCGAATGTCTTCCCGAATCGCTAGGGTCATCTCCGTGTCGATAAAACCGGGGGAAACAGCGTTGGCCCGCACCCCGTAGCGAGCGCCTTCCCGGGCGAGGGATTTCATCATGCCGATAACCCCGGCCTTGGTGGCGGAATAATTGGTTTGGCCGACGTTGCCCCGCTCCCCGGAGATAGAGCTAATGGCCACAATGGAGCCGGCTTTGCGCTCGTAGAGGCCGCTAATGAAGGGCTTGATACTGTAGGCCACGCCCTTGAGGTTAACGTTCAAGACCGCGTCCCAATCCGCGGGGGTCAGTTTCGGGAAAAAGTTGTCCTTGGTGATGCCGGCGTTGGCCACCACGCCGTAAACCGGCCCCAGTTGGGCTTCGATTGTCTGGGCGGCGCTAGTCATAGAATCCAGATCCGTGACGTCCGCCGCCACGCCCAAAGCGCCGCTGGGGCCGCCATCCACTTTAAGATCCGTAAAAGCCACCTTAGCGCCGAGGTCTTGCAGAAGAGTGACAATAGCGGCGCCGATGCCCCGATTGCCGCCGGTGACGACGATCACTTTATCTTCGAGTCCGAGGGATAGCATAGCGTTTCTCCTAAATTGTTGACTGATAACTGATAGCTGAGCGCTGACTTAAACCCGTTCCAGCGCCACCGCTGTGCCGCCGCCGGTGCCGTGGCAGAGCGCCGCCAGACCGAGGGATTTTTGTTGTTGACGGAGGGCGTAGAGGAGGGTGACGATCACCCGAGCGCCGGAAGCGCCGATGGGATGCCCGAGGGCGATGGCGCCGCCGTGGACGTTGAGTTTATCCAGGGGAACCGAGAGCATTTTTTCCATCAGCAGGTTACTGACGGCAAAGGCTTCGTTATTTTCCAGCAGGTCAAAGTCCGCCGCTGTCCGGTTCAGTTTCGCTAGGAGTTTTTGGGCGGCGAAAATGGGGACTTCGGGAAAGCGCCAGGATTCGCCCCCGGCCCAGGCGCCGCCGAGGAGTTTTGCCATTGGCTCCAGTTGGTATTTTTCCACCGCAGGGGCGCTGGCGAGGATCAAGGCCGCGGCGCCGTCGGTGATTTGGCTACAGTTGCCGGCGGTTAACACGCCCTCCGGGTTAAAGGCGGGGCGCAGTTTAGCTAGGGTCTCTAGGGTGGTGTCGGGGCGGATACCTTCGTCGGCGGAGATGGTTTGGGTTCCCTTGCGGGTCTTGACCTCCAGGGGCGCGATTTCGTCTTTAAATAACCCCTGTTCCGTCGCCTGGGCCGCCCGTCGGTGGGATTCATAGGCCACCTGGTCTAAGGACTGACGGCTAAAGCCGTGCTCAGCGGCGAGGCGCTCCGTTTGTTCCCCCATCCCTTCCCCAGTAAGGGGGTCGCTTAAACCGTCTTTGAGGAGTAAATCCTGTAAATTTTCCGGCGCTCCGAGAAGGAATTTGTAACCCCAGCGGGCCCGGTGAGAAAGGTAAAAGCCGGTTTGAGACATGGATTCCATACCCCCTGCCAGAACTAGATCCGCTTCCCCTGCCCGGATGGCGGTGGCGCCGTTGATGACGCTCATCATGGCGGAGGAGCAGACCATATCCACGGCGTAGCCGTCCACGCTGGGGGGGATACCGGCTTTGACGGCCGCTTGACGGGGGAGCAGTTGTCCCTGACCCGCCCTCAAAACATTGCCGAAAACGTACAAATCCAACTCGGCGCCGCTTAAACCCGCCTGGGCTAAACTCGCTTTCATAGCCTCGGCTCCAAGATCCGTCGCCGCTAAATCCGCCAGGGCGCCGCCAAATTTCCCTAGAGGAGTGCGTTTGGCCGCAACAATAAAGACATCGCGCATATTTGAGTTCCCAAATTTAACCGGGGGAGAGGCCCCTCCCCAATGCTAGCGGGGTTCTCCGTTGTCGGCGCTGTCTAAGAGGATGTTATAGGTCAACGAGGATTTGGCCCATGGTTCTATTTTCTAGTCCTCGGAGTTCCAGATTGCTGAAAATTAGCGAAGCGCTCCCCTTTCGGGGCCTGTCATTTAGGACTCCAGCCCAAAGACCCGCAGGAAAACTTTTTCCACCTTAGATCCCGAATCAATGGACTCTAGGGGATCTTTGCGGAGACGGTGGCGCAGACACATGACAATAACTCGGCGGATATCGTCCACCGTTACTTCCGTCCGGCCTTCAAAGGCGGTGATGGCTTTGGCAGCGCGGTTGGTGACAATATCCCCCCGCAGGCCGTCCACATCTAGCTCGGAGCAAACTTCGGAAATCTTGACCCGCAGGTCGTAGTCGATTTTTACCTGGGGAAGAAGCGCCTGGGCTTTCACAATTTGGCTTTGGAGGTCGTCCTGTTGAGGTTGATACTGCTGGCAAAAGGGGAGCGGCGCCTGGTCAAACTCCGTTCGTTGTTCCACAATTTTGACCCGCAGATCCGGCTCCCGCACGGTGCGAATTTCGGCATGCATGCCAAAGCGGTCTAACAGTTGGGGCCTTAGTTCTCCCTCCTCTGGGTTGCCCGAGCCGACCAACACAAACCGGGCCGGGTGACGGATGGAAATGCCTTCCCGCTCCACGGTGTTCCAGCCCCCCGCGGCGGAGTCCAGCAGAACATCCACTAAATGGTCGTCCAGTAGATTCACTTCATCCACATAAAGAATGCCCCGGTGGGCCTTGGCCAGCAGGCCCGGCTCAAAGGCCTTCACCCCTTCGGACAGCGCCTTTTCAATATCGATGGTGCCGCAGACCCGGTCTTCTGGAGCGCCGAGAGGCAGATCTACAATCGTCACCTTCTTTTTAACCACTGAAAGAGGCGTTTGACTTTCCACCTGCTGGCGCACCTGCTC
>JBKCES010000345.1:0-14472 GCA_046304295.1 Cyanobacteriota bacterium | reverse complement strand
CCGGCCGGTGGGGCGGACGACGGGGCCGTGGTCAATTTCGACTTGATGGGCGATTAGTACGGATAGGACTTGTTCAAAATCCTCCGGCGCCGCATCAAAGGCCAGATGGTGGGCCCGGGTGAAGGCGTGGCGGGGATCGGGGTGGGGCGGCGCTAGCTCCGGCTCAAAGAACAGATCAAGGATGGTTCCGTCCGGGAGGCGAAAATTGGCGATTTTCCCCTCTGCCACCAAATTTTTCAGGGTCGCGGGCACCGCCTCGCCCTGCAGTTCTTCTAACCCTAAAATCTGCCCGTAAAAATAGCGGGAGCACTCTAAATCCGCCACGTTAAGCGCGATGTGATGAACCTGACGGAGCAAGCCCGGCACTAGTCCGGGGGAGGAATGGGAGTTCATGGCGGTTTAATCCTCGACCGTTGGGGCTAGAGTAACATAAATATAACGTCGCTAAACAGGGGTGGGCGGCTCAAGAATAACATCCTCATAAAACTGGGCGATTGGCACACTTAAGCCAATGCTTGTCAACTCAACCTGATCCCCTTCCCGGTAGTTAAGAATCAGCCAATCCCCCGCCTCATTGCGATGATAAAGATCCACCGCCATTTCATCGGCGCTAACCAGCACATAATCGATCAAATTGGGATTACGGCGATACTTGACAAACTTTTTGCCCCGGTCGTAGGCTTCCGTACTCTCTGATAAAACTTCCACAATTAGACAAGGATAGGTGATATAAAGCGGATGCTGGTGGTCTCGATCATCACAGGTCACACTTAAATCGGGATAAGTATAATTAGCAGTATGGAGGATATTCACCTTCAGGTCTGAATTAAAAACTTGGCAGTCGCTACCCTGCAGATGAGCCTTAATCAACAACAGGATATTGATGGCGATCGTACTGTGATTTTGAGTGCCGCCGCTCATTGCGTAGACCCGACCCTCGATCAGTTCATGCCTTTCGAGTTGTTGTTCTTCCCAAGCAAAATATTCCTCAGGGGTAAAATAGCGGTCATAATCTAGTACTGTGATCACAACATCAACCCGTAACTTGTTTAGGGATCTGATGGGGCTAAAATAACACAAACCCGCCCAGCGCCTATGGCTCGCCTTACCCTAGACCATCTCTACAAAGCCTTCAGCCCGACGGTCATCCCCGTGCGGGACGTCAGTCTAGAGGTCAAAGACGGGGATTTTTTGGCGCTGTTGGGGCCCTCGGGGTGCGGTAAATCCACGCTTTTGCGTCTGATCGCCGGTTTGGAGACCCCCAGCCAGGGAGAAATTTTCCTCGACGACCGCCCCTTAACTCCCCTGCCCCCCGGCGCTCGGGATATGGCCATGGTCTTCCAGAGCTACGCCCTCTATCCCCACCTCTCTATTTTTGAAAACATCGCCAGTCCCCTGCGGGTCAGGAAAGTTCCCCCCCAGGAACTCCAGCGCCGGGTGACCCAAACGGCGGAATCCTTGGCGCTGACCGCCTTGTTAAAACGCAAACCGGCCCAACTCTCCGGCGGTCAACGACAACGGGTGGCCCTAGCCCGGGCGCTGGTGCGGCAACCGGAGGTTTTTTTGCTGGACGAACCCCTGAGTAATTTAGACAGTCTGCTCCGGGAACAGGTGCGAGGGGAAATGAAACAGTTATTCAAAGCCCAAAACCGCCCCGTGGTCTATGTCACCCACGACCAAACCGAAGCGCTGACCCTAGCAACCCAGATCGCGGTGCTCCAGGACGGTCGGGTGCAACAACTAGCGCCACCCCTAGAGATTTACCAAGCGCCGGCCAATCAATTTGTGGCGGGCTTTGTGGGCAGTCCCCCCATGAATTTTTTCACCCTCCCCTGCGACGGGCGCCGGGCTTTTTTCGGCACTTTAACCTTGCCCCTACCGGCGCCGGACTATCCCCAGGGGCAAATTATTCTCGGGATCCGGCCGGAAGACCTACATCCGGTTCTAGAACCTCGGGAAAATAGCTTCAGGGGTCGAGTGATTCTGGGGGAACTGTTGGGGAAAGACCAGTTGGTAACGCTAAAAATCGAGGGAACGCCCTTTGAGCTAAAGGTTCTCCTGCCCCAGGACTGGCCCCTCAGCGGCGGCGCTTTAACTCTGCAAATTCCTCCCGCTCAATGCCACTGGTTTCGCTACGATGACGACCCGGCCCAAAGACCCCGGTGGCCCGAGGCTTGATTGTATTGGGCGACAGATTCCTGACGCTCAATCTCTCTGGTCTTTAGCCTTGCCAAGGGGAAACTCATCTCTGATAATTCAGGAAACCCCAAGCGTTTAGGGCCTTAGTATGAGAATTTTAGTCACCGGCGGCGCCGGCTTTATCGGTTCCCACTTGATCGACCGCCTGATGGAACAGGGTCACGAAGTGGTTTGTTTGGATAACTTCTACACCGGCTCTAAGGGGAATCTGGCCCAATGGCGCCAACACCCCAATTTTGAACTACTGCGCCACGACGTGACGGAGCCGATCCGGCTAGAGATAGATCAAGTCTATCATCTTGCTTGTCCCGCCTCCCCGGTGCATTATCAATTCAATCCGGTTAAAACCATCAAGACCAATGTTTTGGGAACCCTCCATATGTTGGGCTTGGCCAAGCGCGTTCAGGCCCGTTTTCTCCTAGCATCCACTTCCGAGGTCTATGGCGACCCCACCGTCCACCCCCAAACGGAAGACTACCGGGGTAATGTTAATACGATTGGGCCTCGTGCCTGTTACGACGAAGGTAAGCGGGTAGCAGAAACCTTAGCCTTTGAATACTATCGAGAGCATAAAGTTGACATTCGCGTTGCCCGCATTTTCAACAGCTATGGACCCCGAATGCAGGAGCAGGACGGGCGGGTTGTGAGCAATTTCATCGTGCAGGCGCTTCAGGGTCAACCCCTGACGGTCTATGGGGACGGCTCCCAGACCCGTAGTTTTTGTTATGTGTCGGATCTGGTGGAGGGCTTAATGCGCCTGATGAACGGGGATTACGTCGGCCCGGTTAATCTGGGGAATCCTGGGGAATATACGATTTTAGAGTTAGCGCAAAAAATCCAAGCCCGAATTAATCCCTCGGCAGAGTTAATTTTTCAACCTCTGCCGGAGGACGACCCCAAACAGCGCCAACCGGACATTACCCGCGCTCAAACCTACTTAAATTGGGAGCCGACAATTCCGTTGGATCAAGGTTTAGAGTGGACTATCGCCGATTTTAAAGCCCGTCTTCAGGGTTAGCGCTTAATAGTGATCGATTTTCCCCCGTACTCTTAAGCAGTTGTCGCAACGCCCGCAGGGACTTAAGTCTTCTACCGTTTCCCCCAGCGCCGCCAAAAGGAATAACCAACGACAGCGCCGGGTTTTCAGATAGGGGGTTAATTCGGCAAAGGAGGTTGAGTTTTGGGAAACAGGGACTTGGGGCCCCAGGCGATAGTTAAAGGGATCGAGCCAGTCCAGGCGCCCCTGGCGATGGAGTAAGGCCAGGCTTAACTCTAAATTAGGCAAGTTTGACTTTAACTCCAAAAGATTGCCCTGGGGGGGAATTTGACTTAATAAAGCCTGGGCCTGTCTTTGTTGTTCCTTTTGTTGATCTTGAAAATATTGACGGCGCTGTTGATCTCCTGGATCGAGCCAGCCTGTGGGTTCGCTAATCAGGGTTAAACAGTCCGCCGGTTCTAAATCTCGTCCGGCCCGGCCCACTTCCTGTAAATATTCCGCTAGTAAAAGGGGGGGATGGTAATGCAAAATCCATCTAACGTCCGGTTTATTAATCCCAAGACCAAACGCGTTGGTGCAAATCACAAAGGGCAGTTCCCCCGTTAACCAGAGGGTTTCCAACCGGCGCCGTTCCTGGGCGCCCAGTCCGCCGTGGTAAGCCGCGGTTTTAAGCTTCTCTTTTTCCAAGCGCTGGGCTAATTTCAGGGTGTCTCCCCGAGTGCGGACGTAGATTAATCCGCCCTCTCCGCTATAGCGCCGAACCTGTTCTCGGAGTAAATGCCAGCGACAGCGCTCGCTCCAGACGGTTTTCACCGTTAAAGCTAAGTGGGGACGGTAGGCGCTGAGGCGAAAGATTTGGGGATCTTTTAACTGGAGCGCCTGACTAATTTCCGCCTCGGTGGCGGCGTCGGCGGTGCCGGTGAAGGCCGCCACCGCCATCCGTTGAGCCGAAGGATTGGTCTGAGCCAGCGCCGAGCGTAAGATTCCCAAACGCCGGTAGGCCGGGCGAAAACTCTCTCCCCATTGAACGAGGCAGTGGGCTTCGTCCAGCATCAAGCCCCGCAATTCCAGGGACGGTTGCCGCAAAATTTTCCAGACCGGGGGACTGAGGAGGGTTTCCGGCGCTAGGTAAAGGAGCCGAAAGGCTTGATTCTCAATTTGTTTGAGCAATTCCCGGTGCGCCCGGCGAGGCAGTTCGCTATGGAGACAGGCCGCCGCTAGGCCCTTCTCTCGGAGTTCCTGAACCTGATTTTCCATTAGGGCAATCAGGGGCGAAATCACGAGGGTTAACCCCGACCGCAACAGCGCCGGTAGTTGGAAACAGAGGGATTTACCGGCGCCGGTGGGGAGAATGGCCAAAGCGTCCCGGCCCTGGAGCAGACAGTCCACCACCTCCCCCTGGGGGTAGCGAAACTCCCCGTAACCCCAAATTTTTTGGAGTTGGGTCAGGACTTCTCGGCACTCCATCTGGCAACCTAACGCTCGGCGCCCACTTCCGCCAACATCTCCGCCACGGATTCCTCGCCGTCCACGCTCTCGGAGTCAATACCGAAATCGTAGGGGCCGGACCAGAGAACGGGTTCCTCCTCAAAGTTTTCAATAATGGGAGGGGAAGCGGTTTGCCATTCCAGGGTCAGCGCCCGCCAGGGGTTCCGCCCCGCTTTTTCCCCCTTGAAAATGCTCCAGAAAACGTTAATCACAAAGGGGATACTGGAGATGCCCAACAAATAAGCGCCGAGGGTGCTGAGTTGGTTCAGGGATTGAAACTGGGGGTCGTAGAGGGCGATACGGCGGTTCATCCCCAGTAGCCCCAGTTCGTGCATGGGCATAAAGGTTAGGTTTAAGCCCACAAACATTAAGGCGAAGTGGAGGCGCCCCAGGTTTTCGTTCACCATACGGCCTGTCATTTTCGGGAACCAGTGGTAAACCGCTGAAAAGAGCGCCAGGGCGCTGCCGCCAAAGAGAACGTAATGGAAATGCCCCACCACAAAGTAGGTGTCATGGACGTGGATATCGAAGGGCACGGAGGCCACCATGATCCCCGTTAACCCCCCCATTAAAAAGGAGGCCAGGAAACCAATGGCGAAGAGCATGGCGCTGTTGAGGCTAATTTTGCCGCCCCAGAGGGTGCCGCACCAGCTAAAAATTTTGATCCCCGTGGGCACGGCGATGAGCATGGTGGTGGCCATAAAGAACATCCGTAGCCAACCGGGGGTGCCGCTGGTGAACATATGGTGGGCCCAGACGATCAGTCCCAAAAAGCTAATGGCTAGGCTGGAGTAGGCGATGGCCCGGTAGCCGAAGATGGGTTTGCGGGCGTGGACGGGAATCACCTCGGAGATCACCCCAAAGAAGGGGAGGATCATAATATAAACCGCCGGGTGGGAATAGAACCAGAACAAATGCTGGTAAACCACCGGGTCGCCGCCACCAGTGGGGTTAAAGAAACTGGTGCCGGCGATGAGGTCAAAGGAAAGGAGGATCAGCGCCGCCGCCAGAACGGGGGTGGAGAGCAGGATTAAGGAAGAGGTGGCCAGCATCGCCCAACAAAAGAGGGGCATACTGTGGAGATCCATGTCCTTGATCCGCATATTCAAAATGGTGGTGACGAAATTAATCGCCCCTAAAATGGAGGAGGTTCCCACCAGCAGAACGCTTAAAATCCAGATTTCTTCCCCCCATTTGCCGCTGATTAAACTCAAGGGCGGGTAGGAGGTCCAACCGGCCTGGGGAGCGCCGACAAAAAAGCTGGCGATCAGTAAAACGCCCCCTGGCGGCGTCAGCCAAAAGGCCACGGCGTTGAGGCGGGGAAAGGCCATATCCTCGGCGCCGATCATCAGGGGAATCAGGTAGTTGGCAAAGGCGGCGCCGGCCGGCACGATCCAGAGAAAGATCATGATGGTGCCGTGGAGGGTCATCAGTTGGTTATAGAGTTCCGGGGAGACGAAATCCGGGTCGGGGGTAGCCAACTCCGTCCGCATCACTTCGGCAAAGGAGCCGCCGATAAAGAAGAAAACGAAGGAGGTGACGAGGTATTGAATGCCGATCACCTTGTGGTCGGTGCAAAAGCTGAAGTAATCCGTCCATTTCCGGCGGGGCGGATGGAGGTTTAAGACGGGGATGGCGGTGGTCATAAATGGTTTTTTTGAAAAGATTGAACCTTGGCGAGGATCTGGGGCGCAACGCCCATTTCTTCGGCGTAGGGCGCTAAATATTCCCCGGCGCCGAGGCTTTGAGTGGAGGGGGGAAGGAGAGCGACTTCTTCAGTTTTGGCGGGGGCGTTAGCGGCCACCCAGGCTTCAAAGTCCTCCGGGGTTTGGGAGTAGAACATGGCTTTCATACCACCGTGGTAGGAGCCGCAGAGTTCGGCACAGATGACGGGATATTCCCCAGGGCGGTCGGATTTAAAGACCAGGGTGGAGTCCCGTCCCGGAATGGCGTCTTGCTTCAGGCGCAGTTGGGGAATCCAAACGGCGTGGATCACGTCCCCGGCGCTGATGTTGAGTTGGACGGGGCGGTCGATGGGGGCGTGGAGTTCCCCAGAAATAATGCCGCTTTCGGGATAGGAAAAAATCCAGGCGTATTGGATGCCCTTCACATCCACCACTAGGGGCTGAACGCTTCCCCCTTCGGGACTAGCGCCGATGCCGAGGGCGACCCGGGATTGCCCCCCCATGGCCATCATGTGGCCCATGGCGCTGTGGTCGTGGCGCTGGGCCACCTGCTCCCCAGGACGATCGGCGGAAATCACCGGGTCAAGACCGCCGAGGTTGTTATAGACCTCGAAGCTATAGACCGCCAGAATAAAGACCACCACCGTGGGAATGGCGGTCCAGAGAATTTCGAGGGGCACGTTCCCCTCCACCGGGGGGCCGTCGCTTTGGTCGCCGGGCCGGCGCCGGAAACGAATGACGCAATAGACCAGAACCCCTTCCACCAGCAGGAAGAGACCCGTGGCGATGGTCATCATAAAGTTAAAGATGCCGTCCACCGCCTCGGCGTCCTTGGAGGCCGCCACCGGCATCAGGCCGTGGTTTTGCCCGTACCAGAGGCTGGCGAGGGTGATGACGACGCCGATCAGTAGGGTAAGAATATTACTGGGAATTTTCACAACGGAGACTCTGGAAAAGTAAAAGTAATGGGGGTTATGATGGCCGATATCCCTAATAGGGTAATGCCATTCTTCCTAGGCGGTGGGTATTCTTCCTAGCAAGGGTGAGGAATCTTTAACTTTTTTTTAGATTTATCCCCGAATGCCGACCCTATTTCAACAGAGACAATTCCTCCGCCTCCGGCAAAAGCGCCAAGGGCAAGCGGACGCCGGAAGCGCCGCCGGCCAGACGTTTAAGCAGAGCGGGGCGGGGATCGTGGAGTAGGTAGAAGAAGTCGTCCTCCGGCCGCAAGCTCGTCGCCTTGGCGATAATTTGCAAAGTCCCCTGACGTTTGACAAAGAGGGGCAGAAGTTCCCCGGCGTCAATCAGGGTTTGGATTTGACGGATTTGTTCCCCCTTGTCGTCCTTCGGCGCTCGTAAACGTCCGATTTTGACCTGATCCTGAGTTAAGTAAAGATTCCAGCGCTTGAGACAGGCCTGATCCATCAGAGTTTGCAGGGCCGGGGATTTGGCGTTGGCCCCCTCTTCCGGGCGCTCCGGCCCCACAATCCAGACCTTGGGGGGTTTAAATTCTTCCAGGGCCCGATCCGCCAGAACCCAGTTCACCTCGCCGTTGGGGGTCAGCGCCAAGAGGGTGCCGAGGGAATTAATGCCCGCTTTATCCAAAACGTCCGGGTCGAGGGCGCTGCTCTGGAATACCGGCAAATCTTCCGTTTGAGCTAAACGACAGGCTTCGGGGTCGGTGTCGATTAAGACTACCGATTCCCCCTGGGACTGAAACAAACGAGCCAATAGACGCCCTAGGGGCGTGCAACCAATAATGACGGCGCCGGTGGCCTGATCGGCAGTGAGTCGAAGCGTCCGGGCCAAGGCCTTGGCAGTCAGTCCCTGGGCGAAGACCGTCATCATAATGGTTAAAAAGACGAGGGCCTTAATGGCTTCCCCCCCGTTGATGCCTCGCTCCGTGAGAACAATGCCAAACAAGGAGGCCACGGAAGCCGCCACAATCCCCCGAGGGGCGATCCAAGCCAGAAAAACTTTTTGTTGCCAACTCAAGCTACTGCGGAGGGTGCAGAGATAAACGCAGAGGGGACGCACTGCGAACATTAAAACTAGCACTGTGCCGAGGCTACCCCAGCCCAACGCCAACACGCTCCCGAGGGAGAGATCCGCCGCTAGCAGAATGAACAGAACAGAAACGCAAAGGAGCGTTAACTTGCCCTTAAAGCGCTTCAAGAGGCGACCGTCCGGTAAATCGGAGGAGTTGAGGACAATGCCCAGCGCCACTGTGGCCATTAAGCCTGATTCGCTGACCAGCACCTGGGAGGCCCCAAAGACTCCCCAAACCGAGGCTAAAACCACCAAATTGCTAATCTCTTCCCCCAAAAAATCCGCCCGTTTTAAAAAGGCGCTCAGACCCCAACCCGCCAAGACGCCAATACCGATCCCCACTCCCAAACGCAAAGCTAATCCTGTGGCGATGTCCCACAATTCCGCTGGTGCGGCGCTGTGGGTGTTAAGAATCGTCTCCAAAACCACCACGGCCAAAATGGCTCCGATGGGGTCGATGAAGACTCCTTCCCCTTCCAATAGCGCCGCCACGGAGCGCTCCACCCCCACCTGTTTAATCACCGAGCCGACCACCGTGGGCCCCGTCACCACCACTAGGGAGCCGTATAAAAAGGCGATGGGCCAGGGAAATTCCGCGAGGAAATGGGCCGCAACGCCGCCGCCGACCAGGGTCAGGAGAGCGCCGAAGGTGACCAAATTCCGTAAACTACCGGAAACCGTCCGCAGTTCCTTCAACCCCAGATTTAATCCCCCCTCAAAGAGGATGATGGCGACGGAGAGCGCCACAATCACCTCCAAACCTTGCCCTAACCGTTGGGGATGGAGCCAATGCAAACCGCTGACGCCTAGAGTAATGCCAAAGAGCAGAAGGAAAACGATGCTGGGTAAGCGCAGAAAGGCCGCCACCACCTGAGCTGCGATGCCGGCGCCGACAGCCAAAATAAATTCGAGAGTCAGGTTGAATGAACTATCCATCGGGGGCTAGGGTAGGGGTGGCATTCATTATATCGGGCGCTTTTTCTGAGAACCGCGGAGGGAGAGTCGAAAAAGGGTGACCCCGAACGTCTCAACGCTCCCGACGTACCTGTCCTGACCGCTGATAACGGCAGAAAGTCTGATTCGAGATTGCCTCTGCGCATCAACGGCTCCATTACCGTTGCAGAAAAATGTTAAGAAATGTTAAAGTTACCATACCTGCGTTCTGAAAGTGACCTTTAGGGTTAAAATAGGTCGCAAGTGCTCAAAGTATAGTTGTAGGAGCTTACCCTATGGAATCTCTCACCCGCGCTCAACAGGAACTCTACGATTGGTTAGTAGAGTATATCGAAACGACCCAACACGCTCCCTCGATCCGCCAGATGATGAGGGCGATGAACTTACGGTCACCCGCTCCTATCCAAAGCCGTCTGGAGCGCCTGCGTAACAAGGGCTACATCGATTGGACCGACGGTAAAGCCCGTACTCTGCGGATTTTGCACCATAAACCCAAAGGCGTTCCCGTTCTTGGGGAACTGGTGGCGGGGGAAGTGGAGGAAATTCTGGAAACGGAAGTCACCAAATTGGATCTCGGCCAAATTATCAAACAACCCAACGCCTTTGCTCTGCGGGTCATGGGGGACAATTTGGTGGATAACCTCATCGCCGGGGGCGATATCCTCGTGCTCCGTCCGGTCTCCGGCGACGAAATTATTCCCGACGGCGAGTTAGTGGCCATCCGAGTGGAAGGAGAGGGCGTCACCCTCAAGAGCTACACCGAAGTGGGGGATAAAGTCATCCTGAAACCCCTGAAAGGCAAAGGCGAGCCGATGGAGCTGAAAATTTCTGACGTGGAAATTCAAGGCATTCTGATCGGTATTTGGCGCGGGCAACAAACGGTTCCGATGGAGGAATAACGTCCATCCCTGACAAAGACGGCGCTGTTTTCACCAAAACGGCGCTGTTTTTTTTACTTAGCTTGATGAACAGCGCTCTAGGGAGAATGGGGAGTTAGGGAAAGCGCTGAGGTATCTTGCGGGCTATTTGGGTTTAATTTTGGTTGCCAAGAAATCATTATTGTACTCAACAACGCTATGACACAGCTTCAATTTTTCCATTACCTGAATCACCCAAAAGGTTGGATCGGGAACTTTTGAAATATGACCATTGCGAACTTTGTACCCGTGTCTCGCTGATTTGGGAAAAGCGTGATGACTATTGTGCCATCCATCTCCTAGGGTCAGAACAGCGACGAAATAATTATTTCGGCTTGCGTCCTTGGTGATAAAATCTTGATCTCCAAATAAATGGCCAATAGAATTCAAAAAACCATTGGAATGAAACAAGAGAGTCGTGCTTAAACACAGCGCTAATAAATAGTCGGTTCCCCCCAGTAAAATAGATAAATAGGCCAGACTTAATGACGGGATAAAATGAAGCCGGTCTATCAACCGGAGGATGAGATCGTTTTCAATATCTACTGGCAGTTCTTGGGGGTAGGCATACTTGGGGATAAGCACCCAAGCAAATTCAGCCAATAAGAAACCGATGATGCCTTGACGAGGCGCTACAGGACTGTGGGGATCTTGGTTCGTGTCTGTATATTTATGGTGCTCAAGGTGATGGACTTTCCACCAACTCGGCCCCATTTGACCCGCCGAACAAGCGATGAAACAGCCAATATAAGTAACCAGTTTATTGCTAGGAGAAAAACTTTTATGGGAAATTAATCGATGGAAGAAAACAGTCGTGGCCAGCATTCTGACGACATAGGTAATCAATAAATAAAATACGGCGTTAAAGGATATACCAACGATTAAACAGTAGATTGCGCCGACATGGGAAGCAAGCAAATTTAGATAAGCGATGGAGTAGAGTGAATTTCTCAGCCACATAAATTTTCCATAAGCCAAACAAGAGCGCGAAAGGTTTTCAACTGAGCCGATTTAACCCCATCGGTAGGGAGGCGCTTCTTTTGGGTCTAGAATCCTCGATATCGACCTACATTTTAAGAAGAGACCTATATTTTAGGAGAACCGGGAGTCGCTCGTCAATTTTGGAGCCAGAGGAGCAGAAAGACTGTCGATCCCTAACACCCTAGAAACGATTTCCTGAGAAACCCTATCAGATCTTAGCAAACAATCGGGTTTTAAACCTCCTCCCGTTGCTATCCTTGGGCGGAAGCGCAAAACGATTCGGCGTCTCTAAGGGGGAATAGGGCTAGTCCAGCGCCTGTCCCAACTCAAAGGCTAGGGCCTTTTTTTGCATCAATTTAAAAATATTGTAAAAACCGTTGGCGCGGGAAGGGGTAAGGCTGACCTGAAGTCCCGTGGCTTCGATAAACTCCGGCGTTAGCCGGGTAATCTCCTGGGGCGGCAGGCCGTTAAGCCCCTGAATTAACAGCGCCACTAGGCCCTTCACCAGTTGGGCGTCGGAATCCCCCTGATACCAGATCTGGCCGTCTTGCAGATCCGCTGTGATGAAGACCTGGGAAACGCACCCATGCACCTTATTCTCAGGCGTTTTCGCTTCCTCCGGCATCGGCTCTAGCTTCTTAGCGTACCAGAGCAGTTGCTCGTAGCGCTTTTTGGGATCGCTGTGGTGGGCAAAGCGCTCCACAATCTTAGCTAAATTGGGCGGCAGGCTAGAAGAAGGCATGAAAACAGAAAAATAAAAACGGAAAGACTGAGAGCCGGATCGGGGTCTGGGGTTGATTATAGCCGCGAATTCCTCCCCCCGCGCTAGGAGACCCTTTAAGCGCCGTCCCGGGGAGTGCCGAAACGATTAGCCACGGTTTCTGGTTGGATGGCGGATAACACCACGTGATTGGAATCCATAATAATCACCGCTCTGGTGCGGCGCCCGTAGGTGGCGTCAATCAGGCGGCCGCTTTCCTTGGCTTCGCTGATCAGGCGCTTGATCGGCGCCGATTCGGGGCTGACGATGGCGATTACCCGTTGAGATGAAACAAAATTACCGAAACTGATGTTGATGAGGGGACTCTCCATCGCGATGAATTCTCCTGACGTAGGTAAAGAATTGTAACAATTATCGCCCATTAGCTTTCATTGCTATATAGTTATCAAAGTTGAACTCAGGTTAATGTTTCCAAAACGCCTATGACCGCTTCCCTTCTCGCCACCGCCGTTCCCGCCGATTCCCGCCAGCGGGCCAAGCAATTTGTGTTAACGCTACAGGATGAAATTTGTTCTACCCTTGAGGCGCTGGACGGCCAGGCCCAGTTCCAAGAAGACCTCTGGCAACGACCCGGCGGCGGCGAGGGCCGCACCCGCGTGATTCGGGAAGGTCGGGTCTTTGAGCAGGGCGGGGTTAATTTTTCGGAAGTTTGGGGGGAGACCCTGCCCCCGTCGATTCTGACCCAGCGCCCGGAAGCGGCGGGTCATCAGTTTTACGCCACGGGGACATCCATGGTGCTCCATCCCCGCAGTCCCTACGTGCCCACCGTCCACCTCAACTATCGTTACTTTGAAGCGGGGCCAATCTGGTGGTTTGGCGGCGGGGTGGATTTAACCCCCTACTATCCCTTCGCGGAAGACGTCGTTCATTTCCACCGGACGATTAAGCAAGCCTGCGACGCCCATCATCCCCAGTATTACCCGGCCTTTAAGCGTTGGTGCGACGAGTATTTTTATCTCAAACACCGTCAGGAGGCCCGGGGTGTGGGGGGCATTTTCTTTGATTACCAGGATCAACGGGGCGTCCTCTACGCTGGCCATAACCACGACGGCGAAGCGGCGCGCTATAGCCAAAACGTCGGCGCTGTGGAGCGGACTTGGGAGGATTTATTCGCCTTTGCGCAAAGTTGTGGCCAGTCCTTTCTACCGGCCTATGTTCCCATCGTCGAAGCCCGCCAAGACTTGGCCTACGGGGAGCGGGAGCGGGAATTTCAACTGTACCGCCGGGGCCGCTACGTGGAATTTAACCTAGTCTACGACCGGGGCACCATTTTCGGTCTGCAAACCAACGGTCGGAGCGAGTCGATTTTAATGTCCCTACCTCCCCGAGTCCGCTGGGAGTACGGCTATCAACCGGAGCCGGGCAGTCCCGAAGCCGGTTTAACGGAAATTTTCCTCCAGCCCCAGGATTGGGTCAACTGGCGGGTTTAAAGTCCGAAGCCCTAGCTTTTTCGCTAGGGTAAAAGCATTCCTTACTTTTTTTGGAGCAGTGTTTAACATGGCGAGTCAGTTAGCCGGTCGTCTGCGGCAGGGCACTATGGCGGCCCACACTCAAGCGGAAAATACCGCCTTTATGAAGTGCTTTCTCAAGGGCGTGGTGGAGACGGAGCCGTTTCGGCAGTTAATGGCCAATTTTTACGTCGTTTACGGCGCCCTCGAAGCCGAGATGGATGGTCTGCGGGAGCACCCCGCCATTCAACCCATTTACTTCCCGGAAATCCAGCGCCGTCAGAACTTGGCCAAAGATTTAGCTTTCTACTACGGCGCCGACTGGGAGACTCAAGCGCAACCGACTCCGGGGGGTCTCGCCTACGCCCAACGGCTTAAGGAACTGGCCCAAACCCAGCCGGAATTGCTCATCGCCCACGCCTACACCCGCTATCTGGGGGATCTCTCCGGCGGTCAGGGATTACGAAACGTCGTCCGCAAGGCCCTACAACTGCCGGAGGGTCAAGGCACCGCCTTCTACGAATTTGAGGCTATCCCCACCATCGAGGCCAAAAAAGCCTTCAAGGACAAATACCGTCAGGCGCTAGACAGTATCGAAGTGCCGGAAGACATCGCCGTTCAGATTATCGAGGAAGCCAACGTCGCCTTTCGCCTCAATCGTCAACTCACCGATGAACTAGAAGGCGCGCTCCGGGCGGCGCTCAGCGCCGAGGACTTCGCCCGCTTCACCGCTAAAGAAGCCCCCGGTAGCACCGAACCCGGCAACGAAAACGCTATGGAAAACCTCGTTAAAGCCTAGGGCTTCGGCTACGCTCAGCCCTCGCCTTCCTCTTCCGCGCCCTGAGCGTAGCGGCCCTTCAACCTTGTCGAAAGGCAATCCTCTCTTCTGGTTTAGCGCTATGTTCGCGCCCTGAGCGTAGCCGAAGGGCATTCCTCCCATTCCTTCCCCACTCCCTTGACACCTCACCCATGC
>JBKCES010000344.1:0-19609 GCA_046304295.1 Cyanobacteriota bacterium | reverse complement strand
TTTCTGAAATTCTATCAAGAACCCCTCCCTAGCCCTCCCCTTGGAAAGAGAGTAGAACGAATATTTCCGGTTCTCCCCCTTATCAAGGGGGAGTTAGAGGGGGTAGTGACACTTGTGTATACACGGTAGCCTCCAGAGGAGGGGTGCCCCGTCAGGGGCGGGGTGGTCAATTCCTTTACTATGGCAAGCTAGATCTTATACCTAAGCGCCGGTCGAGCTTTTGTCACCTAAGTATTTAGGGGTCATTTGACTAGAGATAGACGTGACTAAGATCACTAAATACCCGTAATGAATATCACAGCCACGGAGAGACATCTTCCCTAAACTAAAAGGGTAGGTTAATTTTAGAGTTCGATTTTGGGAGAAGGGCTAATGAACGCTAAGTTTCGATTCTATCTGCTAAATTACTTGGCCACCCGGCGCCAACGGGGCTTTGCTCTGCCGATAGTGGTGATGTGCGGTCTGGTGATCGCCGTCGTCGGCGCGACGATGGTGATGCAGGGAATGCAGGATAACAATAAAGTCGTTTCCCAAAAAACGAAATCTGTTGCTGATGCGGCGGCGGAAGCGGGTCTGGTCCGTTTGCAAAACATGATTACCCAAAATCCGGCACTTGCCCAATACAGTATGGAAGAGTGGCGAACAGCAATTGCCGCTTATGAAGCTAATCCAAACACTAATGATGCAACCTTAGCAGGAATCGTTAAATCAGTAAAATCTCAAAGTTGTACCGCTTCCGCCCAAACAGATGCTCAAGTTAAAAGCAGTTTAGTGACTTCTTTCACTTCTGTCGGTGTAACGAGCGCAAACGCAACAACGACCCAGTCTTTGCAAAGCTCTAACAATAGTAATCCAAACTTTGCTCCTTTTTATCAGCTCAAGAACTATTATTATTATCCCAATGGAACGGCAAAGGTTAAATTGGTTGGTCTGGCTGGCGCCAATGGCAATGGAAAATCAAACGTTGTAGCAACCCTTCCTGTCTCCGGCGGCACAGTTTCCAATCCTACATCATCAGCATTCCCCGGCCTGTGGGTGAAGCAATATCTCCGGGCGGGTCAAAATAATAATAACCCCGGAACATTAGATGCCCATGTTGCCTACGACTGTGGTATGAACGTGGGAACTTTTACAACGACTGCCGGGAATGGTTCTTCCAGCGGTTATACCGAGTATGTGTCGTCCGGGTCTTCCGGCGGAGGCACAGCCGTGCGGGTTGCGTTACCCACGGGTCAGCCTGCCCCAGAGGTGTCTTTAATTCCCATGCCTGATCCGCCTTCTTCTGCGCCATCAGGTGTTACTCCCGCTTCTTTAGGGTCAATCACAGGCTCGTTAACCCTGCCTCGCAGTGAAGATACAACGACTTCAGCTAACTACAAAGCCTCCAATCAAACCTATTACTATACAGCGAGTTCCATTGCTGGCAATGGCGTTAACCTTCAGTTCACGCCAGGTCAGAAAGTTGTTATTCTTTTAACAGGTAACATTAGCATTGGCGGTAGTTCTCAGATTACTCACAATTGCGGAAGCACTCCCGGTTGTGATGCGACCGATGTTCAAATCCTTGGGGCAACGGCAAATACCTCTGGGCTGTTTTCTACGGGGGGCAACTCGGCAGTCTGTAGTATCTTCTTCTGGGCGCCAACCTATACCGTGGATATGAACGGTGGCGGTAACGCTGGTGATTGTCCTTCGGGCGCTAACCAAAATGGCATCTATTGGGTAAAAGCTTGGCAGGGAGGGGGTCAAGGTTCCCATCAAGCCCTCAATCAATCTGGCTCTAATTGGAATAAGGTCAAATCTGTTGTCACCCTAGCGGCCAAACCTAAGCTAGGTTCTCCTACTCAATGGCTCACAGTGGATGATACTCACAACGTCACGGCACCAACTGCGGACGAACTAGCTCAAATTGCGGCTCTTCGGGCAAGTACTGCTACAGGTACTACCCAGAATAATCAAAGCCAAACTTGTACGGTTCCTCCCTTAACAAATATTGCCTTGGTTAACAGTAGCTCTTTGAATACGGTCAATGCCTCTATTACTAACGCAGGTTTAACCCTTGGCACGGCTACTGCGGCAACGACTGGTGATGATGGCGTCCAAACTCAGACGCTTACAGCCGGCGCTTCTGTTACTTGTGGTTCTTCTATGGGTTACACCTATAAGTTGCCAGCCAACCCAGTTCCCAATGCCCCCGTTCTAACCGCAACGGCAGTTGTACTTCCTACTATTACCTGGCAAGATGTGACAGGCGCAACGGGATACACTTTATCGCGGTGTGAAACCAGCGGCTCAAACACGTCTTGCACTCCAAGCACCTCTGTTCAGTCAGGAACAGGAACCACCTACACCCAAACGGTGGCACTGACCAACAATGCTAATCGGTGGTGTTTTTCCGCAATTGCGACTAATAACGCAGGCAGTAGTTCTGTTAGCAATATTGTTTGTGGCATTCCAAACATCATTTCAGCACCGACTGCACCTGTTTTGACCGCAACGTCAGCCGCCCTTCCTACCATCAGTTGGGGCGCCGTGGCGGGGGCTACATCTTATCAACTATACCGTTGCCAAGCTAACAACAATGCCACTTGCGATCCAAATGTAACTACCAACACAGCAAGTCCAACAACTCAAGACACATTGGCCTATGATAGTTCTGGACTGACATTTACGCAATCCACATCTCCCGGCTCTAACAAAAGCTGGTGCTATAAAGCACGAGCAACCAACACCGCAGGCAGTAGTGCTCTAAGCAATCGGGTGTGCGGAGCTGAAGGTTAATTATTTTATGATTGACCTCATCTAAAATCTCTCATCCTTCCTCCCGAACTCTTTAACCTATCACCTAAAGCAAGCACCGACCGCTTGCTTTTTTTTGCTCTTTCCATA
The DNA here is from genome assembly GCA_046304295.1 of Cyanobacteriota bacterium. GTDB lineage: Bacteria > Cyanobacteriota > Cyanobacteriia > Cyanobacteriales > Microcystaceae > Synechocystis. Next base: position 16,720 of record JBKCES010000344.1, on the reverse strand, counting down.
GAGCACCGAGCCGGTCATTCTCCGAAGCAAAAGATCTGTGTCTTTGAAAAGTTTCTTCATAGACTTCTAGCGCCGTCATCACTCAACGGCACTCTCCCGGTACCGGCGCTGAATTTTGTAGTCAAGCCATTTTAATATTTTGTACTTTCGGCGCTGTGCTATAATCAAGCCGTTGCTAATTACCGAAACTCATCATGAACGCCGTAAGCAATTCATTTGCTCAGGAAAAGTTAGAGGATATTATGGAGCAAGTCTGCAATGATCATTTGCCTATAATTATCACTCGACCCTCTCAACCTTCCGTTGTGCTTATTTCCCTAGAAGACTATCAATCCCTCGAAGAAACAGCCTATTTATTACGTAGTCCCAAAAATGCTGAGATACTTCTAGAGTCTATTTCGGCGCTAGAAAAAGGACAAGGTTTAGAGCGGGAGTTGTTAGATTGAAATTAATTTTCTCCGAACGAGCATGGGAAGACTACCTATATTGGCAAAAGACCGATAAAAAACTGCTTCAAAGAATTAACGCGCTCATAGAATCAATTCAAAGAACGCCATTTGAAGGCATTGGTAAACCGGAGCCTCTTAAGCATCAACTCTCTGGCTATTGGTCACGGAGAGTTAACGAAGAACACCGTCTAATTTATAAAGTAGAATCTGACGCAGTTTTAATTGCTCAAATTAAATATCATTATTGACCTTAAAATACCTTTCAAATTCTAACTTATCAAAATCTCTAGTTTTACTGTCTGTCCTTTTATAGGTACTTTGAGTCATTGTAAACCGCAACAATATAGCAGTCCTAAATGGGTGGTGAACACAATCCAAGAATTATCCCCCCCCAACCCCCCTTGGAAAGGGGGGCGTGAATCGAACCCTGTTCATGATTCATTTAGGCCTGCTATAAAAGTGCCCATCTGTGACCTTGAAAAGTTTTTGTTCTTTCGCTTCCAGCACCGTCATCACCCAACGGAACTTGTCCGGCGCTGTTAGACTAAAATAAAGGCGCTGGACTGAGAGCGCCATGTTTGACCTTCAAACCCTCATCGCCGTTCTGGCGACCTTCCTGCTATTTTTAACCAGTGTTGTCCTGAGCTATGACAAACTCCAATTCCGAAACTACGACCTCCCCATCCCCCAATGGTTTGGCCTCTCTCTGGCAGGGATTACGTTCAGCCTGTTGGTCGCTGATCAAATCCTACGGGGGCTTGTCCGCGTTGAGGAACGACGTCGAAACCTTGAGGAGACAGAACGCCAGACTCGCCGAACTCGAATCGAAACTCGATATCGTATTGCGCTCATCCAATACCAACTCGATCCCAACCCCCTCCACAGACGACAACTAGCCGACATTTTGGCCCTTCTCCAGGAATACCAAGACACCCTTTAAACAGATTTCAGATGACAGATTTCAGTTATCAGCATTAAGCGGCGCTGGTTCTTAAAATAAAGGTGCTGAAATTTGCAGTTAAGAGGTTTTAATGTTTTGTACTTTCGGCGCTGTGACGACTCACTGGCGCTTGTCCGGCGCCGGTGCTGTTAGACTAAAATAAAGGCGCTGAAATTTGCAGTTAAAAAGTTTTATTTCGTTGTACTTTCGGCGCTGTAATGGGTCAACGGCACTCTCCCGGCGCCGGTGCTGAATTTTGTAGTCAAGCCATTTTAATATTTTGTACTTTCGGCTCTGTGCTAAAATTCATCTTGGAACCCATTAAAAAATTAAAAGAAACCTCAATGCCTGCAATATCTATGTTTTATGGTGTTATCGTTTATATGTACTTTATGGATAATAAACAACATCAAAGTCCCCACATTCATGCGAAATACCAAGATAACGAGGTTATCCTCGCCATTCCCAATGGCGACATTCTAGAAGGCTCCATGCCCAACTCCAAAATGAAACTACTTCAAGCCTGGGTTGAATTGCATAAAGATGAGCTAATGGCAAACTGGGAACTCGCCGTGTCTGGACAACTCCCCTACAAAATTGAACCACTTAGATAAATTATGAATCCTAGAGTTAAAACCGTTCAAGCCTTGCCAAACTATTATCTATATTTAACTTTTTCTAGTGGAGAACAGAAAATATATGATTGCTCCCATATACTCGATTTTGGAATTTTTCAAGAACTAAAAAATGAAAACTACTTTAAACAAGTTTATGTTCTAGATGGCACAATTGCTTGGCCCAATGGACAAGATATCTGTCCAGATGCCGTCTATTTAGATAGCGTCTTGTCACAAAAAAACATTAATTAACCCTTCGTTCATAATCGGTGCCGGTCATTTTCCCAGACGAAAAGAAAATCACCAATTGTCTGCATTGAAAAGTTTTTTCTTGCGCTTCCAGCTCCGTCATCACTCAACCGCATCTCTCCCGGCGCCGGCGCTGAATTTTGTAGTCAAGCCATTTTAATATTTTGTACTTTCGGCGCTGTGGCGACTCACTGACGCTTGTCCGGCGCCGGTACTGTCAAAATAAGAACATAGATTTTGATATTTGCGGTTGAGGTTCTCTGGGGATCACCCCGAGGACTATATCCTGTTATACGATTAGGACTTGGCGTTAACTTAGCGTTAACGCAGAAAATCTTATCCAGTAAGGGATCTGGCTAATTGGCTCCCTCACTACCAGCCTCATTCCAAGAGAGCCAATATTTAGGTTAAGATTTATTAAAGCAAACCATATAAGTGCTTGACAAAACAAAAATCAGCCCATAGAATCTTCCCAGACCAACCATTCAATCGATAAGATTGACAAACAAAAAAACAATGAAACCTAAAAACCAATTTACTGCTACTAAGGGATCCGCCCTCGCCAGTGCCCTAGTTGTTGGGCTTATGACCTTCGGGGCAGTTCCGACCCAAGCCGCTGTGCCCCTGCTTTCCGGCTTCGGCGGCCCGTCCGGTTTTGGCGAAGATTTTGTCGAAAGGAATGATGACGGTTTTGATGGGCCAGCCGACCTGCCTTTTGAAATCAACTTCTTCGGGGAGATGTACGACCAGTTTTTCGTTAACAATAACGGCAACATCACCTTCGAAAGCGGACTTAGCGCATTTACCCCTAGCTTCTTTCCCGGCGCTCCGCAACCCATTATCGCTCCCTGGTGGGCGGATGTTGATACCCGTAATCTGGAAAGCGGCGTTGTCTATTACACGGCGCCGAATGCCGACACCGTCGTTGTGACCTGGGATCGAGTGGGTTACTATCCCAGTCAAGCGGACAAACTCAACAGTTTCCAACTCGTTCTGAAGAATCGGGCTGACACCGGCGCTGGCAACTTTGACGTCGAGTTTCGCTATAACCAACTGGAATGGACAACCGGTAGCGCTAGCGGCGGCTCCGGCGGTCTCGGTGGTATTCCCGCCGTAGCTGGTTTTGACGCTGGGGACGACGCTAATTTCTTTATGTTGCCCGGCTCCCGAACAGGGGAAGTCCTTGATATCATCAACCTCAGTAACGTCAGCGAGGATACCCCCGGACTTTGGTCTTTTGCTATCCGCAACGGCCAAACCCCTGGCACTACACCCGATAACCCCCTCCTCCCAGTAGTGATTGATGGGGAATTCAATTTTGACTTTAATGTCCCCGATACCAGCACCCGTATTTTTATTGATCCGGTGGTGGCTGTCGGTTACGACTATATTGTTGACAGTGGCCCCGACATCACGTCTGTTCTTCTTCCTACCGGCATTGGCGACAACTTATTTGAGTTATTCGCCGATGATAGCGCCGGCGCTTGCACCTCCTTTACTAGTACGGGTACAACCTTGACGGGAGGCAACATTTTTAACTTTACCTCTCCAGTGCGTTGCTTTAGTGTTCGCGGCATTGAAGTCGGCGCCAATCTTGATCCAACCGACACTCTCGCCTTTGTCACGGGCCTAACCTTTGATGCCCCGGGTATGGTGAGTCTGCGCCAGAATCCGGTAACAGTTAGCACAGTTATCCCCGAACCCATGACCTTGGCCGGTGTTGGCGCCGCTGTGGGTATTATGGGTGGCTTCAAGCGCCGTATCAACAAAACGACTCAGAAAAAACGCTAAATCTAGGTTTATTTTTTTCGAGCTTTAAGCAAGCACAGAGTGCTTGCTTTTTTTGTTTTTTGCGTAGATCCCTGCTGGTCATTCTCTCAGACGATAAGAAAGACTCTGATCTGTATCCTTGAAAAGCTTTTTCTTGGGTTTCCAGCACCGTAACGGGTCAACAGCAATTCCAAATTCAAAATATAACTTGTTATACAAAAATCTACAATCCCCTCCCTGCAAGCCCTTCAGACCCAATAATTTGAATTTACTATTGGGGCTTTGGCGGCATCTCTAAGATTTTTAGTGGTTTAGAGAAACTAAAAGCTAATGGGAAGACCGACTCGGGGTAACCTTTTAGAAGCAAAAATAATTTTCTTAAACTACTTTGTGCCCTGTCTCATTTTTCTGTATCCTGAGGTACCGTTTAAAATTGGAATTGCTGACGGGTCAACGACACTCTCCCGGTGCCGGCGCTGTTAGACTAAAATAAAGGCGCTGGACTGAGAGCGCCATGTTTGACCTTCAAACCCTCATCGCCATTCTGGCGACCCTCCTGCTATTTTTAACCAGTGTTGTCCTGAGCTATGACAAACTCCAATTCCGAAACTACGACCTCCCCATCCCCCAATGGTTTGGCCTCTTTATAGCGGTGTCTGCGCTGGTGAGGGACAAATAAGATGGCTAAACCCCTTACTCAGTAAGGGGTTCAGTGTTCTCACACGCCTGAATACCGCTATATCTTTTTTCTCCCGTGTTAAAATTTAAACAACTTAAATGTCAGCCAAGGAGGAAAAGCTTGTTAATTTACAAAGCAATATATAGATTTTTACCAGAAGGTGTTCATGGTGAAGTACTTGATTTTCCTGGGGTGTTAACCTGTGCCCAGTCTTTGAAAGAAGCGCGGACTCTTCTGGAGGGGGCATTAGTCGATATGGCCGAAACCTACTTATTGTTAGGAGACGCTTTGCCATTGCCATCTCCTGAACTATCTGATCCAGAGGCAGATCTAGAAGAGCCAATTTATTTAATATTACAGGGAAGTACTCATGTTAATGTGATTCCCGTTGCTCTAGCTTCATGAAAAGACGAGATCTTCTTCGCCATTTGAGTCAAAATGGGTGTCTGCTATTAAGGGAGGGAGGCAGCCACTCGATCTGGGTCAATTCCAATAATGGACTTCGCACGGCAGTTCCTCGTCACCAGGAGATTCTTGAGTTTACCGCTCTCAAAATTTGTGAACAGTTGAAAGTTCCACCACCTTAAAAATTCTCCAACAACAATATCAAAACGGCTCTCTGGGGATCAGGCGAGAAATTGTAGCTTATTATACAATTGCGACTTGGATGGTAACGCAGAAAAGCCTATCCAGTAAGGGTTCTGGCTAATTGGCTCCCTGACTACCCGCCTCATTCCCGGAGAGCCTTGTGGGTTTACTATGCTTGACAAAAAAGCGTTTTATGGAGTGGAGCAGATTTCAGTGGGCCTTGCCTCAAAATGTAATCCTTGTTACAAAACCATATGCGAGCCTCAAGACCCACATTATGCGCATTTCATTGCTAAGGTCTGCAAAAAACACGGTATTAAGGTTCTCTGGGTTTCTCATGAGGTCTGTAAGGGCTGGCGGTCTAACTATAAGCTCCCCGACAAAAATGATCTAGCTAACTCTTTCGCACTGGCGGTCTATGGGGTTACTTTCTATAACAAACCCGCCTATTTTATCCGCTTTGAGAATGGTAACATTTTAAAACTGCGTGACCTATACCATTATCGAAAATTTCTCGTCCGGCTCCGGGTTAAGTGCGCTAACAGGTCTCAACAACACCTTGCTTATGAATTCCCCGAAACCGCCGCGCTTTACCTTAAACCCGCTAATACTGGCGACGACGGGCGCTGTCCGTTGTTCATTGCCTCCGCGGCGCTTAATGCTTCTCAGTTTGCTCGGTATAACGAAGTCTTTGAGCGGTTCCGGTTTGGGGCTAACCTTCGGGCTATTCTGTTGATCTTGATTTATCCTTTTAAGCCAATTTCGCCGGTTTTTGAGCCAACCGGAGCCGCCCCCCATACCCATGGGCGACCATTGCGATTACCCCAGTCTCTGCCCCTTTAAAGACTATTGTCAGCGACAAAGCCCCAACCTTCTAGGCTAGATACATCGGGCAATTTTCCGGCGCCGTGACCGACTCTGTTCAGATGGGTTCGTTGAGCTTAATGAGCATCAGCAAAAGCTAGTATTGCGCTGTCTTTAATAGGTTCCCGCAAAGACCCGTTCAGCGGGGCCGGTCATATACACTTTCCCCTCGGTTCGCTCCCAGTGAATCTCCAAAGCGCCGCCGGGGAGGTCGACTCGGCATTGGGGTTGACAACGACCGCCCAGAACCCCCGCCACCACTGCGGCGCAGGCACCGGTGCCGCAGGCTAAGGTAATACCAGCTCCCCGTTCCCAAACCCGCATTTGCAGATGGTCGGGGGCGAGAACTTGGATAAATTCAACGTTGGTCTTTTGGGGAAAAACGGGATGGCGCTCAAACAGGGGACCGATTTGGCTTAACTCAACGGCGCCGATATCCTCCACAAAGGTTACACAGTGGGGATTGCCCATGCTGACGCAGGTCACTCGCCAGTCTTTACCGGCTACCGTTAAAGTTTGATTGACAACCCTTTCCTCCCCCGGCGCTAGGGTCGTGGGAATCCGCTCCGGTTTCAGGTAGGGCGGCCCCATATCCACCCGGATTTGTCCAGCGCCGACGAGTTGAGGGGTAATCAGACCCGCTAGGGTGTGGATGGCGTATTGCTTCCCGATCGTTGTTTCTCCTTCCAGATCTGCTAAAAACTGAGCCAGACAACGGATACCGTTGCCGCACATCTCCGGCTCGGAGCCGTCGGCGTTGTAAATACGCATGGAGTAGTCCGCCTCCCCTTGACCCGGTAGGGCAAAAATGACTCCGTCAGCGCCGACCCCAAAATGACGGTCGCACAACCGGGCGGCGGCGTCGGGGTCAAGACAGGGCTGGAGGTTATGGCGATTGTCGATGAGAACGAAATCGTTGCCGAGGCCGTGGTATTTCCTAAAGGCGAGGGTCATGGGCGGAAGAACGGGAAAGATCTATTTTTATCTGTAATTGGTTGTATCACGCCGGCGCTGTCTGAGCCAGCTCTCCAACCTTGTACTGGGGAAAGAAAGCTGAACCTTGCCCTCGTGTAACTCTCCCTCTTGGGCGGCACCCGAATTCTTCCGGGGGAGGGGAACCGGAAATTCTGGATTAGGCAATCAGCCAGCATAAGTTTTTTATTTTATCATTAGGGAGGCTATCCGGGAATGAGGCTGGTAGTCAGGCTCGGTCAAACTGACCCTTACCCTAATTCAGCAAAGAGCGTTTTCACCAATCTCCAAGCCGCTATATTCCTGTAGGATTTTTTCTGTAGCATTTACAAGTGAGTCATGGAGACAGTCCCTGCTAGCCCTTTACCCGTCCCGGTTTTGGAGTAGGTGGCGTTTACGTCTCGTTTGAAAATGCTATAGACCTCTTTTAAATCTACTGTTGGAGCAACCATGAAATTAGTAAAACTTATCGAAGGTGGAATGGTGGGGGGGGACTACTTATCAGTCTAACTCTATTTTCCCAACCATCTCAGGCGATCTCAACGACCTTTAGCTTTGACGCCAACGATAATAACCTACCCTCTGTCACAAAAACCGTGAACGGCGTTACCTTAACCGCCTCAAATTTCTCCACTGGCAATAGCCTAGCCAATGCTAATGGCTTGTGCTTTGTGGGTTCCGGCACCTCAACCACAGGTGTTTGTAGGAACCTCAACAGCTTGACTTTATCTTTCTCGGCACCGGTTCAGTTAATTAGCTATCAAACTGGCCAGAATGGTTTTGGTACAAGCGCTAACTTGACCTTCAGCGACGGCACTAATTCTTCGCTTCAAACCAGTTTTGTCGTAGGAAATACCACCAATTTTAGCAATCAATTTAGCGTCCCCGCTAACCAAGCTATCAACGTAACTCGAAGTTTTTCTACTACCCCTCCTGGGGGGAGAGCGCTGGTATTGAGCCAGCTTACTGTCGATGCCACCCCCGTTCCCCTAGAAAGCGACGCCTTGCCGGTGGTGGGAAGCGCCGTCTTTATGGCGGGGGGTCTCTGGTGGAAGCGCAAACGCGCTCAAGCCAAGGGCGCCGATTTTATCGCCCAAAAATAACTCGGTTTGGAAGATTGGCTATCGGGAGCATCTCGGATCTGTCAGTTGCTTTGTTTTTCCTCCTCCCCTTCTCCCTCCTTCGGCTACGCTCAGGTAACGGGAGATGGGGGTTCAAAGTCCCCCAATCTTTGGGGACAAATCGACTTGGCAAGCCCCCCTAGCCCCGCCAATACTAGCTACCGTGTATACACAAGTGTCACGATCCCCCCTAACCCCCCTTGGAAAGGAGGGAAAACTTCTCAAAGTCCCCCTTGTATAGCAGGCCTAAATGGGTGGTGAACGCAATCCAAGGATTATCCCCCCCAACCCCCCTTGGAAAGGGGGGAGCCAACCGGAACCTGTTCATGATTGACTTAGGCCTGCTATAAAGGGGGATTTAGGGGGATCAAACCCAAAAATTGATCTTCAACCGAGATCTGTGTATACGGTAGCCAATACTAGGGAGAACCATAATTAGGACGAATCGACTACCATCAGGTATTCCCTTCGGGTCAACCCTAATTGGCGCAGGCGATACAGCCCTCTTCCCCTTCCTTGAAGTTGTCCCGCTGAACGGTGCGGATGTAGTAAATCGCCTTACAGCCGGTTTCCCAGGCGAGGATGAGGGCGTCGAAAATATCCTTGGCGTTGAGGGCCCGCTCCAGCTCGTTGGGGAAGTAAATCCCTTCATTTAAGTTGAACAACAACTCCATAGAAATACCGGTGTCGATCCAGTTTTGGATAGTCGCCACGGCCCGGATCACTTTTTCCTGGGGGAGAGTTTTATTTTCGGGGTAAAACCAGAAGCAATTATTAATAAAGGGCGGAGCGATGGGAACCGTGCCTTTAGCCCATTTATCGTAGAAAAAGCGGCTATAAACGGGCAAAATGCTGGCGGTACAGCCCTGCACCAAGGAGGAGGAGGTGTTAGGGGCGATGGCGGTGATGTGGGAGTTGCGAATGCCATGGGTTTGAATTTCTTCCGCCAGCTTGACCCAGCGCTCTGGTTTGGATGCCTGGCGCTGGAACCACTCCACGGGCCGGGAGTTGATTAAAAGTCCTTTGCTCCAGTCGCTACCGGCAAAGGCGGGATAGGCACCCCGCTCCTTCGCCAGTTCCATCGAGCTTTGGGTGCACCAATAGCCAATTTCTTCAAAGAGGTTGCTGAGTTCCGGCAAGTGGTCGTAGCTCAAGCGCCGTTTGGCCAACCAATCCGCCAAGCCCATAGCGCCGACACCGATGGTGCGGTATTTGTTGTTATGGCGCTCGGCGTCTTCAAAGGGGGAGCGGGTAATTTCGATGGTGTTGTCCAACAAACGGACGGCGATTTGGCTAACGACGGGAACTTCTTTGTCGTCTAGGTTGGCTAGGTTTAAACTGACTAAATTGCAGGAATGGGCCTCAGCGCCGGGTTTGACATTACTAAAACTCTCGGTACAGAGATTGACTCCCGGAATATAGCCTTCATGTTTATTGGGATTAGCCCGATTAATGGTGTCTTTAAAGGCCAGATAGGGCATCCCCGTCTCCACCTGGGCCCGCATGATTTGCTTAAATAACTCTCGGGCGTTGACCCGTTTGTAGAGGTGAATGTTCCGGTCTAACTGGACTTCGATTTGGGCGTAGGCCTGTTCAAAAGCCTCCCCCCAGAGCGCCGCCAGTTCAATGCCCAATTGAGTCCGCACTTCGTAGGGATCGACTAAAATCCAATCCTGTTTATTGACCACCCGGCGCATAAACTCGTCGGCGATGACCAACTGGGGAAACACGTCGTAGGCCTTGCGGCGCTGGTCGCCGTTCTCCGCCTGCATTTCCAAAAACTCCGGCACGTCCAAATGCCAGACATCTAGACCCACCGTCACGGCGCCGGCCCGGCGCCCCCCTTGATTGACAGCGATGGCGGTGTCGTTGAGGAGTTTGATCCAGGGAATGACTCCCCCGGAGGCGTTGGGTTTGCCCATGACCCAGGAGCCGGTGGCTCGGATGCGACTCAGGTTGGTGCCGACGCCGCCTCCATTTTTGGAGATCCGGGCGGCGTTGGTAATTTCGCCAAAGATACTTTCTAGATCGTCGTCAAAGGCGGTAATAAAACAGGAGGTTAAAGACCCTCCCGGCACCCGCAGATTAGCCAAGATCGGTGTCGCCAAGGAAATCTTGCGGGCGGCGATGGCTTCGTAAAAGCGCCGGGCCCACTTGAGACGAGCGTCCGGTTTTTCCACCGAGGCCAGCAACAAAGCGCAGGTTAACAGCGCCTCCTGGGGCAGTTCGTTGGGGAGGAGGTAACGGCTGGTGAGGAGCACGGCGCCGGCGTAGTCGTAATCGGTGTCCCAATCGGAGTTGATCCAACAGCCCGCTTCCTTTAGCTCTTCGTCGTTATAGATCAACAGGCGCTCGTCGTACTGCCCCCCGGCGACCTTATTTTTAACGGTTTTGAGGTAATGTCCGTACTGGTAGCCCCGGCTGACCAGGGTGTCTTTCCACAGGCTCCAAATCTGGAGGCGCCCGGCCACGTAGCGCCAATCGGGTTGCTCCGGGTTGCACATCTCCAGGGCACAACTAATCAAATTATCCTGAATTTCTCGAGTGCTAATGCCGTCCCGCAGTCGGGTGGTCAGCCCCGCCTCCAGGGCGATGGAATTGACCTCTAACCCCGTGCAAGCCCAGTCCACTACCGCCCGGATTTTGCCGATATTCAAGGCGGCGCTGGAGCCGTCCCGGCGAATCACCTGAATTTTGTGAGTGGTTCCTCCAAGGCCCTGGGTAGGGAAGGAGCCGTGAATGGGGGCGGAGGAAACCGGCGCCGGGGTGAGGGTGGGTTGCATAGGGTCTGGAAGAGGGGGAAAGGGGGCTAGGGCGGTATATTTAGCGTTGTACTCGGCAGTCTCGCCCTAGATGTGGCACTTCATCTTAGCGGATGGGTCAAATTTTTTCTAGTCCCTAGCCGGTAGATTCAGGGTCACGTTTTGGGAAAAAGCCCGTTGTGCTCGATTCGCCCTAGCCCCTGGGAGTCCTATCTCCAACGTTTAGAGGCGACGCCACAGACCGAGACTATACCCTTGACCGGCGCTGAAAATTCAGTTGACGGGCAGGTGCGTACAGCGCCGTTTGGATTGGATTGCACAGAAACTTAAGTTTTTAGGTATTGAATAATTCTTTTTCGTGACACTCCATCTAACTTTTTTAACTCCTTTAAAGCTCTTGGATTAAACTCTATTTGCCAGCCCAAGTTCCTGCTCCACTTCAGCTAATGTTAAATAACGTTCAGGATGATTAGACAAACGATCCTTGGCATCCTGAATATCTTCAAAGTCCTCCAAATAATTGAGAATTGCCTCTTCTATTAATTCATTTTCTTGACACCCTATTTGTTGACAGATAGCTAGGCTCTCTGGGGATCAGGCGAGAAGAAGAATACCTTGGAGAGCGATTTCTGGTAGGATACCCAAACAGCGCCCCTTTTTCTCCCGGCTATGACCCAGCAGTATCATATCACTCTTCTTCCTGGCGACGGCATCGGCCCCGAAATTATGGCCGTGGCAGTATCCCTCCTCAAAGCCGTCGCGCCCCAGTTCAATCTAGAGTTTTTGTTCCAATCGGCGCCCATTGGCGGCGCCGGCATCGAAGCGACGGGGGAACCGTTGCCCCCGGAAACCCTAGCGCTGGCTAAGGAGAGCGACGCCGTTTTGTTGGCGGCCATCGGCGGCTACCAATGGGATAGTTTGCCCCGGGCCCAACGCCCAGAAACGGGTTTATTAGCCATTCGGGAGGGATTAGAACTTTTTGCTAATCTGCGTCCCGCCACCATTTTCCCGGAATTGATCGACGCCTCTAGCCTCAAACGAGAGATAGTGGAGGGGGTAGATATTATGGTGGTGCGGGAACTCACCGGCGGTATTTATTTTGGCCAACCAAAGGGAGTCTTTACCCTAGAAAATGGGGAAAAGCGGGGCGTTAATACTATGGCCTACCGGGAAGGAGAAATTGACCGCATCGCTAAGGTCGCTTTTGAGATTGCCCGCAAGCGCCGGGGAAAACTCTGCTCGGTAGATAAAGCAAATGTTTTAGATGTCTCTCAACTCTGGCGGGACCGGGTCGAGTTGATGGCCCAAAATTACCCCGACGTGGAATTAAGCCACTTATACGTCGATAACGCCGCTATGCAGTTGGTGCGAGCGCCTGGACAGTTTGATACCATTGTCACCGGCAATTTATTCGGGGATATCTTATCCGACGAAGCCGCTATGCTCACCGGTAGTATCGGTATGTTGCCCTCCGCTAGTTTAGGCGCCTCCGGCCCGGGTCTCTTTGAGCCGGTTCACGGCTCGGCGCCGGATATCGCCGGACAAGATAAAGCCAATCCCCTAGCCCAGGTCCTCAGCGCCGCCATGATGCTCCGCTACGGTTTAGACCAACCCCAGGCCGCCGCCAAAATCGAAGACGCCGTCAAAGCCGTCCTTCGTCAGGGCTACCGCACCGGCGATATCCTCTCCCCTGGCGCTCAGTTGGTGGGCTGTCAGGCCATGGGCAAAGCTCTTTTAGAAAATTTGGAATCCTAAAGGTCGGTCTTGTCGTCTACTCTAGGGTTGGCTATGATTGTAGTCGTTTCTTGACGGCGCCTAATATTGTGGGGAGGACTGATTTTGAACTACACCAGCGATGAACGGGACTACGGCGAAATGCCTCTTTTCCTTGATCCCAAGCTCCTGCGGGTTGCCCGGCGTCTCTACCGCAATTACTTTGTCCATAACCCCAAGGCGGCGAAGCGTCCCCTGGGGATCGCCATCCATAAGCAAACTCACCGGGGACAATTGATGTTTACCCAACAGCCCATTCTCCTGCCTGGAGAATGTTTTGTGCCGGTGAAGCAACTGGAACTCGAAGCCCGTTAATTTTTCCTCCAGAGAGACTCCACAATGAGCGCCCCATTTATTCCCGTCATCCTCGCCGGCGGCAAGGGAGAACGTTTCTGGCCCCTGAGTCGGCGCTCGCGCCCGAAGCAATTTTTATGTCTAGACGGGAGCGGGCAAAGTTTATTGCAAGCCACTGCGGCCCGGTTATTGCCCCTGGCGGAGGGCTGGGAACAACTATTGGTGATTACGGCGGCGCCCATCGCCCAGGGGGTGAGGGAGCAGTTGCCGGATTTGCCCGTTAGTAATGTATTAATTGAGCCGGAGGGGCGGGACACAGCGCCGGCGGTGGCCTGGGGCAGTTTGACCATCGCCGAAAAATACGGCCCCGAGGCAGTGATCGGTTTTTTCCCTGCGGATCACTATATTCCCGACCAGGCGGGGTTTGAACGCACCTTAAAGGCGGCCATTACTTTTGCCCAAACCCAGAACGCCATCGTTACCCTAGGCATTCAACCAAATGAACCCGCCACGGGTTACGGCTACATCGAGCAAGGAGCGCCGGCGGGGGAAGAGAATGGCCTGCCGATTTATCGCGTCAGTCGTTTTACCGAAAAACCCGATGCCCAAAGCGCCGCCCAATTTATCGCCACGGGGCGCTTTAGTTGGAATAGCGGTATGTTTTTCTTCCGGGCCGGGGTGGTTTTAGCGGAATTAGCCCGCCATGCGCCCCAAATTTTAACGCCTCTGCAAAAACAGGGCATCGGCGCCTACGGGACGTTAGAGAAAAAAAGTATTGATTACGCCCTGATGGAAAAAACTGATAAAGCTTATGTTTTGCCCTGCGACTTTCTCTGGGACGATCTGGGGGATTGGAACGCCCTAGAGCGTCTGAAAAAGGACGAAGAGGCAAATACAAATTTGGGCAACCATTGGGCGCTGGAGAGTCGGGGCTGTATCGTCTATAACGACAATCCCGAAGAAGTGATCGTGACCCTAGGGCTGGAGGATCTGGTGATTGTCCGGGACGGCAAGGCGACCTTAATTCTGCCCAAAAATAAGACTCAAGATATTAAAGCGGCGCTGAAATCCCTGCAAGGGGAGGCGAAATACCAGGACTTGCTCTAGGATAGGGTCGTCAACTGAATGGTAATTCAGATGGGGGGGTTTACTTTTTTGTCCAAACCTGGATATTTATTATCTATGATCCTTTTTCCTCCCCCGCCATGATTCCCGCCGACGCCCTCCAGCGACTAGAGCAAGGACTCCAAGAGTTGCAAAAACAACAGTACGGAGCGGCCATCGCTAAATTTAAGGAGTTTTGTCAGCGTTTTCCCCACCAGCAGAACCCCCAATTTTTGCAGGCCAAAATGGGGCTGATTCGGGCCTACCGAGCCCAGGGAGAGACGGGGGAGGCCATTGCCCATTGTCAGGATTTAGTTAATCATCCCCATCCCGAAGTGGATCGCTGGGCCAGGGGACTGTTGTCTGTTTTAACACCGGACATCTCCGAAGAGGACGAGGAAGCTCTTCCTCCGTCCACCCTACCCAAGGCGAGTCGGACCGCCAAGACTCCGGCTAAGCTTTTTCGACCCCGCCAAGCCGACAGTTACGGTCTGGTCTTGATTCTCAGCTTCCTTCTGCCCTGGCTCGGCGGCGCCGTTCCCCTAGGACTTCTCTTCGCCCTGTTTGTCCCCTGGCCCCTCTGCGCCGTTTGGGGCGGGGCCATCAGCCTCCTGGCCATGTTTCTCTTTGGCTCCGGCGCTATCTCCCTTCAAGACCGGCTCCAGAGCCATTTTTATCAAGCCCAACCCATTAATCTCGGCGATATTCAGAAATACAGCCCTGAGGGGGGAGAATTGCTCCTGCGCTTTTGTCGTCAGGCCAAAATCCCCCTCCCCCGCTTGGGGTTAATCAACGACCGCCGGCCCCAGGTCTTCTCCTACGGCGGTCGCCGGGGACAGAGCTATCTGGGGCTGACTAAGGGAATCTTCCGTTACCTGGATGCGGAAGAAATCGCCGTCCTTCTGGCCCAGGAACTGGGGCACATTCACCTGGGGGACGGCGCTCTGATGACCTGGGTCAGCAGTAGCGGGCAATTTTTCTATTGGCTCTATTTGCTTCTAGAAACTCGACGCCGGAACTTGCCCTTTTGGGGACAAATTTTAACCTGGGCGCCGGCCCATCTCTGCCTTTTCCTCTTTCGCTACAACCAATTCTTCAATCGTTACCTCGCTCGTTCCCGAACCTACTACGCCGACCACTTTGCCAGCCAATGGACGGGGAATCCTAACGGTCTGATTCGCGCACTGGTCAAATGTTCTAAAGCTCTGGTTAAACAGGAACGTCAGGCCGAGACCCCCGCTCTCTTTTTAGAAGGTCTGCGGAATTTTGGCGTCTATGACCCCAAAAGTGCTCAATCCTGCGAGCGGGGGTCTCATTTTTCCGGTCAGGTCATCAGTCGTCTTCTTGTCTGGGATTGGTTTAACCCTTGGGCCCGTTGGGCGGAGTGGCGCAGTTCCCATCCCCTATTGGGGGAACGAGTACAAGCGCTGGGACGCTACGCCGAACAACTGGATCTCAGTTCCCAATACGCCCTCGAAGAAATTCGTCGGGAGACCAAAACCCAGAAACTTAATCCCTATCCCGCCTTTATTCAGGATTGGTGTTTAGCGCTGTTGCCCTGGGTGGCGGCGCTGAGTGCCGTTTTGGCCCCCAGGTTTTGGCCCGACTGCCCCTGGAGCTTAGGCTCTGGATTAGCGCTAGGCTTCGGATTGGGTTTCCTAATCCAAACTTTTATCCTCCAACAACTGCCGCGACAATTACCGGCGCCGGATGTTTTAAGTTTGCTCACTAGCGAGCAAACCAGTCCCCTCTGGGGCACCCAGGTGCAATGGACCGGGAAATTGCGCTTGCTAGACGCCCAGGGTTGGGGACGTCCGAAGTTCTATTTTCATGACCGGAGCGGCGTGATTCCGGTAGTTTATCCCCACTGGTGGCGCTGGCTTCCCCCCTTTACGCCTCTAGCTCAACGGTTGGCGGTTTTTTTAAACGACGCCTGCGGGGTAACGGGCTATGTCAATCGGGGGATTACGCCGACCTTGACCCTAAAATTTCTCTCCCTCCCCACGGCGCCGGTGGTTCCCGTCTTTTTGCATCCCTACCTCCGCCAATTTCTGTTGGCCTTCGGCGCCGTTCTGGGAGGTTTAGCGTTGTGGAGTCTTGGGGGTTAATCCAGTCTCACCCCTTCCCGGCGCCTGTAGTCCGTTTGTTGGTCATAGTCTCGCTCCCGCCGGCGATATTTTTCGATCCTACATTCCGCAGGTTGGTAACACTGCTGAGATATTTTACCAATGACCATCAAATCCTTCTCCTGTAAACATTACAGGTGGCTCAATCTCTTACCGGGACTAGGTTTTGAAAATATGGTATCCATGAGGGGCACAAACGCTGAAAGTGTTGCCACACCCGCCCTTCAATATCTATACCACCTGAGTTCGATGGAAAAAATAAGGGCTGAACTCTAAACTGGAAGAACGTTTCGGAGTATCAGCCATGGATATAAACAATCGTCTCGATATTACCTCAGTCTTCTGTGATGTGGATGACTTCTGTCAAACCTTTGAGTGGCACTACCAAAACGCCCAACTGCTCTCTGGCTCA
>JBKCES010000343.1:0-13865 GCA_046304295.1 Cyanobacteriota bacterium | reverse complement strand
ACCTGCCCCTACTCCGGGGGAGGGGAACCGGAGAATAACGGCGGCGCTGGCTGAAACCGGTAGGCCACCGGTTTCAGGGGGATGCTAATGATTCTACTTCTGTTGGAGAAAGTCCGGTTAATTCGACGATTAACGACTTAGCTAGCCCAGACCTTAGCATCTTTAAGGCAATCTGTTTTTGGGCTTCAGTTAGCCCCTCCTGCCGACCTTCTTGCCGACCTTCCAGTTTGCCCTCTTCCAGAATGGCTTGATAAATGACAGATTCCTTCATGATGTCGCTCCTGAGCAATTGCTGAATTACGTGCTTTTCCAATGCTAACCCAGAAATAATTTCTGTTGCGGCGGTTAAATTGCGCTGTTGACGGCGTTCAGGAATACGGTCAATGCGTTGGGCGATGTCCCGCAAAGTTTGTACGGGATCGGGAGTTTGAGTTAGGGCGGCTAAGGGCATTAAACCCTGATTTTGCATGAAAATGTCCACAGGCTCTTCCCAGAGGCGAACGACGGTGAATTCATGTCTCAGATACGTTGGCTCAAAGGTCGTTTGATAAACCAACGGGTCCTGGCTGGGCAACAGATATATCACAAATTGCCGAATCCGGCGCTGGGGATATTTGCGATATAGCCGTAGATAATAGTCCGCCATGCGAAAGGGAATGGCATCATCGGGGCGGGTTTGAAATTCCAGATGCAAGACCACATCCTGGGATGCCAAAAAAGTGAGGGAATCGGCCCGAATCGGTTCAGTGGACAATTCCCTCGGCTCTAACCTAGTGAGGGCAATGGGTTTCCCCAACAGCCAAGTGGCAAAATCGGCGGGATAGGTTTCGGCCAGATATTTGCAGGTGTTGTCGTACATTTACCAGGAGTGTTTTCAAGGCTTTACCGACTTAGCCTGTCCTGTATATTAGGGGATTTCAGTTCCAAACTGTTGGCCTTCGGGCAAGCGTTGAGGACGAGAACCCAATCCCCAGAGGGAAAGATTCGATTCCAGTCCTAATATGAAGGGAGTCCTCCTCGTTTTTTCCCCATGACCCCCTCTCTTCAATACGCCTATTTCCCTGGCTGTGTCGCCCAGGGCGCCTGTCGCGAACTTCACCTCGCCACCACCACTCTGGCCCAGGCGCTGGGGATTGAATTGGTGGAATTGAAAAAAGCCAGCTGTTGCGGCTCCGGCACCTTTAAGGAAACTTCCCAACTGCTGGAGGACACCGTTAACGCCCGCAATATCGCCCTGGCGGAGGAATTGAATTTACCCCTCCTGACCCACTGTAGTACCTGTCAGGGGGTGATCGGTCACGCGGACGAGCGCCTGAAGAACGCCCAAAACAACGACCCAGCTTACCTAGAGCAAGTGAACGGCTACCTGCAAAAAGAAAACTGCTCCCCCTACCGGGGAACCAGCCGGGTCACCCATCTCCTCTGGGCCTTAGTGCAAGATTATGGTTTAGAAACCCTAGCCCAAAAAATAGTCAAACCCCTGACAGGTCTTAATTGCGCCGCCTTCTACGGCTGTTACCTGCTACGGGCCCAGGAGCAGATTCCCGAAGACAATCCCCGCAATCCCCAATCCTTAGAAAATATCTTCCGTTTAGTCGGCGCTAACGCCATTTATTACGACGGTCGCACCCAATGTTGCGGTTGGCCCATCTCCAGCTACGGAACCCCCCAATCCTTCCAGATGGCCGGGCGCCATCTTCAGGACGCCGTCACCGCCGGCGCCGATTGTTTAGTCACCCCCTGTCCTCTCTGCCATCTGCAACTGGACTCACGACAACCGGAAATTAGCCGAGCTTTAGGGATCGAGCTGGCTCTGCCGGTGCTCCATCTGCCCCAACTGGTGGCCCTGGCGCTGGACATTGAGCCGGAAGCTGTGGGGTTAGATCGCCATGTGACCCCGGTGGACCGGGTTTTAGAAAAACTGGGGCTTTGAAGCCGTTTTTCTTAACGTCATAATTGATCAATTTCCCCTCCCTGGGAGGGATTAGGGGTGGGTTAATGTTCGGGGTTAGAACCCACCCCCCAATACCCTAAGACGCGCCCCGATTATCCCCCCAGAAAGGGTTTAGGATAGAGAGCAGTTCTTTGGCAACGGAATCTATGGATTTAATTCAACTGGAAGGCATTTTAGATAATACTTCTTTTCTAATTCTCTTGTTCACGCTTCTGGTCTATTGGCTCGGTGCCGTTTTTCCCCGTTCTCTGTTCCAGCATTTAGGAACCCTGGGCATGGCCTTGGCTAATCTGACCCTAGCGGCGCTGTTGGGGGGGCGGTGGTTAGAAGGGGGTTATTTTCCCATTAGCAACCTCTACGAATCTCTCTTTTTCCTCGCCTGGGGCTTAACGGCGGCCCACCTTGTCGCCGAACAAATGAGCCGCAGTCGTTGGGTGGGGGCCTTCACTGCGCCGGTGATTTTGGCCATTAGCGCCTTCGCCGCCCTAGTCCTGCCGGAAGATATGCAGAAATCGGCGCCCTTGGTGCCCGCCCTGAAATCCAACTGGCTGATGATGCACGTCAGCGTCATGATGCTCAGCTACGCTGCGCTGATGGTGGGGGCTCTTTTGGCCATCGCTTTTTTAATGGTTACCCGGGGGCAAGTTGCGGAATTGCGGGGCAGTTCTGTGGGGACGGGGGGGTTTCGTTCCGTCGCGGCCCCCTCTCCCCTAGAGGCGACTGCGGGTAAAACCTCCGCCGGCGCCGTGGCGGTCTTGGAAAAACCCCAGACTCTAACGCTAACCCCAGAGCGCCTGACCCTGGCGGATACTCTGGATAACATCAGCTATCGGGTCATTGGCTTAGGCTTTCCCCTCCTGACCATCGGCCTGATTTCCGGCGCCGTTTGGGCCAACGAAGCCTGGGGGTCTTATTGGAGTTGGGACCCCAAGGAAACCTGGGCGTTAATTACTTGGCTGGTCTTCGCCGCCTACCTCCACGCCCGCATTACTAAGGGTTGGCAGGGACGGAAACCGGCGCTGTTGGCCGCGGGCGGCTTTGGTGTCATTTGGGTCTGTTATCTGGGGGTAAATTTACTGGGCAAAGGTCTCCATTCCTACGGCTGGTTTTTCTAAACTGGCCATTACGACCCAAGCAGGCTAAAATATCTAGCCAAGATTGCTTCCGTCCTGCGTTTGTAAGAGAGAGTTTAAAGCCCTATGGTTACGATTGATTGGAAAGAAGCCCGACAGCGAACTGATGTTTGGCTAAGCGGACTAGGGATTGCCCTGGCGGGTCTTCATTTGGTTCTGCTGGACAAAGCCAAGGAAGAACACCTACTTAGTCTAAGTATTCTCATGTGGCTCACGGTGGCCTCCCTACTTTGGGACCGGCGCCGGGAGTTGTCCTTTAAAAGCGACCTCTTCTCCACGGTTCTCGGCGCCGTTTTATTGGTCTCAATCCTCGCTCGCAATCTGATTCCCACGGATCTGAGTCTGCGGCTTCTGCCCCTCGTGGGGGGGATTAGCCTGGCCCTGTTGGCCTCGGGTTATCGCCAGTTACGGCAGTATTGGCGGGAAATTACGGCGCTGACCCTGCTCCTGTTAGCGAAGCTCATTACCATCTTTTTGAACGCCATTAACCTACCTCTCTTCACGGCCAAGGTGGCTACCTTTTTACTTTGGCTAGGGGGCTTTGAAGTCTATCGAGAAGGGGTCTATATCGAACTCTCTAAGGGCAAGGTAGAAGTCCTCGGCGCTTGCTCTGGGGTGGAAAGCATTCTGCTAGTGGTCTGCGTGGCGGTGTTGTTCTTTTTCCTGATTCCCATCAGTCATCTTCAAAAAGCGGTCTGCCTCCTAATTGCCGCTCTCATTGGTTTTGTCGTCAACGCCGTTCGGGTAATTATCATGGCGCTGTTGGTAGACGCTGGAGATAAAGCGGCCTTCGACTACTGGCACGGCTCCGATGGCAGTCTCTCCTTTGCGGTAGTGTCTGTCTGTTTATTTGGCTTGTTCTGTTGGCTGGCCTACGTCCGCAACTATAACAATTCTTCTCCTTCCCCGTCTTAAGCTTGCTTTTGGTTTTCTTAATCCTCAACTGAAAATGTCGTCAATGGATAATACGCTTTTTTTGAATAAATCCCGTTTGGGCGTCTTTGCCGCGCTCTTATTTTCTATGATCGGCATGACGGGGTACGCCCTACTACGTCCTGCCGTAGACAAGGAAAAAGACCTAGCGACTCTTGACTTTCCCGCTGTGGTTCCTCTAACGGATTGGCGGAGCGCCGACTCCCAGATCCTCAAACCCGAGGCGGGTAACCAGCGTCCGGGTTACCAATACCGCTATCAAAAAGACGGGAAAACCCTTCAAGTTCAGACCCGCTACTACGATAAGATTTTTCTAGGCCTCGGCCATGCGATTATGGCCCATAAAATTGCGCCGCCAGCTTCCATCAACCCAGAAATGATTCATGATCCCAAACGGGGATACTATGCAATTTTTACCTTCGATGACCGGGCCTATCTTACGGGGTGTCTCAACGCCAGAGGAGAAACGACGGTGACCCAGTCTCAATCCGTCCGTAATCGCTATAAAAATGGCTGGTCTATCCCTTCTGTAATCGGTTGGTTGGCTTTAGGAACTAATTTTGCGGATTCTCGCTGTCTCTGGACTATCCTGACGTTAACGGACGGAGCGGCGACTTTAAGCCCCCAAGCTCAAGCCTCTTTGCTTCAATCGGCTTGGATCGGTTGGCAAGACTGGTGGAAACCCCGCTTTGAAAAAGAGTTTCCAACGGTATGGATTCAGAACTAACCCTCCGGGAGCGAAGCCAGGCTCTCGGACTGCCCCAAGTCCGACGCCATCTGTTTCTCTGTTGCGACCAGACCAAACCCCTTTGCTGTCCCAAAGCCGAGAGTTTAGAGTCTTGGGAATACCTCAAGCGCCGGTTAAAGGAATTGGGACTCGATCAACCGACAGAAGCCCGCCCAAATTGTATCTTTCGCACCAAAGCCAACTGTCTGCGGGTCTGCCAACAGGGGCCGATTCTGGTCGTTTATCCCGATGGGGTTTGGTATCATAGCTGTAGTCCGGGGGTGATTGAGCGCGTCTTACAGGAGCACATTCTCGGCAATGTTCCGGTTCAGGACTACGTTTTTTTGGTGAATCCTCTATGATGAATTTCTTCATTTTCGGCATCGTTTTTATCTATCTCGTTGGTATCTGGCGCTTTTGGTCGGGCTACCACAACACTCACTTCAGCCGCAAACTGCCCACCCGGTTAGCCCTTTCCTTCGGTTGGCCGGGGCTGTTGATTGTCAACGCCAGTTATCGGCGGAACTTCCGGCGGGCGCTCAGGGGTCGCTAGGACGCCGAGCTAGGATTTTATTGCGGTGGAACCAACCCCGGCGCCAGAAGATATAAAGCTGGAAGAGGGTGAGAACAATCATCGCGCCTAGGCAAATAAAGTAGCCCCAGTACCAGTTTAACTCCGGCATATTGTAGGGAGACGCTTCCGGGTTGAAGTTCATGCCGTAGATCCCGGCGATGAAGGTGAGGGGAATAAACACGGTGGAAATAATGGTGAGCACCTTCATCACCTCGTTGAGTTTATGACTCATCACCGAGAGGTAAACGTCCGTTAGGCTAGATCCCAGTTCCCGATAGGTTTCGATGACATCGATGATTTGGATGGTGTGGTCGTAGCAGTCCCGCAGGTAATTCAACACCTCGGGGGAAATAAACTCGCTTTGGTCTCGAATCAGGGCGTTAAAGACTTCCCGTTGGGGCCAGATATTGCGCCGGAGCGCCAAGAGTTCTCGCCGCAGACGGTAAATGCCGTTGAGGGTGGCTTCGGTGGGTCGCTCGATGGCCTCGTCTTCTAAATCCTCCAAGCGGTCGCCGTAGGTTTCCAGAACGGGGAAATAGTTGTCGATGATGGCGTCGATTAGGGCGTAGCAGAGATAATCCGCGCCTTGGGAACGAATGGAGCCAACATTTTGGGCGAGGCGCTGGCGGATGGGTTCAAAGGGGTCCCGGGTGGGTTCTTCTTGCAAAGTTAGCAGATAGTTTTTCCCCAAGACAAAACTAATTTGCTCCGTCCAAAATCCTTTTTTGGGGCGGGTCATCACAATCTGGGTGGTGATCAGGACAAAGTGGGGATGATATTCCAACTTAGGTCGCTGGGGCACGTTGACCATATCTTCCAGAATCAGTGCCGGTAATCCAAAGGCTCGACCCAACTCCGCCAACAGTGCCTGATCCCCTAGACCTTGGGCATCCACCCAGGTCACCGAATTTTCACAGGTGACCTGGGTTAAGCAATCTTGAAAGACCGGCCGCTCGCACCGACTAAAATGCTCGGGGCCGTAATCAAAGAGCGTGATTTCCGTGGGGTAGGCGTTTGCCTCAATCCCTAACGTGCCGGGGGCGCTACCGGGGGGGTTGTAGTGATAGTCGAATAAATCCTGCTCTTCAAGAGGGAGGGCGGCGGTCATGGCAAAGGGGACAAAAGACTCTCCCCACCATAAAAGCTTAGGAGAGCGCCGACAAGCGTCGACCGTTACTTTGTCCCTGCTGGAGCGCGGCGCTGTCTTCCAGGGCTTCGGAGCTGAAGCGGTAGCCCACGTTGCGGACGGTTTGGATCAGGTTGGGTTTGCGGGGGTCGGTCTCGATTTTTTTGCGCAGGGACAAAACGTGGGTGTCAATGGTGCGGGGATTGTCAATGGCTTCCGGCCAAGCCCGGCGCAGTAGCTCCGTCCGGCTGAGGGCGTTGCCTTCCGCCTGGGTTAGGACGTAGAGCAGGCTAAACTCCTGGGGGGTTAAATCAATGGATTCTCCCAAATACTGCACCCGCCGTTGCACCAGATCGATTTTCAAATCGCCGTAGTCCAGTAAAAGCGGCGCCGCGGCGTTGCGGGTTCGCCGCAGGAGGGATTCTACCCGGGCCATAAATTCCTGCATCCCGAAGGGTTTGGCGAGGTAATCGTCGGCGCCGGCCTTGAGACCCGCCACAATGTCTTTTTCTAAGTTACGAGCCGAGAGCATTAGGATTAAAGACTGACGCTGTTGGTACAGCCAACGACAAAGCTCTAGCCCGTCCCCGTCCGGTAGGTCGGAGTCGATGACCGCCAGGGTCGGCTGGCGCTGGTGAAAGGCCTGACGGGCCTGCTGGAGGGTGGCACATTGTTGCACTAGATACCCCGCCTGTTGCAGGTGCCAGCCCAACAGGGAGCGCAGGTGGGGGTTGGCTTCCACAATGGAAAGATAAACGGGACTCACCTTGATTAAATTCCCAGATAACTGAACGCCCTTCACGGTAACAAAGGCAATGTCAAGGAATTGTAACCCGCGCTACCTTGCCCCTGGGCAAATCTGCAGAAATGATTAAGATTTAGGGACAATCCTAGGCCGGGACTTCCAGGGAGGCGAGGGGGTCGGGAATCCCGGCGCTGGGCGCCGTAAACTCGCCGGTAAGGACGTATTCTAGGCGGAGCTTGAGCCAAACGATAAAAGACTTTTGGGTGGAAATGACGGCGACGTTCTGGGCCGGCGCCTTCGTTTTCACTTCGGCTAATTCCGGGGCGTCGAGGAAAGCCGGTTGTTTGACCAGCCAAAAATCAATCTCTTTATTTTTTTCCTGATAATCCCGAGTTCGTTCCTGGAGCACTTCGGCAAAGGGTTCTTCTTCCAGAAGGAATTTTTGACTGGCGAGGACGTAGTAATAGGTGGTCATGGCGGGCAAGGTCAGGGAAAGCAAGGGGCCATTATCCCACAGCACCGGGAGTTCTCGCCGGTTAATAGTCAATAATGGGAATCCACTCAAACCCATCTACAATGCCCTGAAAGTAGTCGTTGACCGTATCTCTCGGATAAGGCGCTACCCCTTCCTCCCCAAACCATTTTTCATACACCGCCACCGCCGCGGTCTGGTCGCTGACCACGCCTTCCATATACTGAATGAGGGCGTAGTTGACCAAATTACGCCAATCGGAGTCGTCCTTGGGCAGTAAACAAGCGTAGGACTCGTATTGGTAGGGAAAATTAGGCGCAATGACCCAATCCTGAGGATTTTTCAACTTTTGCCGCAGGCCTTCCAGGACAATGCCGTCCCCGGCGAAGGCTTCGATTTCCCCGGTTTCCAGTTTGGCAATCCCTTCGGCTTGATCCCCCACCGGCACTAAATTAGCGCCGGGTTGGAGCACTTTAATGGCCTTTTCGTTGGTGGAGTTGGGAATCACTCCTACGGCCCGACCGTTGAGGGAAGCGGCGGACTCTAGGCCGCTATTGGCCCGGGTTAAAATTTTGGTGCCGTCGGCGAAGTAACTGACGGAGAAATCCACTTTTTGGGTACGAGCCCAGGTAAAGGTAGAGGAGGCGCATTCGATGTCGATTTTATTAGCTTGAATGAGATTAAACCGCTCCTCCGGGGTGGCTTCCACCAGTTTGAGTTGAATGGGTTTTCCCAATTGCTTTTCCGCTTGGCGCCGAATCCGCTCTAAAATATCGATGGAGTAGCCCACCCAGCGCCCCTGGCCGTCCACAAAGGCGAAGGGAACTGCGTCCCGACGGGTGCCAGCGGTAATGACGCCAGTTTCCTTGATCCGTTCCAACACTGGCCCTCCCCACGCCGGCAGAACCAGACTCGAAAGGAGAAGAGACATCAGCGCCAATAGGGACAGTTTTTTCATGAAATCAGAAATCCTTAACAACTTATCGACCGGCGCCCTTACCCTGTAAATTGACGCTTGTCTTTTTCCAGACGCCCCGACAATGCGCTAGGTTTCCGGCGGTTTTCGCAAACCTTTACCGCCATAGGCCAGGGCGAAGACCGCCAGCGCCATCATCGTCCAGTTAAAGGCCGCTTGGGTTCCCCAAACTGTCAGAGGGAAGAGCAACCAGAACCAACCTTTCTGAATCAGCCAGGTCTTTAATTTGACACCGGAAGCCAAGTGGAACTGTTTCATTCGGTAGCTAACGGGGGAGGAGGGTTCGGATTTGATCCTAGCGCTCCCGTCATCAGTTCCTACTCTCTTTCCAACTCCATCATCAATTCCGATGACGAGTCCTTGCTTCCGCCTTCTCAGGGGGGGGGGATAACCACTGGGTTACGTTCACCACAAAATTTAAGCAAATCTTCCACTTTGGCTCAAACCTAACTTGGGGCAAGGGCCGCTCTCCTTGACGGCGCCGAAAAGAGCAAAAATGGTAACAAATCATACAGTTGTCCCGTCACCGCTGACTGCGGATTCGTGATATATCTGGGCATAGGAGCCAGCAGTAGAAGGTTTTTATGCTATCCCTTGACGTTCCCCAGTATGCGTCCGCCCAAAAGTTAAATCAAACTTACCGAATTCTGGTGGTGGAAGATGAAGAGGTCATCCGCCAAATGCTCGTGCTCGCGCTCCAGGAGGAAGGCTACGACGTCCTCTGGGCCGAGGACGGCCGCAGCGCCTTGGCGCTGATCCAAGATATTGAAGCCGTCTCCAATCAACCTCCAATCGATCTGATGTTACTAGATCTGATGTTGCCCCAGGTCAACGGTCTCGACATCTGCCGCACCCTCCGCTATCAGGGCAACACCCTGCCCATCCTTATCGTCAGCGCCAAGGCCAGCGAAACCGACCGGGTTTTGGGGCTAGAAGTCGGCGCCGACGACTATTTAAGCAAGCCCTTTAGTATGCGAGAATTGGTGGCTCGTTGTCGGGCCCTGATTCGGCGCCAAAGTTTCGGCGCCGGTTCCACCAACACCTTCCGCAAGTTTCGAGATTTGGTACTCTATCCTAAGGAATGTCGGGTGGTTCTGCGGGGGGAAGAGGTCAACCTAGCGCCGAAGGAATACCGCCTGCTGGAATTGTTTATGACTCACCCCCGCCGGGTTTGGTCTCGGGAACAACTAATCGAACAAGTCTGGGGCATGGATTTTTTGGGCGACACCAAAACGGTTGACGTCCACATTCGCTGGTTGCGGGAAAAACTAGAATTGGACCCCAGTCAACCCGAGTATATTATTACCGTCAGGGGATTTGGTTATCGGTTTGGCTAGGGGGTATAGGACAGAGTAAACCGGATCAGGGCGTAGGCGGCGCAGAGGGTGAAGACCACCACCAGCGCCGTCAGACTGGTATAAATAATCAGTTGTAAGACTCTTTCGTAGCCGGACATTTAAGCCTCAAGACAAGCTTCCAGTTGGGCCCGCAGTTGGTCGTGGTCGAGATTTTGCCCGATGAGCACCAGTTGGTTTTTCGGCGCCGTTTTCCACTCGTCGTCTTCGAGGGTAAAGCGCTTGCCGCTGAGGTGGAAGACATGGCGCTTGGGGCTTTCTTCAAACCAGAGAATGCCCTTGGCCCGGAAGATGGTGGGGGGCAGTTGATTGTCGAGGAAGTATTGAAATTTACGGATAGAAAAGGGCTGGTCCCGGCTAAAGGAGAGGGACGTAAAACCGTCCATCTCTAGGTGATTACTGTGATGATGGTGGGCGTGGTCGTGTCCATGATCGTGTTCAGGGTGGTGATGGTCATGGTCGCAATCGGCGCCGCAGTCGTGGTCATGCCCATGGTCATGGTGATCCTGCTCGCTCTCCACTGCCGCTTCCTGAAAATAACGGTCGGACTCAAACAGGCCCACGCTCAGAATCAAGGGTAGAGGAACCTGGGACTTTTCGGTGCGGAGAATGCGGGCGGATTCCTTCATGTCCCGGATTCTCACCTCCAGCCGATCCACGTCGGCTTCGTCCACCAGGTCAATTTTATTTAAAACGATGATATCGCCATAGGTAATCTGGCTGTAGGCCGCCTGGCTATTAAACAAATCGAGACTAAAGTTCTCGCAATCCACCAAGGTAACAATAGAATCTAAACGAGTCATCTCCCGCAGTTCTGTGCCCAAAAAGGTCAGCGCCACCGGCAGGGGATCGGCTAGACCGGTGGTTTCCACCACCAGATAATCCACCTTCTCCGGGCGCTCCAGGACTTTATAGACCGCCTCGACTAAATCTTCGTTAATGGTGCAACAGACACAGCCGTTGCTTAGCTCCACCATGTCGTCGTCGGTGGCGATGATCAGCTCGTTATCAATGCCGATTTCCCCAAACTCGTTCACCAAAACCGCTGTTTTCAGACCCTGTTGATTGGTGAGGATGTGGTTGAGCAGAGTGGTTTTCCCGCTCCCCAAAAAACCGGTGATAATCGTTACCGGCAGTCCGTATTTCGGCGCTGCGAGGGGAGACTGGGGAGCGTCTAGAGTTTGCATAGGCTTTTGAAGGGAGTAAAAGTAGGAGGCGTAGCGCCCCCCATTATAAACGCCCCGGTTAAAACCCTACTGAGCCACCACTTGAAATTCCACTTCGGCGCTGACTTCCGGGTGGAGTTTAACCTGGGCTTTGTAAACGCCCAGTTTGCCGATGTCGGGAATCGTCACGCTCCGACGATCCACATCCTGACCGGTGCCGGCTTTAATTGCGTCCACAATGTCCTGGGTGGTGACGGTGCCAAAGATGGCGTCCCCTTCCCCGGTGGCTTTGGCGATACTCAAGCGCCCAATGGTCTGGAAGGCCACTTTGCGAGCTTCGGCGGCGGCTTTCTCGGCGGCCAGACGGGCCAGTTCCTTGGCCCGGCGCTGTTCCACCTGACGGATAATGCCGCGGGTGGCGACGACACCGAGTCCCTGGGGAATGAGATAATTGCGGGCGTAGCCGGGGGCTACTTCGACTAAATCTCCGTTTTGTCCGAGTTTGTTAACGGTTTGGCTAAGGACGACTTGTACGCGCTTCGACATTGCTCTAGGGGGCTAATCTAAGGATAAAGGGCTGGAGTTTTCAGGGTTCTACTCATTCAGTCACAGTCTTTTACTATACCATCTGGGAGAAGATTGTCCAAACTTTCGGCGCCGTCTTCCCCGACCTTTGATTTTCTATGGCTTTCCCGCCCCTGTTACGGCTACTGTCTCTCCTGTTGGCCTTAACGTTAACGCTCAACCTAACGGCCTGCTCGGCGCCGCCCAACCCAGACCAACTGGCGCTGGCCATTTTGAGCGACCCCAAAACTTTTAACGCCGTCCTTTCCCAGGAATCCCCCAATATTTTTAGCCTCACCTACGAGGGGTTAATCCGGGAAAATCCCCTCACGGGCGTTAAGGAGCCGGCGCTGGCGGCAAGTTGGCAGATTTCCGAGGACGCTAAAACTATCACCTTTACCCTACGGGAAAATCTGCGCTGGTCCGACGGGGAACCCCTCACCGTTGAGGACGTTTTATTTAGTTACAACGATCTTTATTTAAATCCCAAAATTCCCAACAACTACCGGGACAGCCTCCGGGTGGGCAAGAGCGGCGCTTTTCCCCAGATTAAGGGCCAGGGAGAACGGCAAATTGTCTTTACCATCAGCGAACCCTTCGCCCCCTTCCTCGACGGCGCCGAGTTGCCGATTTTACCGGCCCATATTTTGCGGCCGACGGTGGAAAAACTCGATCCCCAGGGCAATCCGCAATTCTTAACGGTCTGGGGCACTGATACTCCCCCCGAAGAGATTGTAGTCAACGGCCCCTATCGCTTGGCCAGTTACCTACCCAGCCAGCGCCTGATTTTTGAGAAAAACCCCCACTACTGGCGCCAAGACGCCCGGGGTAAACCCTTGCCCCATATTCCTCGGGTGATTTGGGCCATTGTCGAATCCACCGACACGGCGCTACTCCAATTCCGCTCTGGCGGGTTAGATTCCCTGGCGGTTTCCCCGGAATCCTTTTCCCTGCTCAAACAGGAGGAAAAACGGGGCAATTTTAGAATTTATAATGGCGGCCCCGCCTACGGCAGTAATTTTTTAACTTTTAATCTCAATCAAGGGCGCCGGAAGGGAAAACCCTTAGTTGATCCCGTCAAAGCGAAGTGGTTCAACGACCTCAATTTCCGCCAAGCCATCGCCTACGGCGTGGATCGGGAGCGGATGGTGAACAATATTTTCCGGGGTCTGGGGGAGCCGCAAAATTCCCCGGTTTCCGTCCAATCTCCCTTTTACGACCGTTCCCTGCGGGGCTATCCCTACAATCCCCAAAAAGCGCAGGCGCTCTTGGCCCAATCGGGCTTTTACCTGAACCCCCAGGGAGAACTGCTAGACCGGGAAAATCACCCCGTCCGTTTTACCCTCCACACCAACGCCGGCAATAAAATCCGGGAAGCCATGGGTGCCCAAGTTCAGGAAGATCTGGGGAAATTGGGGATGCGGGTGGATTTTAGCCCCCTCAATTTCGGGGTTTTGGTGGACAAGCTCAGCAATAGCTTGGAATGGGAAGCGGTGATTTTAGGATTAACCGGCGGCAACGACCCCCACGCGCCGAACATTTGGTACACCGACGGTAACCTCCATGTGTTTAACCAACAGCCCCGGGCCGGCAGTCCCCCTTTGCCGGGTCAGAAGGTCTATCCCTGGGAAGCGGAGATCGCCGACCTTGCCCTGGCGGGTTCCCAGGTTTTAGATTTACCCCGGCGCAAGGAAATTTACAACCAGTTCCAACAGGATGTCGAACAAAGTTTACCCTTTATCTATTTAGTCAACGCCTATTCCCTCGGCGCCGTTCGCAACCGCTTTTGCGGCCTTGAGTATTCCGCCCTCGGCGGCGCGTTTTGGAATCTGGAGGAGATTCAGTTGTGTCCCTAAGGGAAGACGATGGGCGCCGGAAAGCAAGAATCTTCGTTAGTTTTCCCGCATTTTCCGAAAAATTGAACCCAACAAAAAAAACTGTTACTATAGGTTCCTATAAATTTCTTGAGGCGGCCTTCCCAAATCGCTAGTTTCCAGACGGTCTAAACCCCCTAACAGTGTGTGTTTAGACATATAGCAGGCCTAAATGGGTGGTGAACGCAATCCAAGGATTATCCCCCCCCACCCCCCTTTCCAATCTACCGTGTACACACAAGTGGAGTGTGAGCTAGTTTCCATCC
>JBKCES010000342.1:0-12767 GCA_046304295.1 Cyanobacteriota bacterium | reverse complement strand
GAGTAAACTCATCTCCAATCTCACTGACTTTCATCTGCAAGTTTTAGCTTTACTCGGTTCTCCTTGCCAGAAATACTATTGTCTTCCATGAACCTGCGAAATGTAGGTTGGATGGCTTCTTGCAGGGGCGTGGCCGGGGCGGCGCTCCGGCGGCGCAGGCGCAGGGTTCTATATTTCCGAAGGGACATAGGATGATGGCGACTGTTGAGACGAGATGAGTGGATTGTTTCCTATGATAACGGCGCTTAAGGGGTTCGGCGCCGTTTGACAGTTATCAGCTAACAGTAAACAGTGACCAGTAAAATACTTGATGACTGATAACTGTTGGGCGATAGCGATTTTGTTCCCGCCGCGGATAACCCCCACGGGTGTGGGGAGCGGGCCTAAGCCGTTGATACCGCAAGGCGTTGTGCACGGGTCACCCCCACGGGAATGGGGACAATATTCTGTGTCAGACTATTTAAGATTTTAGCCTGTAATCAACCGCTAAAAAATTATGCCGACGTTGGGATGGGCAGAAGATGGAAGCTGGATCTGGCGCGGTCTGGGTCTGGGCGATCAGTGGTTTGATAAACTTGTTAATGGTGTTAGTAGTTTATGTTTGGGGTTATGAAATGCGATGAATTATCTTTTCTATGATTGTGAAATCATCCGTCTGATTGGGCGCAATCGGTCATATCCTAATTTAAAATATTGCCAGGGTTGGAATGATTTTAAAAATATGGGAATTGCAATTATTGGATTTATGTTGGAAGAGACTTGGGGCTATGATCTCAATGAGGAAAATAAAATTCCTTGGTCAGAATTAAGCAATTTTAGAGCGGCACTGGCAACTGGGGCAAAATTAGTCGGATTTAATTCTCGGAGATTTGATGATTACCTCTTGCAAGCAAACGGGTTTAAAGTCTCGACAGATTACGATTTATTGGAATTAATTCGTCTGTCCGCTTATGGCTCTAAAGATTGGCGTTCACAACCCAAGGGTTTTTCCTATTCTTTAGAATCGTTGGCGTTGGCTAATGGTTGGAAAAAATCAGGGCGGGGAGATTTAGCGCCGATTTTGTGGCAGTCAGGATACCGTCAGGAGGTGATTGACTACAATCGTCGAGATGTGGAGATTACTTCGGCGCTCTGGAAGTTGGCGGTTAAGGGTTCTTTAGTCGATCCTAATACAGGAAATTTTTTGAAAATTGAATTAGTTTAAGACCGGCTCCCCCCCACGCCTGTGGGGAGGATGGGTTTGTTTGAGAAAGTCCCTGTGTTTGCCTGCGGTTCACCCCCACGCCTGTGGGGAGGATGGGCGCCGAGGGGGACTGCGCCGGACATGATCCCGGTTCACCCCCACGCCTGTGGGGAGGATGACTTCTAGGCAATCGCCCTGAATGACTGTTCCGGTTCACCCCCACGCCTGTGGGGAGGATCCCCGTAGATGGTCAACCGTAGTTCGGTAAAGCGGTTCACCCCCACGCCTGTGGGGAGGATACGCATTAACTGCCGATGTAGATGCCGGTTTGCGGTTCACCCCCACGCCTGTGGGGAGGATTAGTTTCAAGCCAGCAAACGATTTTCCAGAGCCGGTTCACCCCCACGCCTGTGGGGAGGATGGTTCTTGAGTGGGAGACCATTACTAAAGACTCGGTTCACCCCCACGCCTGTGGGGAGGATAAAGAATCAGCGCCGCCGCCGGAAAATTCCATCGGTTCACCCCCACGCCTGTGGGGAGGATACAGCTTAAAACCACGTTGGCGGGCCAGCGTCTGGTTCACCCCCACGCCTGTGGGGAGGATTCCGCCTGTTTCGCCTGGGCGATAGCGGTTTCCGGTTCACCCCCACGCCTGTGGGGAGGATGCGGTTCGCCACTGTATCGCTGAGCAAGCCTACGGTTCACCCCCACGCCTGTGGGGAGGATTGCTGGAGATTGACCCGCCAGGACGGCGCTGTCGGTTCACCCCCACGCCTGTGGGGAGGATCGTAAGCGCCGCCGAAGAAATTGGGCTTTTCGCGGTTCACCCCCACGCCTGTGGGGAGGATTTTGTGATTTCACACGCCGACTATCATTCCGACCGGTTCACCCCCACGCCTGTGGGGAGGATTGGAGAGCGTCAATAACCGGTGCGGCGTTCCCCGGTTCACCCCCACGCCTGTGGGGAGGATGGCGTGTGAAATCACAAATTCAGCGGTCACGCCGGTTCACCCCCACGCCTGTGGGGAGGATCAGATGGGACGGTATTGAGGTGTCTGAGTGGGACGGTTCACCCCCACGCCTGTGGGGAGGATACATGACGGTGACTCTATTCCTCCTTGTGATTCGGTTCACCCCCACGCCTGTGGGGAGGATCTCTTGCGCCTAGCGTTGGGGCTAACCCCTATAACGGTTCACCCCCACGCCTGTGGGGAGGATGGTTGGCTCATAGAATTTATAGGAATAAAGCATTCGGTTCACCCCCACGCCTGTGGGGAGGATCGTCGCTGGTATTCTCGCCGCTCTTGCTGTTCCGGTTCACCCCCACGCCTGTGGGGAGGATCCCGGTCGTCCCTTCCTCGAAATCGAAGGGATCGGTTCACCCCCACGCCTGTGGGGAGGATGGCGACGCTGAAGGTCAGGGTGTCGGGTTCATCGGTTCACCCCCACGCCTGTGGGGAGGATGGCAACCAATAAAAAATGACGCGTTAGCGTCTCCGGTTCACCCCCACGCCTGTGGGGAGGATGCTCTAGTCGCTACCTTTGTGTTTGCTCTTGGCGGTTCACCCCCACGCCTGTGGGGAGGATGCAAAAATCGCTGTAATCCGCTCCTAGACTGCCGGTTCACCCCCACGCCTGTGGGGAGGATGCTCTCGCGCTTCCGTCTCTCTATGGTCTGAAACGGTTCACCCCCACGCCTGTGGGGAGGATTTTGAAGAAAAAGACTAAAACTAAGCTCGATGCGGTTCACCCCCACGCCTGTGGGGAGGATATTTTGGTGGCAGTTTCGTACCCAATAGCCCCCGGTTCACCCCCACGCCTGTGGGGAGGATGTCTCTGGCTCTTGCGCTGACTGGTCCCAAACCGGTTCACCCCCACGCCTGTGGGGAGGATTCAGGTTAACCCATGACAAAAAATGGATTTACTCGGTTCACCCCCACGCCTGTGGGGAGGATGACTCTGTTCCCCCGTGTGACTCTTGTTCTTCCGGTTCACCCCCACGCCTGTGGGGAGGATACTTCCTAGAATGGCGTATTTACTGGATTTTGACAAGAAGAACCCCGTCTATGTCCTCCAGAGTGCGCCCCCGATTGCCGAGGGCTTTTGAACTAAAGCCCTGTTCATTATTCGCTGAATAAATCATCAGCGCCGAACCGGAACCCGACTTTAACTTACTAGCCACATAAGCCCAAAGCTCCTCTCGCACCAAAGCAGACACCTTGCCAGTAAAAACCCCCGCCTTGACCTCAAAGAGCCAGCGACTGAGTTCCCCCCGTAAACTCGTCGAAACATTTTCCAGGATAAAGACAACCATAGTTAATAGTCCTTACCCCCCTCGACCCAAGGCGCCTGATCATCCCAGAGATAGCCCACCGTCGGCACCTCCAGATCATCCCCGCCATAGCCCAACACCTCGTCAATATCCTTAACAAGGCGTTTCATCAGCTTAAACTCCGTAAACTTTTGACGACACTTCGAGCGAACCGAAACCCCCTCCAGCGCCGCATCCCGGATGGATTCAAACGCCGCTGGAACAGTGGTTTCCATTTTGTAAAGGTCGGCGATATCGTACACAAAAGATAGAGGTTTACCCGTGTGGACAAAACCTAGGGCTGGAGAATAGCCCACGGATAAAAGCGCCGCCTGACAGACTGCGTAGAGGTAGCTATTGGCGCTGGACATGGCCCGATTCACCGGATCGGAGTCGTACCAACTGTCCGTTTTATAATTGCGGCCCTTCCACTCCACCCCCATTTCCTGACTCAGACGTTGATAAATGGTTCGGACGCGCACCCCCTCCAGACCGCGAATTTGTTGGAGCGTTAAATCCGGCGCTAGGGGTTCCGGGAAACGAAACTCATACATTTTACGAACAACCGCTAAATGCTTTTGAGGATCGGCCCACATCTCCGCTTGATGATATAGGCGCTGGACGCTGACAGACTGTTGACGACCAGCGGAATAAAATCGAAAACAATCTTCCCCGACCCATTGCACATCGCAACCATTATCCGCTAAGGACTTAATCGCCGCGTGGGTAATATTGGCGCCGGGGCCGAGCAAAAGCGTTGATAAACTGGCGCAGGGAACCACATACTTGTCTTTCTCCTTAAGGACCGCGATGCCCTTCGATTCCTGCTCAATTTTACAACGGTCAAAATAGAGAAAACTAATACTGTCCCTAGTTTTAGGAAGTGTGCGAAGCGTTGTCATAGTAACCTCTGAAAAAGTTAGACCTTAGCGATGGATAGCAGACCGCAACCGTAGGACTTACCCCGACCGATCCCGGTGGTTAGCGCCGAGATCAATTTATCAGAATCAATCACCTGAAGAGTTCCTTGAAAAAGAACGGCATGAATAGAAATTTTGCCTGACTGATTTCTCTTCTTGCCGTAGGTGTTAGGCAGAGGAACTGGGTCAACGTCTAAACAACGAAAACCCCAACTCTCAGAGCGATTGAGCAACCAATTAAGTTGCTCTTCCTGCTGATAAAAACCGATAATTTTCCGAGTTTTACTGTCCCGCTTACTGGGATTCGCCTGAAGACGAAACTGATAGAGATTTCCCGGTTTTAACACCTGCGGCGACCAGTCAAAAGACTTCACTCGGACAGCGGTTAGATAACCCCCAGGCAACCGTTCCCAGTCTGGGGCAATCGTTGACTGTACTAAGATAATTAAAGAATCCGACTCCGGCTCTTGACGATAGAGAATATGCCAATCTTGACGAGGGGTAGCGATATCCTCTTTGACGTCGGGAAATCCCTGCATAATGCGTTGGTGTAACTTATGAGCGTTAGCCAAGTCTTGGTAAACCCGGCGCTCCCGGTCATTGAGTACTAAACGAGAAAGGTACATTACTCCACCTCCCAATAATTGGTCTCTACGCAACGGCTACCAAAAAGTCGCTTCTGCCAGGACAAGGGCACGTCCTGACGCACATCTAAACTCTCTGGCGTTTCCAACACATGGCGTAAACGTCCCAAAGAATAGTCGCAAGGATAAGAGCGCAAAGCCTCCGGTAACGGTAAATCCACCACCCCCGCCGCCACGGGTAAACTGGGGACAAAACTCTTCCGCCCTAGATATAACTGCCAGACGGGAGTTCTCAGAGCTTGGTTTAGTTGGGTCAAGAACTCTAGATCCTGACCTTCCAAGCCCACCAGATAATCCCCATCCGCTACATAGTAACGGTTACTCAACACCGTACTATCGCCTTTACCGGTGTGATAGACCACCTCCTGCACCGTGTGGTAGTCACAGAGTAAAACGCCTTCCTTATTGACTCTGACCCCCATTTTCAGCGCCGTTAAATCCGTCACTGATTGCCAGCGGGGACGACCAAGGGCGCTACAAAGAAGGCCAATCACCCCTGATTTAGTGGGTTCTCGACGACTATCCCGCACGGTAAAACGGCTATGGTCACCCCAACTCATCATAGGGCCTCGCAAACGCATTAACAAAGTACTCATTTATTTATCTCCTAGGGCCGCCGCCACCGCTTTCGCAACCAAAGTATCCACCGTTTTCTCCTGATAGGGTTTGAGGATTTTTAAGCGCTCCGCCAACTTAGGTAGAACCACAATGCCCCGATATTGCACGGCGCTGTCGCCATAGATACCGGTTAAACCGTCCCAATGACCATCCAGAGCCGTCAAGGCATTTTCTAACAAACTATACTGATTGGGACGGACAGGCTTTTCAAAGGCGTCCACCAGAGAAATGGGTTGCCCCTGACGCGCCACGCAAAAAATGACAGCGGGTAAACTATGGGCCGCAAAGGCGTTTTGGTGCCCCGTGGGAATAGCCCGAATAAAGGCTTGGGCAAAGGCCGTGATGATAGCTTCTAGATGGGTGTCATCCCCCAAATTATGGAGCAATTGCTGGGTGTCGAGGGTCGTAAAACGGTAATAGGTAGAACTGTTGTAGCCGGTTTCCCCCATGTGATCCGCTCCGCTATCATCACTGGCGCCCAGGTCATCCACCGCCGTAAAAAAGTCAAACTCCTGCTGGAGAGCATTGACCCCAATGGCATGGGCTACCTGCACCGCCGCATCCACATTAACCGTCGGTAAAGAGGCCATCATGCGCCCAAACAGGGCCACATCTCCCGGTTTGCCGCCTGCGACCAGCGCCTTTTCAATCACTTTGCTAATGTTGGGATCTTTTTTAGGTAGCTCCGGTTTATTGCTCGATAACCCCGGCTCAATAACCGCCCAATTTTTAATCAGAATGTCGGCGATGGCCGC
This sequence comes from Cyanobacteriota bacterium, assembly GCA_046304295.1. Lineage (GTDB taxonomy): Bacteria > Cyanobacteriota > Cyanobacteriia > Cyanobacteriales > Microcystaceae > Synechocystis. The sequence goes on along the minus strand of JBKCES010000342.1, from coordinate 6,336 downwards.
AATTTCCGTTTTACCCAAAAAGAGAATGGTATTAGATTCCACCTTATCCTCTTCAAACTTAGCCCCCAAAACTTCTAGAGCTAACTTAGCGACTGTTTCGGCCTGTTCGGGAGCAATACTCTCCCCTTCTAACAGAGCCTTTAACTCCGGCATCCAGGCCCGGGAACGATGGGCAAATTGTTGGGGCGTTAACTCAGAATGCTGGTGATAAAACTGACGCATGGCTCGCTTTTGACATTGGCTAGAAATGCGGGCCCGAGGCCGACCGCCAAATACTGTGGATTTGGGCATCCCGTTTTCATCTCGGTTGAGGTTGGCGGGGGGGAAACTTTGGAGCAGATGAATTTCAAATTGCATGGTTGATACCTGGTAAAGAACAGAGAGAAAAATAGATCTAGAAAGAGTCGAGTCCGACCGCTTTAAGAATTTGCTTGACAATTTTGGGATGAAGAATTTTTGCTCCATGAAAGGGAATCACAACACGGAGCTTGTCCTTGCCATAGATACGATGACTGCCTTCACTGCGTAGCAATTGAAATCCAGCTTGAATAACAAGCTTTTCGGCTTCTAGAGCAGTCATTCTCGGCTGTTTAGGCAACCTGCACCTCCAAAATTTCTGTCATAATTTCTTGATTGAGAACTTCATGTTTTTCAACCTCCGAAAGGGTGGATAGGTAAAGATTAATAGCCTCCTTAATATTATTTTTGACCTCCTCTAGGGAATCTCCTTGGGTGTGGCAACCCGCTAGGGCGGGACAATAGGCGTAGTAACCAAACTCGTCTTTTTCGATGACAATTGATAATTGATACATGGAAGTTGAGAGGGAATAAAATTTAAGCAAAATTAGAATCTTCTTAGGATTGGTCTTTCGGAAAGACGGCTTTCCAGAAAGCTTTTGCCCATTTATCTTGAATGTATTGATCTGGGTGATCCCATTGACACAATTCATAAATTAACTTGGGATAATCAATTGAGCTAGATTTTTGGGCTTTCATCTGCCGAATTAACCCTGTCAAAGGCGTCCAAATATCCGTTAAGGAGGTGTCTAGTAAAGCTTGAAAACGTCGTTGTACACTCTTAGATAGGGAATCATTCGGATCATTGCCAGTGTTAGTAAGAAGTGCCAACTGACGGCAACTTTCTCCAAAATTGCATTGATTGTCCCGCAGGGGTTGTTCATAATACATAGACAGACAAGCTACTCGAATCCAGATAGATTCCTGCCAATCATCCATCTGAGGTAAATAATGGCGCATCACAATAGCACGGGTCTTAATCAGATGACGGGGTTCCCCCGATAGGGCCCGTTTAAGCGCCGCCTGGGCGCCTTTGTCATCTTTAATCCCCTCATGGAGCTTACTTAAAAAACGATGAGCTTGATCCCATTTTGGGGGAGCAGAGTTAACCGTGACCATAAACATTACTCCTGTAGAAATGGATTAAGCGGCTGAGGATTTAGCCTTGCGGGAACCTTTGGATTTTTGGGCTGGAGAATCAAGATCATCCCCCCGGAGTTTCCGCAACAGCCGACCCAGGGCTTGTAGTCCCTTAGCCCTAGCCCGATAGTTACGAATGGACACAATGGAGTCAGTAAAGGCCGAGGCCGCCGCTTTTTGTACCGTGTCATTCCACTGGGGTAAGGCCTGTCGTCCATAACGCACAATCCCATGACGATCGGTGGATTCATCTTCAGCTAGAGCCACTAAGAACTCAGAAAATTGTTGGTCTAGGGCGGCCCAATAGCGGGATTCCCCATCTAACGCCCGGGCTAAAGCCCCCACATCGGGATGTTTAAGCGCCTCCCCCAAACAGAAATAGGGACTGCCTCGAAAAGACTTAAAAACATCGCGGTGAGCTTCGGCAAAGGCGATCGCCGCTTTGAGATTAGTGGCTAATGTTTCGTTGGTGATGTACTGGGAAGGCACAGCAAAAGGTTCCATCGCCCAACCCAGGGGTTTAGCTTTATCGGCGCTAAATCCCATCACCCGCAGATGGACTAACCCTTCCGCCAACTCCTCCGCCCGCAAGGTCGCTAACCAATCAATAATGCGAGGACGTTGAGTTTTTTCCGCTGGGACTGAAAGAATAAAACAATCAGCGTTGCGCCACAACTGTTTTTCCAAAGAAAGACGTACCGGCTTATCTTCCTTGTAGGCGATCATACATTCTCATTTTTGGGGCGAAACCTTATCCGGTAAAGAATGACCCATAGTAATGGCAATTTCCGAAATGCTTTCAGGAGTGCCAAACAGTTTCAAGCGCCGCCAGGGAAAGGTGAGGTATTGGATATAACCGGCTGGAACGGCCTTAATCGGTTTACCAGCATAACCGATTTCCCAAAAAGGAATATCTGGCCCATTAATTACACTAGGATAATTAGAGCCTGGATCGTAGCGAATCAAATTCAACAGTAGGGTTTGGCGTAAATTTTCCCCCTGAATCAGCACATTAGCGGCGTTGATCGGCGGGGTGTTAACGGCAGAGCGATTACCACTGGATTGGCCCACATAAAAGGCTCTCAAACTAGTAATATCCATTCCCTGTAAACGCACCAATAATCGAGCCGCCTCTGGAGCCATTAAAGTATAACCACTCCATTCATGCTCATGGGAGAAAACCCGACATTGACTCATGGTATGAAGAGCATAAATAGGAACAGGTTTAACTTGACTTAACGCCACATCCTGCATAAAGGGATATTCCGGGTGAAACAGATCGAACCGATCCTGATGGGATTCTAAATAGGCAATAACTTTTTGTCCATTGTCCTCCTGAATTTCTTCCCATTTATCTTCATCCTTAGGCCCTAGATAAACATGATGAAGCAGGTAACCGTTCAAGGGGGTGATCAACTGCGTACTAAAAGAGTCAAACCCTTGCTGGGTATGGTTTTCGGGGAATTTTTCCAAAAGATGCAACACGGCTCAATCTAGGACAATGGGGGTTTTGAGCTGGGAATTAGAATTTTTACTATTAAGAGAAAACCTAAAATAATCAAAAACCGGCATTTTCAATGCCGAAATCGTCTAATCTTATAGCTTGCAACGTTTGGATACCCCCCTGAACGGTTACTGAAGCAGAGCCAACAGTAAACGGGTTAACGCCAGAGTTGTGGGAGGATTATCCCCTTGAATATCTTTAATCAATTGCCATTGTTCAAACAATTCAATTAAAGACAGAGTGCGGCATTTAAAGTCAGGGAAGATGACCAAAATCCAAGGTTGGCGAGTAAGGTTAAAAGACATCATTGCTAGTCCTTGAGAATAAGTGAGCGGCGAATTTTTCGGAAAATTTTCCAGCCTCATGCGCTCAATATGCAGTTTTATTGACTTGGCGGAAAATAGAGATTCAACGTTCAGAAAAAACTTTGTCGGGACTCCCCCACGGGGATGTGGGGATAGCAGGTGCCCGGTCAATACAATTGGTTCACCCCCACGCAGATATGGGGACTTTGCATTTAATGCAATTACCATAACACACCGCTCCCTGACCAGTCAAAACAATCTTTAGCTTTTTTTGATCACGACTCCCAAAGCGCCGTCTAGGGAAATATGCCATCCTTCTACGGTTGTCTGATTTTCCTCGTCTAGTTCTAGGTAACGGCAGTGCCTCAACAAAGCCGATGTCCAAGTGGTGGGATGTTTAAGATTGCGCTGGCTTAACAGAGCTTGTACCAGTCCATGTTTGTTAATACGGGTGCTGTAGGACAATAGCTCACGGATCTGCTCAAGATCGGGAAACTGCTTCAAATCAACCACCGTATCCGTTCCTGGTAACACGAGATCCTGACCCCGCCGTTGCAAAAAGATGGTCGTTACGGACGGTTCTCCTAGACGGGTTGCCATTGCCAGGGCCGATTCATCATCGGGAATTTCCAGCCGGGTAAACTCTGTCAGTTCTGTGGTGGCATTGGGAGGCGGTAATTTAACCCTGTCGGCGATCTCTGTTTTGGCCTTTGCCTCTTCTGTCTGATAGATGTTCAGGGAAGTCTGCCAATCTTCAGCATGAACAGTTTCTAGGTTCCCCGGCGCCGTCAGGGATAAGTCATAGACCGCTTCTATTAACCCGTCGGTCTCCTTGGGTAGTTGTACACATTCCCGTTGACGGAGGGTTAACCAAGTTCTGAGCAAAATATGGCGGTCATAAATAAAGCCACTATCGCCAAAATCAGCCTTACCCTGCCGATCCAAGGTAGGGGCGATTAGCCAGAGAGTGGGGTTGGCGAAGGCCGAAGGACGACGTTCATCTTTCTTCTCATGGCGATGAAGTCTTCCTGACCGTTGCAATAACAGATCAATGGGAGCCAGATCGCTAATGATTAAATCAAAGTCTAAATCCAAACTTTGTTCAATGACTTGGGTGGCCACCAGAACATAACGGTGGGGACGCTGGGCGGCGCTTTTGCCAAATTGAGTGACACAACTTTCTTCAATCCTTGCCCGGTCTCGAAACAAAAAACGCCCGTGAAACAGACCCAATTCTTCCGGCGCAAACAGCCCCTGTAGTCGAGTAAAAACAGCTTGAGCGCGGTTGACTGTTGAACAGATAATGGCTACACAGCCGCCTTCAGTTAACTGAGTTTGCAGTGCCGGTAACCAGTCCGTGTCATTCAACCAGCGCAGGTTAAGTTGACGCCGCACGTGCTTGGACGCGGCAAAAGTTTGGGCCGTAGCACCATTGGTTGTTAAGACGGTTAAACGGGGATAAGAAGCGGCGGGCAAAGAGATTGACGATCGCCCCATTCCTTTTACATAGGCGTTTAATAGCTTTTGGCGGGTTTCTGTGGGGAGGGTGGCGGACAGAGCAATGACAGGACAACCTAAAACAGCGGCCCATTCTAAAAACATCTCCAGGAGCGTGCCGGTGTAGAGATCGTAGGCATGGATTTCATCAAGAATAAGTGTCCGACCCGCTAGGCCAAATAGCCGTACAAATTGATGGCGAGAACGCACCACTCCCATCAGTCCTTGGTCTAACGTGCCCACCCCATAGGGACTCAGTAAAGTTCGTTTACGGGCCGTGTGCCACTCGCTGGCGAAAACATTACCTGTTTCTTGATCGTAAACCTGGTCTAACCGACAAATCGTGTTTTGATATTTTCCATCCAGCGCCGCCGCACTATGACTCAGAGTCAAGTTAACCGGGCGCTGAGGATAACGGATTTGCAAAAAGTTCTTTACCCGCTCAAACATGGCGTTACTGGTGGCCTGGGTCGGCAACCCCAAATAAAAACCGCCCTGACCCCATCGGTGTTGCAAGTAGTCTGTTAGATACAACGCCGCCTCCGTTTTGCCCTCCCCCATAGAGGCCTCCACCATCACCAAACAAGGAGAAGTCAAATGTTTTGATAAGGCAATCGCCGTTTCCTGAAGAGGTCGGGGCGTTTGGATAAAGGGAAACAATTCCGTAAAGTCCAGGGGCTGACCGTTGGGGGGCCGAACCCACCCCTGTTTTTCGAGAGCGTTTTGGGCTTTGGCCGTTAAACCCTGTTGATAGTCCTCAAAAGGGGTGTCATTGGCATACTCAAAACCTGATTGCGGATCGGCATTAGAAGCTAACCAGTCGGAGACTGTCGTGAGTCCCGCCAAAATTATTGCCGCCCCATTGTCACAATAGTCAGGGGTATCCTCTGGCTGTAAACCCACAAAATCCCGTAGTTGCTCAAAGGTCTGACGACTATAACGCCGCCATAGGCCGTTATCTTCCAAACCAGCAACTTCTTTGTCCACATCATCAATGTTAGGGAAAAAGCCGTGGTGTCCTCCCACAATGACCCCCAACTTACGAGCTAATTTTCTGGCATGACCGGGTTTCTCTAACCCTTTTCCTACTCCCCAATCGGTTAAAAATTCCGGCAAAGTGGCCGCTGTAATAGCGCCATGGAGGGGCTTTATCCTAGGTTTGGACTTGGCGATTTCTAGCCAGTCATCATATAAATCATCTCCGGCTAAAATTCGCCCCACTTCGCTCACTTGAAACTGAAAAGTGGGACTAACTTTCCCTAAATCGTGGGAACCCGCCATAAAACCGCAGAAACGGATCGTTGACTCCTGGGACAAGCCCAGCCCGTTCGCTAAACGCTCCATGGCGATGGGACTCAAATAAGACCGCATAATCGCCATCGCCACCGCCGCCGTATCCGCCAAGTGACAAATCACCGGATGATACTTGGGAGAACCATCGTTAAATTCGCCTCGGCCCGTTTTAGCCCAGAATTTTGCAGACATAATCGCTGTCCTTGAATAAAATCAGTTTAAATTAATGAGAAAGAACTACTCAAAATCTCCAGTTTCATACTGCCGAGCCATAATCTCGGTTTCCCGTTGCAACAACTC
>JBKCES010000341.1:0-15254 GCA_046304295.1 Cyanobacteriota bacterium | reverse complement strand
AGATAAACCCGGCGCAGTCGCGAATCGCCTGTTTAACCTCTTCGGCGCTAGCGGTTTCGGCGTTCAGGGCTTCCACGGCGACCCCGGCCTTGGTAATCCCGAGGGCGATGGCCTGGGCGAGGGTGGCGGTGTTGCCGTAGGCGGAGGCGTAGATCAGGGCGACCCGCAGATCTCTGCGGCTCTGTTGCTCTAACCACTGGGCGTAGGCTAATTTAACCGCTTGTAATCCGTAGCGAATGAGGGGGCCGTGGCCGGGTGCGTAGAGGCGCGCGGGTTTGAGGTTCAGTTTCTCCAGCGCCGAAAGAACCTGCTGGGGCGTCGGCACTAGCAGACAGTCAAAGTAATAGCGGCGGTCTTCTTGATAAACTGTCCAGCCTTCGTCCAACACCTGATCCCCGCAGACGTGGGCGCCGAAGAGTTTATCGGTAAAGAGAATTTGGGTGAGGGAATCGTAGGTACAGAGTAGATCGGGGAAGCGGGGGTTCGGCACCGGGATCAGTTCCAAGCCATGGCCTCGCCCTAGATCTAGAGTTTCCTCATTTTTAATAATTTTCAGGGGGGGAACTTGCCCTTCGCAGATTTTCTCTAAATTGAGCGCCGCCGGATTGGAGCAGAGCACGGTTAACTGCGGCGCGAGTTCGAGCAAAGCTTTGAGGGTGGCACCCCGATTGGCGTTGATGTGTCCGAGAATGAGGTAATTAAGTTGGGTTAGATCAAAGCGAGTCTTTAAGGTCTCTAAAAAAATCTCAGTGAAGGATTCCCCCGGCAGATCCACCAACGCCTGGAAATCCCCTGCGATCCAAAAAGCATTAGCCGTTGTTCCCCGTTGACGACCGTACTCTACCTCAAACTTGAGGCGCTCCCAGGTGCGGGCCCGTAAAGCCGTCGTGTCCTGAGCTAGGGGAAAAACTTGCACGTCTTTGGGCGCCATACCGATACCCCTTTAGAGAAAGTCGAGATGAGAGCCATTATGAATCATCTCGCGGCGCTTCTCCCCTAGGAGGAGGCTAAAACCGAGGGGGGACGGGCGAAAATCATGCGTCCAGCGGAGGTCTGGAGCGCCGAAGTGACGGTCACCCGCACTTCCCCCCCCACATATTCCCGACCATCATCCACCACCACCATAGTTCCGTCGTCCAAGTAGCCGATGCCCTGGGCCGGTTCCTTGCCCTGTTTAATGATTTTCAGTTCTAACGTGTCGCCGGGAAGATAAATCGGGCGAATGGCTTGGGCCAGATCGTTGACGTTTAAAATCGCCACCTTTTGCAGGTGAGCCACCTTGCTGAGGTTATAGTCGTTGGTCAAGAGGACGCCGTTAATCTCCTGGGCGAGGTGAACCAACTTGGCATCCACCGTGGGAATTTCCTCGTAGTCGGCGGAGTGGATGACAATCCGCTCGGGAAAAACGTTTTGAATCCGCCCCAAAATATCTAAACCCCGGCGCCCCCGTTGGCGTTTTTGGTCGTTGCCCAGATCCGCCAGTTGCTGGAGTTCTGCCAAAACGAATTGAGGCACCAGAATTTGCCCTTCAATAAAACCTGTGCCCAACAGTTGCTCAATGCGCCCATCGATAATGGCGCTGGTGTCGAGGATTTTCGGCGCTACTGGTTGGAGAGTGCCCTCCGCCACCAACATGGATTCGATGCTGTGGGGGTTAATCAGACGCAAAAAGGTGCGTCCGTGGGCGTCCGCTAGGCTAATGCCCAGGAAGGAAAACATGACGCTACCGAGGATGGCGATAGTCGGCTTGAGGAAAGAAAATTCCTGGGGAATAGGCAGTAAAAAAATTGGCGCTAGCATTAAATTGGCGATCAAGAGGCCGATCACCAAGCCCACCGCCCGAGTCAGAATCACCTCGATGGGCGTCTGCTGAATCCGGGTTTCCAAGCGCCGATAGGTGGTCTGAGCCACCAGTCCTAGGGCAAGACCAATAATGGAGGTAAAGCCCGCCGCCAACCAGCGCAGAGCTTCCATGTTAGAAATTTGCTCCTGCACCAAGGGCGGGAGGAGATCTACCAGGTCAAAGCCGACCCCCCCGAGGGCAAAGACAAAGAGCAGAATAATGATGGTGTCTAACATAAAACTGGGGTCTCCCTCCGGCGCCGCGAGCTTTCCAATTAGGATAAAAGCCTCTTTTCAGTATAGTAGCCTGTCCTCGGGAAGGCGCGGGTTTCACTCCTCGGCCTAGGGGTTGTTTGATCCCCCCAAACCCCCCATGGAAAGGTGGGAAAACTGCTTAAAGTCCCCCTTGTAAAGGAGAATTGAGGGGGATCTGGAGAGCTAAAGACTTTCCAAACAGCCTCTAAGGTTTAAAGGAAGAGGGACGGAGCGGCGTCGACCAATTGATCCAAATATCCCGCTCCTGCTCCAAACAGGTGTGAGGCTCTTTATTGCCGAGGCGCTCTCGAAGGTAAGCTAGGCTCCGGCCGGATAACCAGGCCACATTGGCTAAGCCCAATCCTCCTCGACCGTAGAATTTAGCGAAGTAACGAGTGCGGGATTCGTAGAGGAACGCTTTCGGGCGCCGGCGGGCCGCCAGATCTTTTTTCGTGGAGCCGCTACCGCCCCGGAGGTGAACGACTCTGGCTTCGGGAAAATTGAGGATTTGCCAACCGGCATGGGCGGCCCGGCGACAGAAATCCACGTCTTCATAGTACATAAAATAGCTGTCGTCCAGCAGTCCAATTTCCTCAAAGACTTCTTGGCGAATCATAACGCTGGCAAAACTAGTCCATTGGGGAAAACTGGGTTCCGGTTGAACCGCTAGGGGCACGTCGGCGGATTGGAACAGTCGCGTGACCACGCTAGTGGCGGCGCCGTTAATCAGTTCGCTGGCGGGGCTGGGAAACCGAAAACAACTAATTTGGGGCGTCTCGTCGGGCCATTCTAGGCGGGGACTGACTAAACCGATTTGGGGTTGGGAGTAAAGCGCCGTTAGGAGCCGAGTTAAGGCCTGGGGGCGAATGAGGGTGTCGCTGTTGAGGAGCCAGTAGGCCCGGGCCGGAGTTGACTGAATTCCGAGGTTATTGCCCGCGGCGAAACCACCGTTCACGGGGGAAACCAGCAGGGTCGCCCAATCCTGCCATTTTTTCTGGGTAATCGCGGTTTGAATCACTTCGGGCGAGCCGTCCTCGGAGGCGTTGTCCACCACTATCACCCGATGGCTTTGAGCGTTAATCTCCGGCGCTAGGGAGCGGAGACAGTCAATCGTGAGTTGAGGCGTGCGGTAATTGAGAATAATCACCGCCAGGTCTTTTATTTCCATGTCAGGACTTGGTCGGTTACTTGGGCTTTAAAGTTTTGGCAATTGAGTTCAACCCCGAGCCAGTTTCCCAAAATGGCTAAATCGGCGTCGAAGATTGCCTCTAATTGGGTTATAGATTCCGGCGAAAGTTGAGGTTTTTCCCGGATCGTCCAGAGACTCCTGACCCAAGTGCGGAAGGATTTGGGAATCAACGCTTGCCGGAGTTGTTTTAACCCTGGCGCTTCCACTAGGGCATCCCGCCAAGCGCTTTTCCGCAGGCGCTGAGTGGAGATATTTTGGGCGTCTAGATCCTCATGCCACTGGGGAGCGCCGCTATAGTTTAAAAAAGCGCAGACCCGTTCTAATTCCGACTGGGGATATTTCAACAGGTGCTCGAAGAAGACTGGCAAAATTTGCTCCCTCGGCAGGCGCTCAAAGTACGGCTCTAGTTGATAGGCGTAACGGCTGTAGGCGATCAGTTCGGGAAAGGTTTCTAGGGCGGCGTTAATCTCCACATTTTGAATCACCAACTGGGACCATTCGTGGATATATTGGGAGACTAAACGATCGATGGGATGCCGGAGGACATAAATTAATTTAACGTCAGGAAACTCGGCCAGCAGACGGTTAATGGTTTCGGGATAGGTGGGCAATTTGCTGTAGTGGGTGCTGGATTCCCCCCGCAGATCCCCCGGTTCGGCGCCGTCGAAGAGGGATAAATACCAGTCCATCCCCTGGGCAAAAATCTCGTCGTTACTAAAAAAATTCGGCTCCTTGGGTTCGCTCATCCAAAAACCCGGTTGGAGCGCCAGTTGTTCGTGGAGGGTGCTGGTGGCGCATTTCATGCCCCCGATAATGATGAAGTCCGGCCCTAACGCCATCGCTTAACCTCTCGCTCTAAACGGCTTCGCTATTATGGCACGGGGTTAACCCCCCCTAGAAGAAATTGACCACCCCGCTCCTTCGGGGCATCCTTCGACAAAGCTCAGGAACCACACCTTCAGGGGCTACTGTGTATGCAAAATGCTTTGGTTGTCTGTGTAATCGACTCTAGCCCCCTCAATCCCCCTTTGCATGGGGACTTTACTTTGAGTTTCGCTAAGACTGTTCTAAACCTTCTAAGAAAACCCTCGATACCAGCGGGCTAGACGGGCTGGGGCAATGCCGCTATGGTAACCCAAAACTATCAGTTGGTTAATGACCGCGGTTTTCCAAAACCCTAACTTGCGCCAGCGCCGCCCGGAAGTCACTAGGCTTAGAGGCACTGGGGCGACGCGCCCCCGCTGTTGCAAGCGCCGAACCAGGTGGTAGTCCTCCATGATCGGTAGATCTGCGAATCCTCCCAGCTCCGCAAAGGTTTCCCTGGTCATAAACAACCCCTGATCGCCGTAGGGCAGACGACAGATCTGACTACGCAGATTGACTAGGCGCTCCAACAGGCGATAGCGCCGACCGGCCAGATCCACCCGAAAGCGAAAAGCCCCGGCGCTGACTTCTGGCTGGGCTAAAACCCCCCGGATTGCGCCGATGAAATCCGGGGGCAATTGGCTATCTAGGTGTAGGAATAAAAAAATATTTCCCTGGGCCCGCTGGGCACCGAAGTTCATTTGACAAGCGCGGCCGGGCCGGGGCGAGCGCAACAACGCAAAGGGATAAGCTTGACAAATTTCCCAGGTTTGATCGGCACTGCCGCCGTCCACCAGAAGAATTTCTAAGGCTCCGGCGGGGATCGAAGCGACCTGGTTCGCCAACCGCTTGAGATAAAAATCAGCTTGCGGCGCTTCGTTATAAATCGGAATAATCACGCTAATCATGGAGAGAGCGGTGGTGATTAGACGGTAGTGGCGGGCTACGGATTGAGGTTGTGGGCGCGCCGTTTGTAGACCGCACCAAAGCCGACGGCGGTTAGGGTTCCTAAAATCGTCAGGGGTTCGGGCACGACAGCCTGGTAGGCAAAGTCGCCCATGAGTTGGTGGCCCCGGGTGGTGAAGTGGGAATCGTCCCAATAAAAATAGGTCTCCGGCGCCGCGCAGGACACAAGCCAACACCCTTCGCTGACGTTGGTGAAGCCGTAGTCTCCGGGGTTAACGGTAATGTCGCCGACAAAGCTATTCATATCTAGAAACTTAATCTTGACCCCAGGAAAATTAGTCTGGAGGGCCGCCACCGAGGCGTTTAATCCCAGATTATGCCTCTGGGTCAGGAGATTGCCCGGCGCTTCTAGCGGCGTGCCCAGCGCCGCAGGTAAATTACCCAGATTGGGGAGATTGGGAACCAAAATAGTTTGGGCGCCGCGGCTAATGAGGGTCGTTAGGTGGGCGGTTAGATTCGCCACGGGAACCGCTGGGTCGGTAATCCTCGCAAACCCATAGTCGTTAGTGCCGGCGCATATTCCAGATATTGACGCTCCCAGTCAATGGGTGGTGAACGCAATCCAATAGACTTCTCCGATAACCCGGATTTGACCACGATGGGACAAGGGTTTGAAGTTAATTTCTGGAGATGTCTAAATGATTATCGCCCCCCTTCCCATGGGGGTTAGGGGAGATAAAACTAAAGAGGCGGCAGAGCCTAGAATGAAGCCATTGCCGCCAAAAGCAAAGAGACAAGAACAAAATCACCGGAACTTAATCATCGTAGAGACGGCACTCCGCGGCATCGGGGTGATCGGAGCAGTACTTTTCGAGGGAAGTTTGGTCGGGGTGTACTTGGTTTTGATGGGACGCTTCTGCTTGTAACTCCTCAACGGCGTCCCAGGCGGCGGCGCATTCTCCGGGACTGGCGCCATCGGCGCTACACACCTGGCGGGCGTTGGCCAGTTCCTGCTCGATCTTTTCTTGAAGGTTGCTCATAGGTAAAATAACTGTCCAAAGAGGCTAAACAGCTTAGGGCTTATGCAATGCTTTTGCCATAGTAGCTAATTTACCCGCATTTGGGTAGCAGGCGCTCTCCCCCCCCTTCAGGTCGGGATTTCCCCTCTTCTCAACCGGCGCCGAGCAAGGTTTCCTGCTCCCGCCAAAACCATTGAATCGTTTCCCGCAGTCCCTCCTCTAGGGGGGTTAGACAAAGATCTGGCAGGAGGGCTTGTAATTTAGCGGTTTCTAGGCATTTGGACTTAGCGCCGACGTAGCGACTGGTATCAAATTGAATCTTTTCAAAGGGGTAGTCTACCTCGGCGCAGATCAACTGGGCGAAGTGGCGAATGGTAAATTCCTCCCCGGCGCCGATATTGATCAAGTCGTTGTCAACGGTTTGGGCCAATTCCCCGGCAATGCGGACAAAATCTCCCACATAGACCAACTCCCGAGACTGGTAGCCGTCCCCCCAGAGGATCACCGGCTCGCCGTAGAGTTTGCCCCGGATAATTTTACGAATCAGGTCAAAGATAAAGTGCATCTGGCGCCCGTCGGTGTGGTAGTCGGCACCGTAGAGGGTGGAGGGTACTAGGCAGAGGTAATTGAGACCAAATTGTTTATGCAGAGCCAAGAGACCCACATAGAGCATCCGTTTGGTAAAGGCGTAGGTAAAGAGGCTATCAATGGGCAATCCCGTCAGGTAATGCGCTTCCGCCAGGGGCAAGTCCGGGGAATAGGCGCAACTGGTGCCCATACAAATCAGTTTGGCTTGGGGTTGCTGGCTCTGCCACCAGGAGAGAACATGGGTGTTGATTTTTTGGTTGATCAACCACTGCTCGCCGGGGTGGTAGAGACAAAAATCTCCCGCCTGGGTCCAGGCCGCCAAATGATAGATCTGGTCAAAGGCTAGGGCGTTAAACTGGCCGAGGGCGTCCGGTTGGGTCAGGTCGCAGTCCTGGGAAGTCGGCGCCGTCACCTTGTGTCCCCGCACCTGGAGATATCTACAAAGGGCGGTTCCCAGAAAGCCCCGGCCGCCGGTGACAAAAATGTTCATAATCTTGACAGTCTTTCCGCTAGAGGGCGCTCCCTAGGATATCCCTTCAGAGGAAATTAAAGGATCCTTGACAACCGGGAAGCGGGGAAAGGAAAGACTCCCTTCCCTGTGCTTAACCCCCTAGAGTTGGGGCACAAAACGCTCCTTCTCCGGCACGACGGCGTATTCCGCCACAATTTGGCGAAACTCTTCCCCGTCGATGGTTTCTTTTTCGATCAGCAGATCCACTAGGCGGTCAACCACTTCCCGATGTTCTCGCACGATCTGCCGGGCGATTTGGTGACCCTGCTCGGCTAATTCCCGAACTTGAGCATCGATGCGGGTGGCCACTTCCTCGGAGTACTCAGCCCGGTTCATCAGACCGCCGCCGAGGAAGACTTCGCCACCGGAGCTTTCTAGGGAAACGGGCCCTAACTCGCTCATGCCGAAACGGGTCACCATCTGGCGGGCCATTTCCGTCACCTGCTGGAGGTCGCCCCCGGCGCCGGTGGTGACTTCGTCTTCGCCAAAGATTTCTTCTTCCGCGGCCCGGCCTCCCATAGCGCCGGCGATGCGGGCCATGAGCTGGGCCTTGGTGGTTAACCCTTGCTCTTCGTCGGGGGTGAACCAGGTGAGACCCTGGGCTTGACCCCGAGGAATTAAGGTCACCTTCTGGACAGGGTCGTGATCCTTAAGGAGGGTGCCGACAATGGCGTGGCCCACTTCGTGGTAAGCGATCAGGCGCTTGCTCTTGCTATCCACCAGGGGCGTGCCTTCCATCCCGGCCACGACCCGGTCCACCGCGTCGTCGATTTCCAGCAGGGTAATGGCTTCCTTCCGGCGCCGGGCCGTGAGAATAGCGGCTTCGTTGAGGAGATTAGCTAAATCGGCGCCGCTAAAGCCGGGGGTGCGGCGGGCGACGGTTTCAATGGAAACATCCGGCGCCAATTTTTTGTTGCGGGCGTGGACTTCGAGCACTTCCTTGCGTCCTTTGAAGTCTGGTGCGTCCACCATCACCTGGCGGTCAAAGCGCCCCGGCCGCATCAGCGCCGAATCCAGGACGTCGGGACGGTTGGTGGCGGCGATAATAATGATGCCGGTGTTACCCTCAAAGCCGTCCATCTCGGTTAAGAGTTGGTTGAGGGTTTGTTCCCGCTCGTCGTTGCCACCGCCGATACCGGCGCCCCGTTGGCGACCCACGGCGTCGATTTCATCGATAAAGATCAAACAAGGGGCGTTTTCTTTGGCTTTTTTAAAGAGATCCCGCACCCGAGAAGCACCAACACCCACGAACATTTCCACAAATTCAGAGCCAGAAATACTGAAGAAAGGCACCCCCGCTTCCCCGGCGATGGCCTTGGCCAGGAGGGTTTTTCCGGTTCCCGGCGGGCCGACGAGGAGAACACCCTTGGGAATTTTGGCGCCGACGGCGGTGAAGCGTTCCGGCTGTTTGAGGAACGTCACCACTTCCTGGAGTTCTTCCTTGGCTTCGTCAATGCCCGCCACATCGTCGAACATAATGCCGGTTTTAGCGTCCATCTGGAAGCGGGCCTTGGATTTGCCGAAGTTCATGGCTTGGCCGGGGCCGCCGGGCAAGTTGTTCGAGCGCCGGAAAAGGAAGAAGAGGGAGCCGATCAACAAGACCGGGAAAATCAAATTCCCCAAAAAGCCCCAGACCATACCGTCGTTGCGCACGGGGTGAGAATCGAGGCGAACATTAGATTGCCGCAGTTGGGAGATTAAATTGGGCGCATTGATGGGTAGATCCACCCGGGAGCGGAGGAGACGGTCCACTTCGGGATCGCTGACCTGAACAATGGCGGTGCGACCGTTTTCATAGAGATCAACGCTGACGATGCGCCCCGCCTCTAGGTATTCTAAAAAGCGCCCGTAGGTCATGCGGGTATTAGCGGTGTTGGCGCCGGTGTTGGGGTTATTACCGGCAAAACTGCCCTGCCACAGGAAAAAGCCCACCACTAGTAGAGGTAGGGACCACAGAAGAAGGGTTCTCCAGGAAAATTTCATAAAAGTCGAGTTAACACCATTAGGATTTTAAATAGGCTCTTTGCAGGACGGGGAGGGAGTCGGGCGGAAATAGCGCCAAGCGTCCCCAGCCGTAAAACAGTCTTAACCAAATGTAACGTTATTCTCAGAATCCTGGCAACCGCGGCGCGGGGATGGGGGCGGGGGGCAAACGTAACGCGCCTTGTCAGGGTAAACACGACCTAAATTATTTATCAAAGCGGTGCCGAACAACGCTTTTACGGTTTTAAAATGGCGCCGAAATCCGCTAGTAAGCGGGCGTGGTTGCGGATCAGTCCTAACAGGTTTAAACGATTGACCCGAATCGCTTCTTCCTCCGCCATTACCAAAACGCTCTCGGCGCCGTCAAAAAATTCCGCCACGGCGGGGGTAATGGCGGCAAAGGCGGAGAACCAGGCATCGTAATCCTGGGTTTCCCGAGTCGCCTCGGTTTGGGGAAGTAGGGTTAACAGCGCCTCATAGACTTGGGTTTCTGAGGTTTTTGCAAACAGCTCCGGTCGAACCGCCTGTCTCGGGTCTAAAACCTCCAGGGGTAGGGTTCCCTTGGCCGCCAGACGAGTAGAGCGGTTCACCGTTTCATACACCTGTTGGAGCCGGTTATCCTGGCGGATCTGGCGCAGGAATCGGGCTCGTTTTAACAGGTCTAAACTATCGGCTAAAGCCCGGGTTTGGGCCGCAACGTCCTCGTCTCCCAAAACTGCCTTCACCAAATCGTAATCAATGCCCTGTTCGTCCTGAAGCAGGGTTTGCAGGCGGTGGCTAAAGAAAGCGGTCAAATGAGTAAGGGGGGAAAGGCGCCCTGGGTGGGCGGTGATAAAATCGGCGCAACCCCGTTCCAACAGTTGGCTTAAATCCAAATCCAGTTGGGCGCTCCAGAGGATGTTAATGACCGCGTTGGCGGCGCGGCGCAGGGCGAAGGGGTCGGAGGAGCCGGTGGGCAGTAAACCGATGCCAAAAATGCTGATTAAGGTGTCTAAACGATCGGCGATCCCCACCACCTGACCCGTGAGGGAGGCGGGTAGATCGTCGTCCTGATGGCGGGGCAGATAATGCTCAAAAATACCCTGAGAGACCGCCAGGGGTTCGCCGCTAGCTTCGGCGTATTTTTGCCCCATGACTCCCTGCAACTCGGGAAATTCATAGACCATCTGGGTTACCAAATCCGCTTTACAGAGCATGGCGGCGCTTTCTAGCTCGTTCCGTTGCCCTTCCGGCAGTTGCAGTTGCTCGGCGATCGCCTGGGTCAGTTCCATAATTCGATCCACCTTGTCCCGCATGGTGCCCAGTTCTTCCTGAAAGGTGACGGTCTCCAGTTGGGGCAAGTAGCTCTCTAGGGGCTGGTCGCAGTCCGCCTGGTAAAAGAAACTGGCATCCGCTAAACGGGCCCGAATCACCCGCTCATTGCCTTCGCTAATCACCTTGGCCTGGGCCGGAGCGCCGTTGCTGACGGTAATAAAGTAGGGCAGAAGCGCACCGTCCCCTCCCCGCACCGGGAAATAGCGCTGGTGGGTGACCATCACTGTGGTGATCACCTCCGGGGGCAAGCGCAGAAAGTCCGCTTCAAATTGCCCCGCCACCGCCGTGGGGTATTCCACCAGTTGGGTCACTTCTTCTAATAGTGCCGGGGGAATCTCCGCCGTTCCCCCCAATTCCCGAGCTTGGTTCTGAATCTGGGTTTGGATTAACGCCCGGCGGGCCTGGGGATCGGCCAGAACAAAGGCCTTTTCTAAAGCGCCGGCGTAATCCTGGGCCTGGGGCAAACTCACCGGCGCCGGGTGAAGAACGCGATGTCCTTGGGAAACCCGGCCCGCTTGCAGGACGCTGGAGCCGTTGACCAACTCCAAGGGCAGAACTTCATCGTCCAAGAGCGCCGTTAGCCAACGAATGGGGCGGGGAAAGCGCAACTCTCCGTCTCCCCAACGCATAAAGCGCCGTCCTTCGAGGGATTGTAGCCAAGTTAAGGCCAACTGGGGCAGAAGCTCGGCGCTGGCTTGACCGGGCAACGGTTTGTGAGCGAATAAAAAAGTGCCTTTGTCCGTCTGGCGCTCCTCCAAATCCGCTACCGCCACCCCCTGTTTCTTGGCAAAGCCCAACAGCGCCGGGGTGGGTTCTCCCCCTTGATAGGCGGCGCTTAGGGGCGGCCCCTTAATCTCTTCTTCCCGGTTCGGTTGACGCTCCGGTAATCCCGTCAGCAACACCGCCAAACGCCGGGGAGAGCCGTAGAATTGGAGCGCCTCGGGTTCCAAGGACTGCTCCGCCAGACTCCGGGGAATCCGCTCCCGCCACTGCTCCAGGGCGCTGTGGACAAAATCCGCCGGCAGTTCTTCGGCTCCGATCTCAAATAAAAAGGTGGGGCGGGGCATGGGTTAGGGAGACATCAAGGGCTAGTCAGGGCATTGTATCAAGAATAGGTCGAGCCGAACTAGACCGTTTCTCTCCATCAGCGCCGCTATAATAAAAACCCTAGGGAAAAGTCCCTCAAGGCAGACTTAATACTCCGCCGAGGGCCGACCTTCCCAAGTCAGCCGAGTCTAAATGATTAAAATTTAGAACGGGGGAACCAATTCAAGGGGCGCGCCTAGATCTCCAACCTCATCCGTCAAAAAACCGAGGTTTCTCTAGGAGGACATCTCTCTGTCCTAGCCCGTCAGCTAACCCCGTAGGCGTGGAGAGGAGACTGAAGAATACAAGTTTTTAATCACTTGATCTCGTCAGTATCCTTGACCGTAACTGGTCTAATTTATCCTGTCTTGATTTATTGACGACAGGATAAATTCGCTCAACCTAAACCCCGGCCCGCTTTTCTCCTTTGATCAGCGGGTTTTCCGACTACCCTTCTAAGCTCAAGGACTGCTGAGGACGACTATGGTTACTAACTTTCCGGCGCTGATTTCTTTAGCCACGTTTATCGGGGTGATGGCTCTGATTATCTCGGAGAAAATTCATCTGACGGTGGCGGCCTTTCTCGGCGCCCTGATCCTCGTCTTTACCCATGTCATTACCCTCAAGGAAGGGGTTAACTATATCAGCCAGAGCTACGCCACCTTGGCGCTCTTTTTTGGAGTGATGGTCTTAGTCCGCGCCTTTGAGCCGACGAAAATTTTCGACTATCTTGCGACCCAAATGGTTCTGCTGGCAAAAGGGAGCGGCAAGCTCTTAGTTTTGGGCGTCATCGCCATTACCACCCCCATTTGCGCGGTTTTGCCCAACGCCACCACAGTCATGCTACTGGCGCCGTTAATTCCCCCCATCGCCGAAGAAATTGGCGTGGATTTTGTCCCCCTACTGATCTTGATGGTCTTTGTGGCCAACAGCGCCGGTTTGTTAACCTTGGTGGGCGATCCCGCCACCTTTATCGTCGGCAGTTCGATTAATATTAGTTTTAACGAGTATTTGTTTAAACTCAGTTTTGGCGGTGTCCTCGCGGTCTTAACCATTTTACTCGTCGCCCCATTCCTCTTTCGGACGATTTGGAACCGTCGATTCACCCATTTAGAAGAGTTGCCCCACCCCCAGATTAACCATCCCAGAGTTTTAGCCCTAGGGGGGGTGATCGTCGGTCTTGTGCTCCTCTTCTTCGTCATTGGCGAAACCTTGCCCATCCCCATCCCCCCCGCCGCCGTAGCGCTCTTGGGCGCCGGTTTAGCGTTACTCCTCGCCCATCAAAGTAAAATCGACACGGTGAATAATATTTTAAAAGATGTGGACTGGAGCACCCTGATCTTTTTTATGTCCACTTTTGTGATTATCGGCGCTTTGGAAAAGACCGGAGTCACCGCTTATCTCGCTCAACTACTGGCTATCGTGGTGGGTAAAAATATTGCCCTCGGCGCTCTTTTGCTCGTTTTTTTTGTTGGTCTTCTCTCCAGCGTCATTCCCAATATTCCCTTGGTGGTGGCGATGGTGCCTCTATTGAAACAATATGTGGTCAATATTGGCCTAGCCAGCCCAGAAGTCCTTAGCCCTGATTTTGCCGGGCAATTTCCCCCGGAAGTGTTGCCCCTCTTTTACGCCATGATGTTCGGCGCTACGGTGGGGGGCAACGGCACCCTAGTGGGCGCGTCTTCTAATATTGTGGCCGCCGGGATTGCGGAGCAACACGGGCGCCCCATTTCTTTCCATCGTTTTTTACATTATGGCTTGCCGGTCATGGCCTTACAGTTGGTCGTCTCCGCCTTTTTTGTCCTCTGGTTGCTCTGGCGGGGAGCCTAGATATAGACCATGAAAATTATCTTGGAGTCCTGCCAGCTCGCCAAATGCGGGATACAGAGTTAACCGGACTGGAGAATACTGAGGCGCTGGAGCAGGAGATCCGGCTGGAGGGGTTTGAGTAAATAGTCGTCGATGCCGTTTTGGGAAAAGGTCTGCCATTCGCTTGAGGAAATCTGCTCGCTTAGTAAAATTACTTTTAACGGCGCCAGTTGGTGAGAGTTCTTCAGGTGGCGGCTAATACTGTGGACATTATCTAAATCCTTATCAATGAGGACTAAACCCGGTTGCAAAACCTCGATTTGACGAAGGGCGATGGCGCTGTCAATGAGCCAAATGACCTGATAATCGGCAGCGGTGAGGAGTTCGCAAATCAGGGTGGCCACTTCCTCGTCCTGCTCAATCACCACCACGCCGGAATTGGGTCTCGGCTCTGCCAAAAACGGCGCCGAGGGGGAGGATTTTTTGAAAGCGCCGAGTTTTTGGCAGGGGATAAAGAGGGTGAAGATAGAGCCTTGACCCAGGGTGGAATCCACCTCGATGCGACCGCCGTGCAATTCCACCAGTTGTTTGGTTAACGCTAAACCTAAACCGGTGCTTTCGTAGGTGCGCTGTTGGTTATTGTTTAACTGTTTAAAGGCCTCGAATAAAAAGGGCACCTGCTCGGCGCTCATGCCCACGCCGGTGTCTTCCACTTGAAAAATGGCTTGCTTACTTTCCCGCCAGACCCGGAGGGTGACGCGTCCCAGATTGGGAGTGTATTTAATGCCGTTTTGCAGGAGATGGGTCAAAATTTGCTCTAGGCGCTCGGGGTCGGCGCAGAAGTTATCTTCTTCGGGACGGATTTGCAGATCAAAATTGAGGGTTAAGTTTTTTGCCAGCGCCGCCTCTTCGAGGTAATGGAGGACTTTCTGTCCTAGACTTTGTAGGGAAAATTCTTGAAAATGAAGAACTGACTGACCCGATTCCAGTTGAGAGAGATCGATAATATCGTTAATCAATTCCATCAGGCGCTTACCGCTGTCCTGAATGGTTTCCAGATAATGCTGTTGTTTATCCACCGGCAAGCTACTGCCCCGGTTCGACCAATGGAGCAGGGTGCCGGAAAGCCCGATGATACATGTCAGGGGCGTGCGTAGTTCGTGGGTGATATTGTTTAAAAACTCCCCCTTGAGATGATTCGCCGCCTGGGCCGCCAACAGCGCCGAGCGGAGATCCTTCGTTCGTTCAATGACCCGTTTTTCAAAGGTGTTTTTCTGGTGTTGCACCTGGGCGTAAAGTTGGGACTGGAAAATAGCCACGGCGAGATGTTCCCCAATTTGCCCGAGGAAACTTTTTTCACTGTCGAGCCACTGGCGGGGATAGTGGCATTGATGGGCGATTAACAAGCCCCAGAGTTGTCCTTCCACCACAATGGGAGCGATGAGTTTGGCCCGAATTTGGTATTTTTGCAGAAGGTTAATTAAACAGTAGGAGGAAGAATAGTGGGTTTCAATGTCGTTGACCCCCACAACGGCGCCGTTTAAATATTTGTGCTCATAGGTGGCGACCTGAGTAAAACAATCATTCTCTGTAATTAACCCCAAAAGAGAGGGGATTTCCTCCGACGCCGTGGCTTCGCAGATAATTTCGCCCCCTTCTAGGGAGGCGCGAGCGCTGACTAGGGGCGGGTTGAATTGATAAATCACCAGCCGATCCACCCAGAGAAAGCGCCGCACTTCCGTGACGGTGGCCCGGAGAATATCCGAGAGGTCTAAACTTTGACGAATTTGGGCGATGACCTGACTCAGCACCGCTTCCTGACTGGCCTGTAATTTCAGCGCCGCGGGAGAAGTCGGATCGCCGGGATCGCCAGTGAGGATATCCAACA
>JBKCES010000340.1:0-3439 GCA_046304295.1 Cyanobacteriota bacterium | reverse complement strand
GAACTGTTCCCAGGCGATATCCCGAATTTGCCCGCACCCGCGACAGCGAAAATGGTGGTGGGGTTCCACCTTGGCGTCGTAGCGACAGACCCCCTCGTCCAAAAGCACCTCCCTCGCTAACCCCGCCTGCCGTAGGGCCTGCAAGGAACTGTAAACCGTGGCCTGGGAGGATTGCGGCGCCGACTGGTTGAGATCCAGGAGGATTTGCTCCGCCGTGGGGTGATCGGCTCGGGCCAACAAATTGGCGTAGACGGCGAAACGTTGGGGCGTGACCCGTAGGCCCTTGGACTTAAGGCTCTGAATAATCTGCTCTGGGGTGGCGGGCGTCATGGCGGGCGGCTCTCCCATCAGGGCTGAGGAGGGGGCTTCTCTGGGGAAGTTTTAGGGAGCGTTGATTTTAGCGCCTTTTTTCTCGGCGCTTTTGGCTTCTTAACCTTTATTTAAGCATTTTCTTTTCAGTCTTGACAAATTCTTATCTCAGAATTATTCTGAGAAGCAAGCGGTCTGGGCCTCAAGTCCATCGCCCTTTTAGTTGACTTTTACCTATTCCAACCGAGGTTTCTATGACTCCCGAACGCGTCCCCAGCGTCACCTTCAAAACCCGCGTGCGCGACGAATCCGTGCCCGGGCCTAACCCCTTCCGCTGGGAAGACAAAACCACCGAGCAGATCTTCGGCGGCAAAAAAGTTGTGGTCTTTTCCCTCCCCGGCGCTTTCACCCCCACCTGCTCCTCTAACCACCTGCCCCGCTACGAAGAACTTTACGAGGAATTTAAAGCCCAGGGCGTGGACGAGATTATCTGCGTGTCCGTGAACGACGCCTTCGTGATGTTCAAATGGGGTCAACAAATCGGCGCGGATAAAGTCTTCCTGCTTCCCGACGGCAACGGCGAATTTACCCGCAAAATGGGGATGCTGGTGGATAAATCCAACCTCGGTTTTGGGATGCGCTCCTGGCGCTATTCGATGCTGGTCGACGACGGCGTCATCGAAAAACTCTTTGTCGAGCCGGACTTCTCCGACAACTGCCCCATCGATCCCTTTGAAGTCAGCGACGCCGACACCATGCTGGCCTACCTCAAAGGCACCGAATCCGCCGGGGTTTCCGCTCCCCGTAAGGAATTTGTGGGCTAAACTGAGCAGATATCAGATGACAGATATCAGGTAACAGTTAAGTCTTATTAACTCCCCCTCCGATGGCTACCGTACACCTATAAAGGTCAGAATCCCCCCTAGCCCCCCTTTGAAAGGGGGGAACTGGCTTCAAAGTCCCCCTTCCCAAGGGGGATTGTTCCACTGAGCTTGCCGAAGTGTACGGGGATAAAGCTCAGAAGTAGACGCAGTTTAACAACCCTAATCCCTAACTCTTAATTCTCAATCCCCAACCCGCCATGAAACTCTCTAGCCAAAACCTAGACGCTCGTTTGAATACCCTCTACGACGCCATTGTGGTGGGGGGCGGTATGGGCGGGCTTTCGGCGGCTATTTATCTGGCTCGCTACGGTCTCAAGTGTTTGGTGGTGGAGAAGGGCAAGGGGCGTTCGTTGTGGATGCAGGATTTGAGAAATTACGTCGGGCTTGATCCCGACACGCCGGGGCGGGACATTCTCAACCACGGCGCGAAACAGGCTATTGCTTGGGGAGCTGATCATCTGCGGGGTTATGTGGAGGATGTGACGGATGAAGGGGAGACGTTTGCGGTGAAAGTGAAGGTGGGTAAAAGTAATAGTATTTATCCGGTTTTTCGCAGTAAATATTTGATTGCGGCCTCTGGAATTATCGACGTTTTGCCGGAGTTGGAGGATATGCAGAATGTCTATGATTACGCCGGTTATACTCTCCATGTCTGTATGATCTGCGACGGTTTTGATATGTGGGATCAGAAGGCGGTTTTGATTGTGAAAACTGAAAGCCAAATTAACGCCGCCTTTGTCTTAAATTGGTTCACGCCCTATATTTCTGTGTTAACCCACGGTCTCTGTCCCGTCGGCGCCGAAATGAAAGCCAAACTGGCGGAGCACGGCTATCCTCTCTACGAGCAGAAAATTCGGCGCTTTCTCGGGGAGAATCACCACCTTCAGGGGGTGGAATTAGAAGACGGCGCTATTGTCGAAGCCACGACGGGTCTGGTCAATATGGGGTCGATTTACCATAACCACTACCTCAAACATATCCCGGATCTAGATTGGGACGGGGAGAATTTGATCACCAATTCCATGTGTCAAACCAACCATCCCCGTATTTTCGCCCTCGGGGATCTCAAGCAGGGTTTAAACCAGGTCTCCGTGGCTGTGGCGGACGGCACCCTAGCGGCTACCCAGATTTGGCGCAATATCCGCCGCGCTAGCGCTCCCCGTAAGTGGGAGGAGAATTTACGCCAGCCTTGAGCGGGCGGGCGAGAACATCAGTGGAATAAAATCTCTGATATCTGGTATCTGGTATAGCAGGCCTAAATGGGTGGTGAACGCAATCCAAGGATTATCCCCCCCAACCCCCCTTGGAAAGGGGGGAGCCAACCGGAACCTGTTCATGATTGACTTAGGCCTGCTATATCTGTAATCTGAACCTATGAATTTCCCCGTTTTCCCTAAATCCCTACTTTGGATTTGTCTCAGCCTTGCGCTGTGGATCGGCGCCGCCTTCTGGGTTCCCCAACCGGTTTACGCCCTCGGCGGCCCCCAATTGCCCCTCAACAGCCCGGCGCCGGATTTTACCCTCCCCAGTAATAGCGGCGGGGGGGAGATTTCTCTCTCGGACTACCGGGGACAATGGCTGGTTCTCTATTTCTATCCCCAGGACTTTACCCCCGGTTGCACCCTCGAAGCCCGGCGCTTTCAGAAGGATTTACCCCTCTACCGAGAGAAAAACGCGGCGATTCTCGGCGTCAGCGTCGATAGCGTCGATTCCCACCGGGAGTTTTGCGAGGAAGAAGGACTCCGGTTTCCTCTGTTGGCGGATACCACCGGCGCTGTGAGCAAGGCCTATAGCTCTTGGCTCAGCGGTATGTCCCTCCGCCATACTTATTTGATCGACCCCGACGGCATCCTGCGGGAGCGGTTTTTGGCGGTGCAACCGGCTATCCATAGCCAAGAGGTTCTAGAGCGCCTGACGAGTTTACAGGCTTCAATTTCCTCGGGGACATGACCCTCTCACCTCAGCCGAAAACTTTTGACTCATCTATAAGGGGAAAGTCGTGGCAACGGACGCTGTCCAATGACGACACCGTTATTTTAACTGTGGCACCTGAGCCGCTAACCCTTAAAGGCGCCGGCGCCGCAAGTCAGTTTAGGTTTATTTAAGTGTAACCGTTCAGGGGGGTATCCAAACTTTGTAAGCTATAAGATTAGACGATTTCGGTATTGAAAATGCCGGTTTTTGATTATTTTAGGTTTTCTCTTAATAATGAAAATCCCAATTCCCGGCTCACAACCCCCATTTTC
>JBKCES010000339.1:0-10281 GCA_046304295.1 Cyanobacteriota bacterium | reverse complement strand
GGGTAAGCGCTTCCTGAAAGCGCCGCCGTGGTTGGTTCATCACCGTGGGGTCCGGGTGGTCGGCGGTGGCTAGGTGGGAATAGAGACTCTGGAGTTGGAGGGGAGCCAAATCCCGAATCAGGCGGACGGTGGCGAGGGTTTCCTGGCAGGGAATACCAAGGCGAGACATACCCGTATCGACTTTGAGGTGAACCGGCAAGGTTTCTCCCTGTTCCCCTAGGGTCTGGGCCACCTGTAAAATTTGCTCCCGACTGACGAGAGTCGGCTCCAAGCGCCAGGGAGCCAGGGCCCGAATTTCCGCCGGGTTGTTAATGCCCCCTAGCAGTAAAATCGGCGCTGTAATCCCCGCTTCCCGCAGTTCAATCCCTTCCCCCAGGGTAGCTACCGCTAATCTATCGGCGCCGGCTTCCAGCAGAATGGGCGCAACCCGGACGGCGCCGTGACCGTAGGCGTCGGCCTTGACCACCGCCATTAAACCGGCGCCGGGTTTCAGCAAAGCTTTAAACTGACGCACATTGTGGGCTAGGGCGGAAGAGTCGATTTCCACCCAGGCTCGTTGGCGAATCAAATCCCCGAGGGCGTAACTATAGGCGCGGCGCTCCCGCTCCTGACTGACAACCATAGACACTCCTCATCCCCTCACACCATAGGGTTAGGTCTAAGGATAGAGCCAATTCCCCAAAAGTTCCAGCGCCTAGGACTGGTTTAAGACCCACTCCACTAGGGTGCGGACTGGAAAACCGGTGGCGCCGGCGCTGTGGAGGCCGTTGCCTTTTTCCGCCCAAACCGGCCCGGCGACGTCTAGATGGGCCCAGGGGGTTTTCTCGACAAATTGTTTGAGGAATAGCGCCGCAGTGATGGAGCCGCCAGCCCGGGGGCCGGTGTTTTTCATATCGGCGATGGGAGATTTGAGACCCTCGAAGTATTTTTCCTCTAGGGGCATGACCCAGAATTTTTCCCCTACAGCTTCGCCTGCGGTTTTAATGGCCGTAGCTAAGCTCTTGTCGGGACTCCAGAGACCGGCGATGTCGTCTCCTAGGGCCACAATACAAGCACCGGTGAGGGTAGCTAGATCAACGATGGCATCCACTTCCAACTTTTCCGCAAAAACTAAAGCGTCCGCCAGGGTCAGACGCCCTTCGGCGTCGGTGTTGTTCACCTCAATGGTTTTGCCGTTAGAAGCCCGGAGGATATCGCCGGGGTGGAGCGCCTTGCCGCTGATCATATTTTCCGTGGCCGCGCAGATAAAGTGCACTTCCACCGGGGGTTTCAGTTGAGCGATGGCCTTAGCCGCGCCGAGGGTGGCGCCGCCGCCCCCCATATCCATCTTCATGGTTTCGATACCGCTCCCGGCGCCTTTAATATTGAGACCGCCGGAGTCGAAGGTGAGACTTTTGCCGACAATGGCCAGCTTTTTAACCGGGTTGGAGGGACGGTAGGTGAGGTGAATAAATTTCGGCGGTAGCTCCGACGCTTTACCCACCCCAAGAAAGGCTCCCATGCCCAAAGCTTGGCAATCCGCCTCTTCCAGAATTTCCAGATCCAGTCCGTAGGTTTGGGCCAGATCCGCCGCCACGTCGGCGAAGGTCTGGGGCGTGACTTCATTGGCCGGCGCCGCCACCAGTTCCTTGGCTAAAATGACCCCGCCGCTGATGATTTCTCCCTGGGCGATGGCGGCGCTTTGATCCCCCAGTTCCAGCAACTCTACCGTTTCCAGTTTTAGACCTTTCTCCTCTGGGTCGGACTTAAAGCGGGTGTCCTGATGAAGCGCCAATAAAACCCCTTCCGCCAGGCGCTGGGCCGTTAAAGCGGGCTGATGCTGGAGTTGGGGCAGAGCCAGCGCCAGGGTTTTAACCTTCTCCCCCTTGGCGGCCCGGGCCGCGGTGGCGGCGGCCTGAAGGAGAGCTTCGGCACCGAAATTTTCGATTTTTCCCAGACCGATTAAGAGAATTTTGCGAATCGGGGTTTGGGTTCCCACCCGGGCCAGGACTTTCTGGCTGCCTTTGCCCTTAAACTCCATCTCCTGAATTAACTCCTGAAGCACGCCCCCTAGGCGCTCGTCCAGTTTGGCCAAGTCCGCGGTCAACTCCACCGCGTTTTCAAAAAAGCCGAGGGCTAATAAGTCCCCCGTCCAACTGAGGCTGGTTTGCTCGCTACCCCGAATCTGCATGGGTTTTTCCTTTGAGATAAAATCGCTAATGGCCCGAGGCCGTCAAACCCTTATTCTAACGGAGTCCTAGTCCAAGCCGAGACTCTCCGACGCCAAAACCCCTTCGTTAATCTTTTCTGTCACCAAGCGCCGCAGGAGCAGAAGTTTTTCGTAGAGCAGATCCGGCCCCGGACTATTTCCCAAAATCGCCTCCCGAATTTGCTCCCGTTCGGCGGCACTAACAACGCCGTCGGCGATGGCGGTTTCTAAAACGTCCTTAAGTTGCTCCAGTTCTTTCCGCTCCTCGGGGGTGAGTTCCTTGGCGTTGGGACGATCAACTTTCATGGTTTTACACTCCAGTTTGAGGGAGGACAGGCTAGAGGCATTATAGCCACCTTTGCTCAAAGGAGAGGTTGCGCCCTCAGAAAGCAAAATCCCCCCGACCAGTTAGTTGGGAGGATGCTTAACAATCAAAAGGAGTAGGGAGGCGGCGCCGACGGGTCGGAGAGAGAACGAGAGCGCCGTCTTTGGTAGGGCGGGGGAGTCTCCGAACTCAGGGCCGACGGGCGCTTACGGCGCTGGGGATGGTAAGCTCGTCCCGAATCCCGGCTACCGTCGTAGATATCGAGGTAGGCGGATTGACCCACCGCCGCCGCCGCCGCCGCCAGCACCGCCCGGATGGATTGGAGGTTGCGGCCGCCCCGGCCAAAAAAACGCCCCTTTTCGTCCCCGTCAAAAGCCACCCGAATCCAGACCCGCCCCTGCTGGTTGGGGGGTTCGCAGTCCACCTTGAAGGAGTCGGGGGATTCTAGAAAGGGTTGGATTAAAAACTTGACCAACGCGCCGTAGTCGGGAAGCAGAGACGGGGAAGCCGGGAGACGGGAGTTAGACATTAGGCCTTAAGCTGTTCAAAAACCTGAGCTTTCTGGAGCAGGGAGCGCACCGTATCCGTCGGCTGGGCGCCCTGTTTGAGGCGCTGGACAATAGCGGGGACGTTTAAGCGAGTCTCGTCGGTGCGGGGATTGTAGAATCCCAACTCCTCTAGAGGACGACCATCGCGACGGCTGGTGCTGTGCATGGCCACAATCCGATAACTCACTTCTCTCTTTTTACCGAAACGTTTTAAGCGTAACTTGATCATTTTTTCTCAAAATTCACCTTCCTGATTCTACCCCATCCTCGCCGGTCTGTAATCAATGATTCCCCTAGGACAGGCGGGGGTGTGGCATAATCTCATTCATTAACCCCGCCTTTATGGGCAACCCCAAGACGAAGGCCTTCGTCTTTACCCCTTGCTTGGCCCGTCGCCTCGATTTGAGCCTTTTCCAGAGGACGACCGCCGCCCTTTACCCCCCCTCCCTGAATGTCTCCTGTTGGCCTTGAAATTTTCCTGATTCTTGTCCTAGTCGTAGCGAACGGTGTTTTCTCGGGGTCGGAAATTGCCATTGTTTCGGCCCGCAAAGTCCGGCTAGAGCAGTTGGCCAAGCAGGGCGACCGCCGGGCCAAGTTGGCGCTCAAGCTGGCCAAGTCCCCCAATAATTTTCTCTCTGCCGTCCAAATCGGCATCACCCTCATCGGCATCCTTAGCGGCGCCGTGGGGGGTGCGACGGTGGCCCGGCGCCTAGGGGAAGTGCTCAAATCGATTCCCTTGACGGCGCCCTACAGCAATCCTCTCAGCATATTTCTCGTCGTTGGGCTAATTACCTATCTTTCCCTCGTGATTGGGGAACTGGTGCCCAAGCGCGTCGCCCTCAGCCAGCCGGAAAAATTAGCCTGTCATGTGGCGCCCTTTATGCTCTGGCTCTCCCGAGCCACGGCGCCCCTGATCCATTTACTCAGCCTTTCCACCGACGCACTCCTGGGTCTGCTGGGAGTCAATAACAACGAAGAAAGCCCCATTACGGAGGAAGAAATCCGGGTTTTAATTGAGCAGGGCGCCCAGGCGGGGATGATCGAAGAGGCGGAGCAGGAAATTGTGGAACGGGTTTTCCGGCTTGGGGACCGCCCCATTAAAACCTTGATGACCCCCAGAACCGCCATTTCTTGGTTGGATGTGGAGTGTTCCTGGGAGGAAAATCAAACTGAAATCCAAGAAACCCGCTTTTCCCGCTACCCCGTGGGTCAAGACAGTCTAGACGAGTGTTTGGGTTTTGTCCGCATCAAAGATATTCTCAACGCCCAATGGTCAGGCCAAGCCGTTGATCTCCGGCAATTAGTCCAACCGCCCCTATTTGTTACTGAAAACGCCCGCTCCCTCTCCGTTCTAGAGATGTTTCGGGAGTCCGGCACCCACATCGCTCTGATCACGGATGAGTATGGCGGTATTGAAGGATTAGTCACCTTAAACGATCTGATCGAGGCCATTGTCGGCGCTCTTCCCAAGGACAACGAGCGAGAGGAACCCCAGATTATTCAACGGGAAGACGGCTCTTGGCTCTTGGACGGTCTCTTGCCCATTGACGAATTTAAAGACCTCTTTGAGAAAGAAACCCTCCCCAACGAAGACGAAGGAAACTTCCATACCCTGGGGGGGTTTATTATTGAAACCCTCGGCCGGATTCCCCAATCCGGCGATTACTTTGAAACTGAAGATCTGCGTCTAGAGGTGGTGGATATGGACGGAATTCGCATTGACAAGGTGTTGGCCACCTTGCTAGCGCCGCCGGAAGTTGTCAAGGAAGAAGAAGCAGAGCCAGCGTCTCTAGAAGATCTTTAACCAGAGACGGAAGGGATCTGTAACCCTTTCCCGGCTAACCACTCGCAGTTAAAAAGCCGAGACTGATAGCGAGCGCCGCCGTCGCAGAGAACGGTGACGATGGTGTGACCGCGGCCTAACCGGCGGGCTAGGGTCGCGGCCGCCGCCACATTAATGCCCACGGAGCCACCCAGAAAGAGACCGTCCCGCCGTAGGAGTTGATAAACGGTATTCACCGCCTCCTGATCTGGGATTTGGATAGCGTCGTCAATGGGAACCCCCTCTAGATTAGCGGTGACTCGGCTGTTGCCGATGCCTTCGGTGATGGAACTGCCTTCGCTTTTAATTTCCCCGGTTTTGACGTAGCTATAGAGGCCGCTTCCCAGGGGATCCGCCAGAACGCAACGGATAGACTCCGATTGTTCCTTCAAGTACAGCGCCGCTCCGGCGTAGGTGCCCCCGGTGCCGGTGGCCGCGACCCAAGCGTCCACCCGCCCCTCCGTTTGGCGCCAGATTTCCGGGCCGGTGGTTTTATAGTGGGCCTGACGGTTAGCCAGATTATCAAACTGATTGGCCCAAATAGCGTTGTCCAACTCCGCCGCTAGCCGCCCGGAGAGTTTGACATAATTATTCGGATCTCGATAGGGAACCGCTGGCACCGTCCGTACTTCGGCACCGAGGGTGCGGAGAAGGTCGATTTTTTCCTGGGATTGGGTTTCGGGAATGACGATTAAACACCGATAGCCCTTGGCGTTACAGATATGGGCCAGGCCGATGCCAGTATTGCCCGCCGTGCCCTCCACCACGGTTCCCCCAGGTTTGAGCAAGCCCCGGCGCTCGGCGTCTTCGATAATTTCCAGCGCCGCCCGGTCCTTGACAGAGCCGCCGGGATTGAGAAATTCCGCCTTGCCGAGGATCTCGCACCCCGTTTCCTCACTGAAACTATTGAGGCGAATCAGGGGGGTATTCCCCACGGCGCCGATGAAGCCGTTTTTAATCTCCATGCCTACGGTTCAAAAAATTTAGAGGTTTGCTTAACAAAGGTAAACTCGATCCCCCCTAGCCCCCCTTACAAAGCTACCGTGTATACACAAATGTCAGAATCCCCCCTAACCCCCCTTAGAAAGGGGGAAAATCTTCTCTAAGTCCCCCTTGTAAAGGGGGATTTAGGGGGATCAAACCCAAAATTTAGGTCGTTAGCCAAGATCTGTGTACACCGTAGCCTTACAAAGGGGGGAAACCTTCTCAAAGTCCTCCTGGCAAAGGGGGATTTAGGGGGATTCATGGAGAGAGCTAGAGACTTGCCAAACATTTTCCTAAGCGAAATGGCATTGAATCGCCCAACGGGCCAACTCCGTGCGGTTATGGAGACCCGTTTTATTCAGCATATTGGACACATGGCTCTCGATGGTGCGCTGACTCACCTTCAATCGCTCGGCGATTTCCCGATTGGATAACCCCTGGGAAACGAACTGCACCACCTTTCGTTCCGTGGGGGTCAATTCCACCTGGGGCGACACCTGAATCCGTAGATTGTCATCGCTGGGACGGCTATTCAGCCCCATCAAGCGCCGGGTCTGCCGGAGGGAAGACTCTACCTGGGCCACCAGTTCTTCCGGCTCAAAGGGTTTGACTAAGTAAACGTCGGCGCCGGTATTAAGACCCTTGACCCGGTCTTGACTTTGCCCCTTAGCGGAGAGAAACATCACCGGAATCCAACTGAGGCGAGAATCTTGACGGATTTTTTCAATCAAGGCGTAGCCGTCCATCTCCGGCATCATAATGTCGCAGATGATCATATCCGGCACTTTCTGCTCTAGGATCTCTAGCGCCTCCCGGCCGTTTTCGGCGGTGGCCACCTCGTAGCCCTGAAATTCTAGGTAGTCCTTGACCAACAAAATTAAGTTGGGATCATCATCAACTAGGAGAAGGCGGCTATGGTCTTTAGAAGCGTGATCTTTCATGGGTTGGGCAGACTGAAATAACAGAGATGGGCGGCCGTTGGCTATAGCCCAAGTTTAGTAAAAATTGGGCTGGTGGCGAATTAAATTGAGAAATTCTTCCCGGGTTTTTTGATCGTCCTGGAAGGCCCCCACCATGGCGCTGGTCACGGTCCAAGAACCAGGTTTTTGCACTCCCCGCATGACCATACACATGTGAGTGGCCTCCATCACCACCGCGACGCCCCTGGGTTCGAGCACTTCCTGAATCGCTTCGGCAATTTGCCGGTTCAGGCGCTCTTGAACCTGTAGGCGCCGGGAGTACATTTCTACGATGCGAGCCAGCTTGCTCAGCCCCACCACCTTTTGGTTAGGAATATAGGCCACGTGGGCTTTCCCCATAAAGGGCAACATGTGATGCTCGCAGAGACTAAAGAAAGTAATATCCCGCACCAACACCATTTCGTTGTGCCCCTCGTCGAAGATGGCGCCGTTCACCAGTTCTTCTAGGGATTGGGTGTAGCCCTGGGTCAAGAATTGCATCGCTTCCGCCACCCGCTTCGGCGTTTTCAGGAGACCCTCCCGCTCCGGGTCTTCCCCCACAGCTTCTAGCATCATCCGTACCGAATCCATCATTTTTTCTTTGTTGGCTTCCCCCTCCCCTAGGTGGAGTTGAGCGGGACGGCCGTTGTGGGTATTGCGATCCGGCAGGGTAGCCAACCGTTCTCCCAGCTTGGTTTCAATCAAAGGGGCGCCGTTATTAGACAAATCGGAGGAAGAAGCCATGGTCATCAGATAAAAAAGAGGGTCAAATAACTAAGAGATAAAAAAATAGAGGAGGCTTTAAAAGACGCCGACGCTGGGAAGCAGGGTCATTTCCGTAATTACCGCCGACGGGGGGAGCAAAATGGCTTGCAGGGCCGCCTGGGCGACAATGTCCGGGGTCAGCATTAAACTGCGGTCAAAATCCGCGTCCACGGTGTCTGTATCCCAGAGGGGCGTGTTGACGGAGCCGGGGGACAGGACGGTGACTCGGATGCCGTGGGGGCGCTCCTCCAGGGCCAAGGCCTGACTGAAGGCCACTAGCGCCGCCTTGGTGACGCAGTAGAGGCCCCAGTTGGGGAAAACCTGTCGGGCCGCCACGGACGCGATATTGAGAATCGTGCCCCGGCCTTGGCTCCGCATCCCCGGCAAAACGGCTTTGGCTACCTCGAAGACGCTGGTTAGATTCAGGTCTAAAGCCTGCCGCCAGTCGCTCAGGGAGGTGTCCAATAGCGGGCGGGTATGGGCGATACCGGCGCTGTTGACCAAAATATCAGGAACCCCAAAGGCGTTGATGATGGGCTGGATTGCAGATCCGATAGTGTCCACTTGACTCAGATCCAGACAATAAACCTGAGCGGAGCCGGGAGTCTCCTCAATTTCGGCGGCGAGCGCATCAAGCTTATCGAGGGAACGCCCCACAAGGGCGACGGAACACCCAGACTGGGCTAAAGCGATGGCGATAGCTCGACCGATACCGCTACTGGCGCCGGTTACGAGGGCCCGCTGGTGCTGTAGGGGAAAATTCATAAAAGGGGCTTTCTGAAACCGCCAGAACTCAGGGCGCTTGGGAAACAACCCTAGCCTAACAAGGCGGCGGGACGGCGCAGAAAAATTAAGAAGGGATTAAGAAATGTAACAAATTACCCCGTTATTATATCACCGGCGGCCCGTCCGTGGCATCGATTTCCATCCGAGTCGCCCGGGGCGGGCCGCTCATCTTGCGATTAATCCGCAATAGTATTGACAAAAATTTTCAGTTGAGCTTAGGATAATCAAGGAATAATTCCTAACTTTAACCGTCAATTTTTTTTAGTTGCCATGACCTCATTTTGGACTCGACGCGCTTTTCTCCTCAGCACCGTCACCACTGTCGCCTTGGCGGCAGGTTCAATCGCCCATCAATCGGCGCTTTTCGCCCAGGCAAAAGGCGCGGTTAACGTCTATTCCTCCCGCCACTACAACACCGATCAACAACTCTACGACCAATTTACCCGCCAAACCGGGATTAAGGTGAACGTGATTGAGGGGGAACCCGATCCGCTAATAGTTCGCATCAAGAGCGAGGGCAAAAACAGCCCCGCCGATGTCTTCATTACCGCCGATGCTGGGCGGCTCTGGCGAGCCACCCAGGAGGGTATTTTTAGCCCCACGACCTCCAAAACCCTGCAAAGCGCCGTCCCCAGTAATCTGCGAGACCCCCAAAACCACTGGTTTGGTTTCAGCAAGCGGGCCCGGGTGATTGTCTATAACAAAGCCAAGGTCAAGCCAGGACAAGTTCAAAACTACGCAGATTTGGCCAAGCCCCAATGGAAGGGCAAAGTCCTCAGCCGTTCCTCCAGTAATATCTATAGCCAATCCATCGGCGCTTGGCTGTTGATTACCCAGGGAGAGAGCGCCCTGAGCAACTGGAGTAAGGGGCTGGTGGCCAATTTCGCCCGTCCGCCCCAGGGCAACGACAAGGCCCAAATCGAAGCCGTGGCGGCCGGGGTGGGAGACCTCGCTCTGGTCAATACCTATTATTTAGGCAGTTACGCCACGGATAAAGACCCCAAAAAGCGGGAAATTTACAACAAGGTGGGGGTGATCTTCCCCGACCAAAAAGGTAAGGGAACCCATATCAATATCAGCGGCGGCGGCGTGGTCAAAACTGCGCCCAATCGGGCCAACGGCGTTCGCTTCTTAGAATATTTGGTGAGTCCCGGCGCTCAAAAGTTCTTTGCCCAGGCGAACAACGAGTATCCCGTTGTGAAAGGCGTCGCCCTCGATCCAGCAGTGGCCAAATGGGGAACCTTTAAGGAAAGCACCGTGCCGGTGTCCCAGTATGGTCCCAATCTTGGCAAGGCTCTACAGATTATGACCGCAGCGGGTTGGAAGTAAAAATTAACAGCGCGGCGTTATAGCGGGCCTAAGTGAATCATGAACAGGCCCGGATTAGCTCCCCCCTTTTCAAGGGGGGTTGGGGGGGATCATCACTTGATTGCGTTCACCACCCATTTAGGCCTGCTATAGCGATCATAAACGATTTGTAAAATTCTAAATGCCGGAACGCTTATGGGTAAAGTCTTTGGACGAAGGGCAATTTACAACCCAGATGTGACCGCTATATAAACTGTTGCGCTCTCATTTTAGTAAATTTAAGCCTACAGTGATTAGTCTTGTTTTTGATCTAAAGGTGCCCTATCCCTAGGGGACTTCTTTGCGTATTTGGTAACGCAGTTGGGATGGGTGGGAAATGGCGAGACCCTCCTCGGGGGTCACGGGTAAAATGCTCCCTTCCAAACCTTTTTGATTTAAGAGATCTAAACGCTCCTGGGCCAAATGACTTTGGGTAAAGGTTCCCGCCTGAATCGTCCGGTCTGTTGTTCGCACATAGGCTAGGGGTTCGATTTGTTTCACCTGGGAGAGGAGATGGGGAGAATCCCCCACCACTTGCACTCGATAGAAAATCGCAC
>JBKCES010000338.1:0-8442 GCA_046304295.1 Cyanobacteriota bacterium | reverse complement strand
TGTATACACGGTAGCCTTGGGAAGGGGGGGGGATCGCCATTGGATTGCGTCCCCCCCCCATTTAGGCCTGGGATATCAGAATTTGACTGAAGTATAGGCTAAGTCCGCAGTTTGAAACTTTGCTCCCGCCGATGGAGTTTGAAGTTTTCCGGCAGAGCGCCGTGTTCGAGTCTTCTGGCCATGGCCTTGGGACGGTGGGTCTGGCAGTAGAGCAATCCTTCTCCTTTAAACTGACAGAAGACACCGGCGCCGTCGGCGAGTTGATTCTTGGGCAAAATTTTGGTTTTCAAGGTATTTTCAAAAGCGACGATATGCTCCATGTTAACAGTGTATTCTCCCGACACTTCCACAGGATAAACGCCCCCTAAGCCGCTCACCACAACGGCGCCGTCTCCCACCAGACTGAGCCAGGTGCTGTTTTCGGCGCCGGGCTTGGCTTTAAAGCTCTCAAAACCGACAAAAAGCTCGATTTTGCCGTCGCAGGCGAGGTAAGAACTGTGCCGAACAATGAATTTATACTTACTCATTTGATATTGAGCGAGGCGGCCGATGAGAGCTGGGGCCAGATAGAGAACGCCGCCTTCTTCCCCGGCCTTAAAACTTTGAAGGAAAAGGGATTTAGACGGCGCTTGGAAGACTTTTCTCTTGGCGGACTCCCGTCCCCGCCGCATGAAGGTGTTGATTTTAAAATCCCCCTGAAGGGCGATTAAAGCACCCGCTTGAATCATTAGTTCTTCTTTGGAGTCTAACTGGGCCTGGGCGATGGTCTGAGACTGATTGGACAGGAGTTCGACGCGCATAGGTTGAGAACGAGAACGGGGATCAGCGAAATTGGAGGCGCAGATAGCGGGCCATGCCAGAGCAACTCCGGGACTGGAGATAGACGATGCCGCCGCCTTGGAATTGGCTGGCCAGCCCCTCCCCCGAGATGTTGTTTCCTACCAGACCCTTGGGAAAGTTCACTTTCAATTTGAGTTTGGCGTTGTAGGCGACAAGATGCCCCTGCTCAATCACGAGGCTCTGGTGGACTTGGCGCTGGATCAATTGCCCATAACTACCCAAAAAAACCCGACCCTTGCCGGAGAGTTTGAGGGCAAAGAGGCCTTGTCCCGTCAGCCAACTGGACCAGCCGACCCACTGAAGCCCCAGTTTAGCGCCGCTGGTGTGGGCGATATGGGCGCCGGGAACTAAACAGACGCCGGTTTTGGTGAGATCCAAACGGGTAATATCCCCCGGCAGGGCTTTACTGAGGGTCAGACTTAACGGCTCTTCGGTGGGGTTGTGGATTTGGGCGAAGGGGGGAAAATAACCGCCCCAGAGGCGATAGAGCAAGGCGGAGAACAGACCCAGCATCCGTTTTTGTTTCACCGTTAATCCTTCGTCTAGACTCACCAGCGCCGCCGAGGCGATAGCGAGTTTTTCCCCAGGCTTCAGGGTAATAGCCAGAATAGAAAAATCAGGGCGAAAGCGAATTTTGTAGAGCATGGCGCCACCAAAGAGCCTCATCTTCACCCATTTTGACCCAAGACTTGTCTTTATCCCCCCCTTGGGGTCAGATTGTCTCCCCAGGGGCGCCGCAAAAAAGCGAGACCGTTAAGCTGGCTACAATCCGGGGAACCTTTGGGCTTAAACTGGGGGCAGTTTTGTCAGCGATTTCCCATCGTTATCTCTCACCTATGACAACCCTCCGCTCCCTCTTGGCATCTCTCCCCGGTTTACTGAACCAGACCGAACATCCCGCTCTAGATCTACCGGTGACGGCGCTGTCCACCAACTCCCACGCCTGCGGGCCCGGGAGTTTATTTTTGGGAATGCCGGGGACGCGGGTGGACGGGGGCGACTTTTGGCCCGGCGCCCTTCAGGGGGGAGCCATGGCGGCGCTGGTGAGTCCCGAAGCTCTGGCCAAACATCCTCCCACGGCAGGAGAATGCGTAATGACGGCGCCGGATATGGTGGTTGCCTGCGCCCAGGTGGCGGCGGCCTTCTACGGGTATCCCACCCGGAAATTAAAATTAGCGGGCGTGACCGGCACCAACGGTAAAACCACCACCACCCATTTAATTGAGTTTTTCCTCAATCAAAGCCAACGCCCGACGGCGCTCTTGGGCACCCTCTACAGCCGTTGGCCGGGGTTTCAGGAGACGGCGACTCATACGACTCCCTTCGCGGCGGATTTACAAAAACAACTGGCCCAGGCGCTGGCTGCGGGAAGCGACTACGCCATCATGGAAGTCAGTTCCCACGCCTTGGTTCAGGGCCGAGTGAAGGAATGCGAGTTTGCCTGCGCCGTCTTTACCAACCTGACTCAAGATCATCTAGACTTTCACGGCACCATGGAGGCCTATTTCGCCGCCAAGGCGCTCCTTTTTGAAGACCATTACCTCCAGGGGCGGGCCGTTTTAAACCGGGAAGACCCCTACGGTCGGCGCTTGTGGGAGCGATTAGGCGCCGAGAAAGCTTGGAGCTACGGCGTCAGCGACCCGGAGGCGGATTTTTACACGGAAGATTTGACCTATGAACCCACGGGCGTTAGAGGAACCCTAGTCACCCCCGCCGGTAAATTTCCCTTTGCCTCTCCCCTCGTAGGGCAGTTTAATTTAGCCAATCTCTTAGCCGCCCTGGCCGCTGGGGTTCACTTCGGTCTATCGGTCGAAGCAATGCTCGGTGCTTTACCCCAGTTTCCCGGCGTGCCCGGCCGGATGGAGCGGGTGCGGATCAGCGCCGAGCAGGATATTAGCGTCATCGTCGATTATGCCCACACCCCCGACAGTCTCGAAAACGCCCTCAAGGCCGCCCGTCCCTTTGTGCCGGGTCGTTTGATTTGTGTCTTTGGTTGCGGCGGCGACCGGGACCGAACCAAGCGCCCCCTCATGGGCAAAATCGGCGCTCAGTTGGCGGATCTGGCGGTGATCACCTCCGATAATCCCCGCACGGAAGATCCGGGGCAAATTTTGGGAGACGTTATCGCCGGGGTTCCCCCGGCCATCGATCCCTGGGTCATTAGCGACCGCTCCGAGGCCATCCACCGAGCCATCCGGGAAGCGAAACCGGGGGATGGCGTCCTCATTGCCGGCAAGGGTCATGAAGATTACCAAATTCTGGGTACGGAAAAAATCCACTTCGACGACCGAGAACAAGCCCGGGAGGCGTTGGCACTCCGCCTCAGTCAACGGCTGTAGGGAGTTTACCTGACAATCGATGGACTCCTCTGAGACCTTGGCGCTTAATCTAAAGTAGCGATAAAGCCCCGATTCCCGGTCTCAGATCTATACTATAAAACCCTGTCGGCCTCTCCCGAATCCCGCCCTACCGCCCATGACCGTTCTCGCCTTTGACTTTAGCCGTTACTTGACCTACTCGGAAATCTCCGAGTTTTTGGATGCCCACCTCAAGGCCTATCCCCATCTGCTAGAGCGCCGAGTTATTGGCCAGAGCTACGAAGGCCGGGATATTTGGGTGATGGCGGTCACCAACCAAGCCACCGGGGCGGCGCTGAAAAAGCCGGGCTATTGGGTGGACGCCAACACCCACGCCGGGGAAGTGACCGGCTCCGCCGTTGCGCTGTATTTACTCCATAAATTAGCGACCCAATACGGCGCCGATCCCCAAATCACCCAACTGTTAGACCATCACACGGTTTATATCCTGCCCCGGCTGGCCGTGGACGGTGCCGAAAAATACCTGACCACCCCCTACCGTCTGCGCTCCAGCGTCCGCCCCTACCCCTACCCCGAAGAGCGGGACGGTCTCTATCCGGAAGACGTCAACGGCGACGGCTTAATCCTCCAGATGCGACTCCGGGACGATTGCGGCGCTTGGAAGATTTCCGAGCAAGATTCCCGGGTCATGATCCGCCGGGAGCCGGAGGAGTTTGGCGGCGAATATTACACCCTTCTGCCGGAGGGGCTGATTCGCAACTACGACGGCTACGGCTTTTCTATGGCACCGACTCTAGAAGGAATGGACTTTAACCGCAACTATCCCCACCTCTGGGCACCGGAAAACCAACAACAGGGCGCGGGGGATTTTCCCTTTTCCGAGCCGGAAACCCGAGCAGAGGCGGAATTTTGGCAGGAAAACCGCAACATTAACGGCTTTTTAAGCTACCACACCTATTCGGCGGTCTTCATTCGTCCCTACAGCACCCACCCGGACGAGCACTTCCCCACGGAGGATTTGGAGATTTACAAACTTCTGGGGGAAAAGGCCACCCGCCACACCGGTTATCCCTGCATTTCCTCCTACCACGATTTTCGCTACCATCCCAAGGAAGTCTGCTACGGGGTGATGGACGACTACGGCTACGACCACTATGGCTGGTACGGTTTCACCGTTGAACTTTGGGACGCGCCGACCCAGGCGGGGATTAAAAAGAACGATTTTATCCAGTGGTTCCGCTGGCACGCGCCGGAGGACGACTACCAACTTCTGCGTTGGAACGACGAGGAACTGCAAGGGCAGGGCTTTGTCCCTTGGCGGCCCTTTGAGCATCCCCAACTGGGGCCCGTGGAAATCGGCGGCTGGCATGAGAAGGCGGTTTGGCAAAACGCGCCGGCTCAGTATTTACCAGAGATTTGCGAAAAACAAGCTCGGCTGGCTATTAATTTAGCCTTGCTGTCTCCCCGGTTAGCGCTGTCCCAGGTTCGTTTAACCCCTCAAGGCGGCGATATTTACCACCTGGTGGTTCAGTGGGAAAATCAAGGCTTTCTGCCCACTTACACTAGTAAAAAGGCTTTGGAACGAAAAGCGGTGCGGCCCATCGAAGTCAGTCTCAGCCTAGCGCCGGGGGTGAAACTGATTTCCGGCCATCTCCATCAGGAATTGTTCCACCTAGAGGGGCGCTCCAACAAGTTCTACGAATCCCTAGCGGAAGGCTCCGACTATCGGCGCCATTTGGAATGGGTCATTCAAGGGCCCCAGGGCGCACCGATTCAAATTTCCGCCTACGGGGAGCGTTGCGGCACCGTGGTGACGTCTTTGGTTTTGGGAGAGACAGTGTAGAGTATTTTTTCTGGTAATTTTGTCTATTATTGACTTAAGATTGCTCAATCCAAAATCTATCCCCATGACTCGCAAAAATGACATCCCACTTCTGATTGCCGCTCTTCTCATTACCGTTAGTCTTCTCGGCGGAGCTTACTGGTTCTGGACTCAGATCGGCGCCAAGGATAATGGCAACGATAACGGTATTGATAAAAATCCCTTAAAAGCTAGAATGAGCGACGGGAAAACGATCTTGGTTCCCGGCGCTGACAATGAAGCCAAACAGTTTGCCGCCAAAGCCATTGTGGAAGGAAATAAGGATCAAGCCATCCAACTCCTGTCCGACTATCTCCAAAATCATCCCAATGATCCTGAAGCTCAAATTTATCTGAATAACCTCCAAGCCCAGAATCACAATCCTCTCAAAATCGCTCTCGTTCTCTCCATTGAAAACCTCAATATTGGTCAAGAAATGCTCCGGGGCGCGGCCCAAGCCCAGACGGAAATTAATCAGTCGGGAGGCATCAATGGTCGGCATCTTCATATCATGATTGTTAATGATGGCAATAAACCCGAAATTTCTGCCCAGGTTGCCCAGGAGCTGAGCCAAAATCCTGAAATCTTAGCCGTAGCGGGCCACAACGCCAGCAATGCCAGTATCGCTGCGGCTCCCTTCTATCAAAAAGGGCGACTGGTCATGGTTAATCCAACTAGTTTGGCGAATGGAGTTTCTGATACTGGGGATTATATCTTTCGAGTTGTTCCCAGTATTGGCTCTTCCGCTAAAGCTCTAGCTCAAATCGTTAAACAGCAAAGCCGAAAAATTAGTATTTGCTATGACTCCCAAGCGCCGGATAGCGTCTCATTCCAACAGGAATTTGTCGCCAATCTTTTAGCCAATGGGAAACAACCCGCCGCAACCATTTGCGATTTCAGCTCTCCCGCTTTTGATCCTGTCGAAGAAATTAGAGAGGCGGTCAGTCAGGGCGCCGATAGTCTCCTGCTTTCTCCTTACATTGATCGATTAAATAAAGCCTATGAAATAGCTCAAGCTAATCAAAATAAATTAAAACTTTATGGCTCTAACACCCTGGCTACAATCAAGACCCTCCAACAGAGTCAGCTTGTCCAAAACTTAATCCTCGTCTCCGTTTGGAGTCCCAAAGTTCAGGGGAATCAGACTTTTGCTAAGGCGGCTCGCAAACGCTGGGGAGGAGACGTTTCTTGGCGCACCGCTGGCGTCTATGACGCCATCTATGCCATTGCGGCGGGATTGAGGGACAATCCGACTCGTTTAGGGCTACAGCAAGCGTTGAGTTCTGAGCAATTTTCTGCCTCAACCCCCAATGGCTCCATCCGATTTTTACCCAACGGCGATCGCGCCGGAGAGGCAGTCCTTATTCAAGTGAGACCCTCACCGATTCACCAAACCGGCTTTGACTTTTTTCCCCTGTCCCCGTGACGGCTCAGCTTTATCTATCGAGCACGGCAGACGGGTTAGGTCGGGATAGGTGAGAATTTCATAACCCGTAGGGGTGACTAAAACCGTGTGCTCAAACTGAGCCGAGAGGGCATTATCCAGGGTGACCACCGTCCAGCGGTCCTTAAGAGTGCGGGTAAAGCGGGAGCCAGCGTTAACAATCGGCTCAATAGCGAGGGTCATCCCGACTTTGAGTTGGACGTTGGGCAAGTCTCGGGTGCGGACGTTAAACACGTGGGGGTCTTCGTGAAGTTCCCGCCCCACGCCATGGCCGGTAAAGTCCTGCACAATGCTGTAGCCCAGGGGTTTGACGTAATCTTCAATCGCTCCGGCGATATCCATTAAACGATTGTCCGGTTTCACCTGTTCAATGCCTTGGTACAGCGCCGCTTCCGCCGCCTCCATCAAGCGACGGGCCTTGGAAGAAATCTGCCCCACGGCGATAGTAATACAGGAGTCGCCATGATAGCCCTGGAAATAGGCGCCGGTATCCACCTTGAGCAAATCCCCCGAGCGGAGTCGCCGGCACCGGTTGGGAACGCCGTGGACGGCTTCGGCGTTGATAGAAACACATAGGGAGGCGGGAAAACCGCGGTAACCCTTAAAACTGGGAACAGCGCCCAGTTCCCGAATCCGGGCCTCGGCGTAGCGATCCAGTTCCCCGGTGGTGACTCCTGGTTGGGCCAGGGCCCGGACTTCCGCCAGCACCGTTCCGGCGATGGCTCCAGCCTGCCGCATGATGGCGATTTCCGGCTCCGACTTGAGGGCAATGCCCCGGTGTTTCTTTCCCTGACGGGGATAGGCGGAACCCTGGGGTGCCAGCAGGTCGCTAAAAATATTTTTCATTCCAAGGGCAAAGAACGGAGGCAACAGCTTTCTAGCTTAGCGTCTTCCGCCCCTCTCCGAGACGCCGACCCTAAATAAGCTCCGGTAATGAGAGTCATCAGAATTTATTTGTCAAGCAAACTTTACAATTCTTTACAGAACTGTTACAATTCGTTACATAACTTAAAGAAACCGCCTCTCTTCCCCCCACACCTTTCCCCTAGGAGTTTTCGCCATGTTCGCCCCCGTCGTTGTTTTAGTTCGCCAGCAAAACGGTAAAGGTAAATTCAACCAACTGCGGGGCAAGGCCATCGCCCTCCATTGCCAAACCATCACCCGCTTTTGCAACTGGGTCGGCGTCGACGCCAAAAAGCGCCAAGAACTGATTCGTTTGGCCAAGAACAACGGCAAAACCCTAGGATTACTGGCCTAGGTAATGGGCTCCGCCCGAGTTGGCCGCCAGTTAATCGCCAAAATTTTTACAAGTGTATTTTTTATCTCCCCTTGACAGGCCCGGCTTCCCGCCGGGCTTTTTGCTTTTAGTTAGAATAGGGACGCTTTTGGGCCCCTAGCGGTAAAATCCTTCCTAACCCCTCTAACCGTCCTATGCGAATCATTCACACCATGCTCCGGGTCAAAGACCTAGATGCCTCCTTAGGCTTTTACTGCGATGTGCTGGGGATGACCCTTCTGCGGAAAAAAGATTATCCTAGCGGCGAATTTACCTTGGCCTTCGTAGGCTACGGCGAAGAATCCGAGCAATGCGTGATTGAACTCACCCACAACTGGGGCGTCGATAATTACGACCTCGGCAACGCCTTCGGCCACATCGCCCTAGGAGTAGACGACATTTACCACACTTGCGACCTCATCAAACAACGGGGCGGTAAAGTCAGCCGGGAACCCGGCCCCATGAAACACG
This sequence comes from Cyanobacteriota bacterium, assembly GCA_046304295.1. Classification (GTDB taxonomy): domain Bacteria; phylum Cyanobacteriota; class Cyanobacteriia; order Cyanobacteriales; family Microcystaceae; genus Synechocystis. The sequence continues at coordinate 232 of JBKCES010000338.1, read as the reverse complement.
GCTCCACCGTCATCGCCTTTGTCGAAGATCCCAACGGCTACAAAATCGAATTGATCCAAACCAAAACCCAAGCGGATTAGGGCTTCGGCTACGCTCAGCCCTCGCGCCCTGAGCGTAGCGGCCCCTGAGCAACGCCGAAGGACAACCCTCGATCTGTCTCTCACCCAAGAGAATACCGCTATAGGGCGTGGAAAAAACGCTAGAATCTCCCCCTGCTCCCCCCTTCCCTCCC
>JBKCES010000337.1:0-5078 GCA_046304295.1 Cyanobacteriota bacterium | reverse complement strand
GCCTAAATACCTTAGCAAATTGGGGAACCGGTGCCGACTCGGGCAAAAAACCGTGACTCGATGACGGACAGGGCGGGGTAATCTACGCTAAAGTTTTACTGGCAAGTTTTGCTCGGCGCTCCCTCCGAATATTTGGTCTACACCTATGGATATCTTGCTTTCTGACACCGGTCTTGTGGCTTTGCTCTACCTGCTATTGAGCGGGGTTTACCTGCTGGTTCTGCCCCTGGGCGTTTACTTTTACCTCAAAATCCGTTGGTACAGCGTTAGTTCTTTAGAGCGCATGTTCATGTATTTCCTCGTCTTTTTCTTTTTCCCCGGAATGTTGCTCTTGAGTCCCATTCTTAATTTTCGCCCCCAGCGCCGGGCGGTTTAACCCGCATTAGGTTTATTAAGTTCAATCAATCGGCGCTGAAATTAAGGAGGACTGCTGATGCGACGCATTGATGTTTTAGGGATAGGACTGGGCTTTTTTCTCGCCGGGGGCTTGGCTTACGGTCTTTTGTTGGCTTTTGGTGTCGAAAGTCAGAAGGCGGGGATTTGGGCCCAGGCGGTTCTCGTCGGGGGCCTGCTCCTCTGGCTCTGCTCCTATATTTTCCGGGTGCTGACCCACGACATGACCTACCATCAACAAATCAAAGACTACGAAGAAGCCCTGATCCAAAAACGTTGGGAGAGCTTAACCCCGGCGGAGCGGGAGCGCCTTCAGGCGGAGGTGGAGGCGGAGGTGGAGGCGGAACGGGGCGCCAACACGCCCTAGGGTTAAGGTGTTGAGGTCCGGCTCTGGGGCGCACGCCTAACACACCCTACAAACTGATTCTGATATCTGTCATCTGATCACTGATAACTGAAAATGTATCCTATCCACATCCCCCACCTTCTGCGCCAACCCGAGGCGACCCAAATTATCCACCTCGACGGCGCCGTTCCCGACTTGGAAAGCTTAACCCCCGTCAAAGGGCAACTGAAAATTCGCCACGGCGGCACTTTTCTAGAAGTGGGGGTCAGCGCCGAGACCATTGTTAATCTGACCTGCGACCGCTGTATCCAGAGCTATAACTACCGTTTGACCCTGAACACCTCGGAGTTAATTTGGCTGGAAGCGCCGACGGCGGAGACCCTACCCCCGGAGCGGGAATTGGCCTGGGAGGATCTATCGGAACAATTGCCCCCGGACGGAGACTTTGATGTCGATGCCTGGCTCTACGAGCAATTTACCCTGGCACTCCCCCTGCAACGCCTCTGCGGTAAAGACTGTCAACCCCCCTCGGTTTCCCGAGAAGACGTCGCCGTGACAGACGGGCGCTGGTCGGCGCTGGAAATCCTCAAACAACAGTTAACCCCCTCGCCCCCTTCCTCATAGGATGTTTGGAAATGCCCTAACTGTCTGGGAGAATCCCCCTACACTTCGGCGTTGCTCAGTGGGACAATCCCCCTTTGTCAGGTGCCGTACTAAGCCTGTCGAAGTAGGTGCTTTGAATTCGGTTCCCCCCTTCCCAAGGGGGATTAGGGGGGATAAAACTTTCTCTGCAACCGCTAAGTTTTCCGCCCCTATTCTCTATCGTTAACCCTACTATGTTTGGCAAATCCGAGCGCCCCGCTTCCTCTGAAGAATCCCTTAATTTAGAACGTATTTTTCAAGAACAAGAATCGGCTTTAATGGAGACAGATCCCGAGATGAACAGCGAAGACACGGAATTGAGTTTTAGCCCAAAGCAGGAGCCGGCGCCGGAAATTGTGGCGGTGGTGGAAAAAATTAGCGGCATTCTTTCTCCTTATTTTATTGTTTTAGTGGGTCTGTTTCTCTACGACCGTAATGTCCTCATCGGTGCTGTTCTTATTTTCGTGGGAATCTTTACTCTTCTCAAGCTCTCCTGGCGAGATTTACAAAACCTAGTCAATAAGCTGAAAGCCTTTTTCCAAAGTGCCTCAGAATCTTGATATTTATCAAGAAAGTCTCCCTCTGCTAAACTCCCTTCCAAGTTTCTTGAAAGACAAATGCATTGACACTCTCAGAATCCTTGCTATTCACTTGAACTCTATTTTTAAAGCCTAGTCACAGTAATAAATTTATCCACTTATATTTATTGTTGAGGAGTTTCCGTATCTTTGATTACATTCTGAATGTGGAATTCTTGGACATCCCTTGTCATTTTTGCCAAAATCCTTTAAAATAGTTAGATGTCATCAAGGGGCCGCAACGGTTTCGACAGGTTGGCGAAAGCTTTTCTGTGATGCAGGTCGAGAGTGAGTCTCCTCTCGTAAATCCAAGGCTCAAACAAACTGTAACTGCGAACAACATCGTCAGCTTCAAGCGCGTGGCCGTTGCGGCCTAACTCTCGCAAGAGATTCTCGTCAGAGACCGCTTACTTCTCGTTCGACTCCGTTAAGAGCGTAGAGGTTAACCCCAACGGATGCCCCGATTAGCGTTTCTTTGGTTAACTCTTCGGGAAAGCCTCAACTAAAGCATCCCGCCATCTGGGATAAGAGATGGTTCCAGCCCCAAGGGTCAGCGGGGATAAACCTGTGAATGAGCGGAAGGTGAATACCCAGTTTGGACAGCAGTTCGACTCTGCTCGGCTCCATCAAGTCGCCTTAATAACGACCGAAACCCTAGACTAAATTCCGATCCACCCCAGTTTTGGCGGTGGATTTTTTATTGTCTAGTTTCCGCAACTGTCAAGATTCGCTGATTCAAGAATGAAGTGCACCACTTAGAGGGGTAGAGTCGTCATCTTAGAAAATCACCGGGGCGTTAACCCCGGCTACCTTTACTGAATAGTCCTAATTATGCTCTACATGGTTTTGAGCCGTCGAGGAACTGAACTAGTTCGCCAGATTACGGCGGGCGGCGGCGGCTTCGTCGGGGTGAATGCCCAAACGGGTCAGGTTCAGGCGCCCCTTAGAGTCGATTTCCCGCACCTTGACCACCACTTCGTCGCCTACGGCCACTTCGTCTTCCACGCGACCGACGCGACCTTCCGCCAATTGCGAGATGTGGATCATGCCCTCTTTACCGGGGAGCACTTCCACAAAAGCACCGATTTGGATAATGCGGGTGACGCGGCCCACATAGACTTCCCCTTCGTTGAGTTTGCGGGTCATGTTGTAGATGATCTGCCGGGCCCGCTCCGCCCGCTCCCCTTCGCTGGAGGCGATGGTGACGGTGCCGTCGTCGGCGATGTCGATCTTGCAACTGGTCTGCTCGGTGATGCCCTTGATGGTTTTACCGCCGGGGCCGATGACTAACCCGATTAACTCGGGGTCAATCTTCAGGGTTAGCAGGCGGGGCGCGAAGGGAGAAAGTTCCGTCCGGGGACGCCCCAAGGCGGAAAGCATTTTTTCGAGGATATGGAGCCGGGCCGGTCGGGCCTGGAGGATAGCTTTCGCCACCACGTCCATAGGCAAACCGGTGATCTTCATATCCATTTGCAGGGCGGTGATGCCGTTGTCGGTGCCGGCGACTTTGAAGTCCATATCCCCGAGGAAGTCTTCGATGCCCTGAATATCCGTCAGGATACGCACCTCCGACCCTTCTTTGATCAGTCCCATGGCGGCGCCGCTGACGGGTTTACTGATAGGCACCCCCGCGTCCATCAGTGCCAAGGTGGAGCCGCAGACCGACCCCATAGAAGTGGAGCCATTGGAGGAGAGGACTTCCGACACCACCCGGACTACGTAGGGAAAACTTTCCTTGTGGGGCAGAACCGGCAACATGGCCCGTTCCGCCAGAGCGCCGTGGCCGATTTCCCGACGACCGGGGGAGCGCATGGGGCGGGTTTCGCCCACGGAGTAGGGGGGGAAATTGTAGTGGTGGAGATAGCGTTTTTCATCTTCGGGATGGAGGTCGTCCGCCAAGTCCTGGGCATCGCCGGGGGAACCCAGAGTCGCTAGGGATAACACCTGGGTTAAGCCCCGGTTAAACAAGGCGCTACCGTGAACCCTGCGGGGCAGAACGCCCACCATACAGCCAATGGGGCGCACCTCATCCAGTTTGCGACCGTCCACCCGCACCCCGTCTTCCAAAATTTGCTGACGCATCAGCTTTTTGGTCAGGGACTTATAGAGGGTATCGACAAGCTTGCTGTCTTCTGCGACCCCCGTTTTCACCGGATCTTCCTCCGGCAGTTCCGCCAGTGCCGCCAGGACTTGGGTTTCCTTAACTTCGTCCAGCGCCTGATCTCGTTTATCTTTCCCGAGGTCGAATTGGGTCAGAATTTGGGCGATGGGCTTTTTGGCCCGCTCTTCGATAAACTGAGCCACTGCTTCGTTCACCGCCGGCGGCGCTAGGGTGACTAGCTCTAAGCCTAAATCCGCCATCAGCTCTTTTTGAGCCTTGATCAGATCCAATACCGCTTCGTAACCAAAATCAATGGCTTCGATGATGTCCTGCTCTGGCAGTTGATTAGCGCCGGCTTCCACCATCACCACTCCGTCGGGACTACCCGCCACCACCAGATCCAACTCGCCGTAGTTAATTTCCCGGTAGGTAGGATTAATAATAAAATCGTCGCCGATTAAACCCACCCGCACGGCGGCCATGGGGCCGAAGAAGGGAATCTGCGCAAGGATCGAGGCGACGGAAGCGCCGGTTACCGCTAGCACATCCGGGGGCACATCCTCATCCATGGAAAGGGTCGTGGCTACGACTTGCAGATCTTCCCGGAGCCATTGGGGAAACAGGGGACGCAGAGGGCGGTCAATCAGACGGCTGATTAGGGTGGCTTTTTCGGGAGGACGGCCTTCCCGACGGAGGAAGCCCCCCGGAATCCGACCCGCTGCGTAGAGTCGTTCTTCGTAATCAACGGTTAATGGGAGAAAATCAATCCCTTCCCTGGCTTTCGCGCGAGTCGCTGCCACTAGAACTGCCGTATCACCGGACTGAATGAGGACAGCGCCGCCCGCTTGAGGAGCTAACGTTCCGATCTTGAGTCGGATATCCCGTCCATCGAAGGATATTGACTTAACAAACTCTGCCATGTGGCTTGTGTTCCTTAATTTGTATGACGTTTCTTCTTCTAGAGAGATATCGTAACACCTTTGTTGATTCTTGGCTTCCTCGGCAAGGTCAGTAATCC
>JBKCES010000336.1:0-16498 GCA_046304295.1 Cyanobacteriota bacterium | reverse complement strand
GGCAAGATTCCTCTAAAACCCATTCTCCGAGAGTAATAATTAAACCCGACTCTTCGGCGATGGGAATAAACTCCGAAGGGGAAATTAACCCTTCCCGGGGATGGCTCCAGCGCAGTAGAGCCTCTAGACCCACTAGGCGTTGGCTCTCAAAATGCAGGATAGGTTGATAGTACATAATTAATTCTCCCCGCTCCAGAACCTTTTTCAGGTCGCTTTCCAACTGTAAGGCCCGCCGGACTTGGTGGTGAAGAGTCTCGTCAAAAACGCTGTAGCGGGCTTTCCCGGTTCCTTTAGCCCGGTACATGGCGATATCGGCGTTGCGCAATAAATCCTCGGCGCAGTCGCTATCGGCGTCCCCTAGCGCAATGCCAATACTGGCGCTGAGGTGGAGATGGTTAATTTCCGGCGGCGCCGCCTGGGCGAGTTCCGAGAGAATTTGGGCGGCGTTGGAAAGAACTTCGTCAACCTCCTGAACGCCATCCAACAGAATCGCGAATTCATCTCCCCCCAAACGGGCGACGGTGTCGCCAACTCGAATGAGACGCTGGAATAATTGTCCGCAAAATATAAGGAGGCGGTCTCCAGCGCAATGACCCAGACTATCGTTGATCAGTTTAAAACGGTCAAGATCGATGAATAAAACCGCAAATTGATAGTCGGGAAAGCGTTGAGTGTGGGCTATGAGTCTTTCGACTCGATCCATAAATAAGAGACGGTTGGGCAACCCCGTGAGGGGGTCGTGGAGGGCGTCGTGGAGGAGCTTTTTTTGGATTTTTTTGCGTCGGTTATTTTCCCGTCTGAGCGCTTGATTGGCCCGCTCGGTTTCCTCTTTAGCCAGTAAAAGCTCCTGAGTTCGTTGACCGACCTTTTGCTCTAGCTCATGGCGAGCCGCCACTCCCCCTAAACTGCCGGCGATGGCTTTCAGGGTATAAATCTCGACGGCGCTCCACTCCTGCTCCCGGTGGCAATCATCAAAACCGATAAAACCCCATAACCTTCCCTTGATCGCAATCGGCGCCGCTAGGAGAGACAAAATACCCTGGGGTTGAAGAATTGCCCGCTCCGACTCTGGAAAATCTCTGACTTTACCCGCGACCTCTTCTCCTCGCTGAAAAATCTCGTACCAACGAGGGATAAACTCTTCCAAGACCAGATTTTGCAGGAGGGGGTTGTCAATTTCCGGGACAATTCCCTCGGCGATCCATTCCCACAGTTGACTCGTGGCGGGTTTTTGATGAACGGGATGGGGATGGATGACAAAGACATAGATCCGATCCACTCCGGTGGCGGCCCCCAGCGCCGCTAAGGCGCGATTGACCCCCAAGGCGTAGTCTTCCTCGGTCAACAAAAATTGGGTGACATCCGCCACCCCCTGCAACAAACGCTCTAGACGATGGGCCGTCATCTGTGAAGAAAGAGGTTGGAGAAAAAGAGGCTCATGCCGCTTCAGGTTAAACCCGGGGTCGGATCTCAGACCAGGGCAATATTCCCTAAACTAGACCATTCCTTTTCCCCAGATGGTGGCCGCTGTTACCCCTAGGACAAATTTCGGGGCGGGACGGGAGGCCCTTGATAAAAAGATTGGCGTAGGCGACCCAAACCCAGCCAACCGAGAACGACGCCGACTAAGAGTAGAGTTAACCCCAAAGTTAAAGTGGATTGACCGGCGCTCCAGGGTAAAGCAGTTAGGATTAATAAAGCTAGAATTCCCAAGCTAAACCGCAGGCGTTCTAAATTTTTGAGGGCACCCTGGCAACTCGCGCAATGTTGGGTGTGGGAGTGATAGCGGTCAAGGAGAACTTCGGCGCTTAAAGGGGGGGAAAAAGACTGGCCCGGGAAGGGATCGCTTTGGTAACGGGCCAGCCAGTTTCGATATTCCAGCACGAAGAGATCCGCCTTGGTGGGCAAGTAGCAGGCTTTGACGTATTGCTCGCTTCCTCCCCGTTGGGCGAGATAACGCTCCTGGAAGTGGAGAAAAATTTGGTCGTCTTCCAACACCCGATTTTGTCCTAGGTGGGAATACCAGCGGGGGGTGAGTTGAATGGCGAATTTGGGGAAAGCCGAGGCGAATTTGAAGGGAAAACGGGCGAAAAGACGGCATTCTCCCTTACGGATGGGGGTGGCGTAGACCACCGTTAAGGTGCGGCCAAATTGTTGGGAGGTGAGGTCATGCCACATCAAGCCGGGGGCAATAAAGGCGGTGTCCTGCCGTCCCAGAGTTCCTTTACGGGGGCCCTCGGGCCACACGCCCCGAAAGCCTTGACGGTCGGACTGGAGAATTTCCAGATTCACGGGGCTGACGTTACTGCGTTTACCGACGGTGTTGTGGTGGGTGTAGGGGATATGGCTGGAGTCTAAAACATTTTCCAAGAGGGTTAGGGCGTCGTAGGGCAAATCCCGGAAAATGTCGAGGCAAACCCAATCCTGAGGATTTTCCTCCAAAGCGTCAACGAGCGGTAAGGGAACTTGGGGGGCCAAATCGGCGGCACCGGCAAAAACAAAGAGCAGATCCTGGGCGCTGGCGGTGGCGAAGGATTCCAGACACGCCCGTTGGGAAGTTTGACCCTGACCCCCGGCGGGTTGTTGGGGAATCCCTTGGCAGGTGCCTTCCCCGTCAAAGGCCCAGCCATGGTAGGGGCATTCTAACAAGCCCTTTTCATTGACTCGACCCTGGGATAGCGGCGCTAGACGGTGGGGACATTGGTCTCGATGGGCCCGCCATTGGTTGCCCTCGGCATCCCACCAAATCACTAAGTCAATTTCCAGTAGGGTAAACCGATAGAGCCGCCCTGGGGTGAGATCTGCGAGATAAAAAACGGGATACCAAGCCAAACGGCTATCAAAGCGAGTGAGATCGGCGCCGCCGGGGGCGGAAAAAGCGGGAGTCATAGATGGATTATCCCCGAGGATGGAGGGTGCGGGGGCAGGAGATAGGGGAAATCGGGGTCTTAGCTTGCGCAGTAACTTCGCTGTTGCGAGCAACTAAGCTAGTCATACCGCCGGTGATTAAGAGAAAACCGGGAAAAACCGGCGCGTTGAAGAGACTGTCAAATAAAAAAAAGACCACGCACAGTCCGAGAGCGATGGTCGGCGCCACCTGGGGATGAAACCAAAGCCGGGGCGGATAACGCCAAGTCAGCAGTAAAGTTAACGGAGCGAGAAAAGCGCCATAAAGAGTGACGAGTCCAAATACACCATTATTTCCGAAGGTGATAATCCAGAGGCTATCAATCACGATCTTTAGCTCTTTGCGACCCAGATAAAGTTCAGGACGATTGCGACCCCAGCCACCCCAGCCAAAAAACCATTGTTGTTGGGCATGAGCGATGAGTTTCACTTCTTCTTGAAACCGAAAACCTAAAGATTGGGCCCGCTCGGCGCTGAAATTCTGGGCGATCCAATCAACGATGCCGTCGCCATTAAAGTTTCCTGTCGTAGCTATAGAGAGATAAAAAATAATGCCCCCTAGAATTAGCAGAACGGGAAGGTTAGTTTTCCAGAGTTTCAGAAGCAGTAAGATAGCGCCGCTCACCAGAAGATAAACATAGGTATTGCCGGATTGGATAGCGATAAGGGTCACGCTGAGAATAATCGCGTGGGTCTTGATGGGTTGTCCCCAAATTTCTTTAACCGCTTGGGACTGCCAGAGCCAAAGGGCCACTAAGGCGGCGCAAAACATAAACATGGCCACCAGTAAGCCATGATCCATAAACACCATGGGGCGCCAAAGACCGAAACTTCTGCGGGCTTGGGAGATACCCGAACGGTGGGCGTTGGCCCCGTAGACCAGTTTATGGAATTGGGGACTCATCTTAATTTCCCACAAACAGAAGGGGACATAAATCAAGGCCCCTTTAACTAAAATCACAGCGGCTTCCTTCATGCTCGCCAGGCTGTTTAGATAAAGACGTCCTAAAAGATAAGGTAAAGCCCAAACTGCAATATTATCTAAAGTAACATTGAGACCGTCATAGAACCCCAAATCATTGGTCAAAGACGACCACATCCCGGAGCTACACCAAGCGACCATCAGCCCGTCGATCCAGTGGGGGCGGTAACGGGTGAAGCGCCCGGCGTCAAAGAGTAGAGTTCCCAACAAAATAACGTAGCAAACCGCCACCATGCCGCCATAGTCGGGAATCAAGGGCAAAAGCACCCCCACAGTGCGGGGCAAAAACAGATAACCGCCGATGAACAGCAGTAAGATCACTGTCCGGGAGGGATAGTGCCCAAAAAGACTATAGGCCACCACCGGCAGGAGAACGACTAAGACAAACTGAGCGAAGAGGGGCATGGAGGCAAAGGGAGCGGTTTAGAGATGCAAGTACCGTTGGGCAAGACCAATATTCTGACGAACCGATTGGGCGGATTGATGAAGCGCGCCGAGTTCCGCTTCGCTGAGATTCACCTCCAAAATATCGGCTACCCCCTGACAGCCCAGACGACAGGGAACCCCCAGAAAAAGATCCTCTAATCCGTATTCCCCTTGTAGGTAAGCGGCGGCGGGGAGCAGACGGGACTGGTTCCGTAAAATCGCCTCTACCATAACACAGGCGGACGCGGCCGGGGCGTAGTAAGCGCCGCCGGTCTGGAGGAGTTTAACCACTTCGGCGCCGCCGTTGCGGGTGCGCTCCACCAGTTGCTCGATGACGTCCGGGGGCAAAAGCTCGGTAATGGGGACGCCGCCTACGGTGCAGTACCGGGGCAGGGGCAACATCAAATCCCCGTGGCCCCCGAGGACGAGGGTGCTGATATCCGCGGGGCTAGCGCCGAGGTGGAGGGCGATAAAGGTTTTCAACCGGGAAGAATCGAGAACCCCCGCCATGCCCATCACCCGTTGGGGAGGCAATCCCGTCGCTTGCCAGGTCAGGTAAGTCATCACGTCCAGAGGATTGGTAATGACGATAAACAGGGCTTCCGGGGAATAGCGCAGGGCGTTCCGAGCGGAGTCCGCCACAATTTGGGCGTTGGTTAAGAGTAAATCCTCCCGGGTCATGCCGGGTTTCCGGGCCAGCCCGGCGGTGATGACGACAATGGCCGACCCCGCCGTGTCTGCGTAGTCGTTGGTTCCCAGAATATGGCTATCGCCTTCCTCGACTCCCTGGGCGGAGGTCAAATCTAGGGCGATCCCCTGGGGCAGGCCCGGCACGATATCTAACAAAACCACATCCGCTAGATTCTTTTCTAGCAAGCGCTGGGCCAGAGTTCTGCCCACATTGCCGGCGCCGACGACGGTCACCTGGGAGGACTGGCAGGGGAGAAAATTCACAGGTTGGGAGGCCATTGATCTAGGTGCTCGCAGACAGTTGGTCAAGACGGAGCCAAACATTGGGGGTCGGCACTCGGAAACGCACCAGGGCGTAGTCGGATTGGATATCGAGGATTTCCCCAGTGGTTTCAAAGAGATAGGGGGGAAAGCGCCGGTCGCTGGCCTGGGCTTCGAGGCTATCGGCTAGGCGCTCGGGGACGACTCGGATCAGAGAACCTTTTTTGAGGGGGGCGGTCATAGCGCGGCGGTTAGGAGGAAGAAAAGGGAATTTCCCTAAATTGTGACATAGTGGCCTAAATTTTGTAATTCTTATTTTTCTAACTTTTTTTCCGTCAAATTCCGCCGGTTTTCCCCAGCCTGAGGGGGGAATTTCACAGGGTTTTCCCCAGGGTATCTATTCTATTTGACCGGCGCTCGGCGAATCGCGCCCAAGGGAACGCCTAGCCCTAGGGAGGTCTAGATAGAGGGGCCACTAGGGCTAGGGGAAGGGGCAAGGCGCGGTTCTGGCCCCTTGGGGAATTTGCCAACCCTACCGAAGGAACGACCGCTACACGGAGTTTAGGTAAAGTTTTGTAACAAAAAAGAGCCTTAAACCCCTATTCTCTCGTGACTCTCTCCTAAAAGATTAAGACGACGTAACGTTTCTGAGGCATTGACAAGCCCTAGCTTTCCTCGCTAAAAAGAATGGGCGCCTATCTTCCATCCCCCTTTCACTCCCCTCTGCTTCCCTCTCCGGCCAGCGGCACCTCCCGTCCTTAGTACTAAGTCTTTTTGTTTTGCGAGGTTACATCTTATATGAACACGTCCATTAGTGTTTTCGCCGAAATTCCCGAGGACCTCCACGATTCCCTAAAAACCTATCTGGAAAAGCACCCCAACTGGGATTTAGACCGGGTTTTCTCAGCGGCTTTGTCCTTATTTTTATTGCAAAATGAAGGCAATTTCGGTGCCGCGGGAGTCGGTCAGCGCCCCTGCGCCCGGGTTTATTTGGAAACGTTGTTCCGTCATCAGGATTAATCGAGCGATGACGCTATACCTCATGGTTGGACTGGGGAACCCGGAAGCCAAATACGCTAAAACCCGCCACAATATCGGCTTTGAAGTCGTGGATCGTCTGGCGGAACAGTGGGAAGGAGCTTGGCAAGAAAATCGGCGCTTTCAGGGTTGGGTGGCAGAGGCCGCCTGGCAGGGGCAGAAAGTCATCCTTCTCAAACCCAGCACCTATATGAACCGCTCCGGCCAAGCAGTGCGGGCGGTGGTCGATTGGCATAAGCTCTCGCCGGAGCAGGTTTTGGCGATCTACGACGACCTGGATTTGCCCCTAGGGCGCCTGCGTCTGCGGCTTTCCGGCTCCGCCGGGGGCCACAATGGAATGAAGTCAATGATTAGCCATCTGGGAACCCAAGATTTTCCCCGGCTCCGACTGGGCATCGGCAAATCCCCAGACGGGCAGGAAACCGTCGGCCATGTCCTTGGGCGCTTCGCTCCGCAGGAAATTCCCCTAGTGGAAGAAAGCTTAAAACTGGCGGTGGCAATGGCGGAGGGGTGCCTCCGGGACGGCGTCCCCAAAACCATGAGCCTCTATAATGGCAAGGGGGGCTAAAGGGGGGTATAATGGTGAATTGTCCATTTAGCTAGTACGGGTTCATTCTGTGATTGTGTTGGAGGGGTCGTTGGAGACCAAGTTTATTCTCAAGGTTTTGTGGTTAGACCAAAACGTGGCCATCGCCGTCGATCAAGTGGTAGGCAAGGGCACCAGCCCCCTAACGGCCTATTTTTTCTGGCCCCGCAACGATGCCTGGCAACAGCTCAAGGACGAGTTGGAGGCCAAGCACTGGATTTTGGAGACAGACCGCATCGAAGTTTTGAACCAAGCCACCGAGGTGATCAACTTCTGGCAAGACTTAAAAAACCAAAACAAACAGATTTCCATGCTGGAAGCCCAGAGCAAGTTTCCCGAGGTAGTCTTTAGCGGCAGTAACTAGGCTTTTTCTCTGAGAGCGCCAGCGGGTTGAGCGTGCTCAGAAAACATGAGATATTAGGGAGGCCCCGGCCTCCTTTATTGTTATTTCCCACCTCCGCCTATGGACTGTCGAGTTTGCGATTCTACGGATTTAACCCTCGCCTTGGATCTCGGCGCTCAGCCCTGGTGTAACCATTTCCTCAAACCAGAGGAGGTGGGGCAAGAACCCTACTATCCCCTACGTCTGCTCTACTGTAACCACTGCGGCACCGTTCAACTGGACTATACCGTTAAAAAAGAGATCATGTTTGGGGACCACACCTATCTTTCCGGGGTGACCCGGTCCCTCAGTGAGCATTTTCGGCGGGTGGCGGAGGAAGTGGATCACCGGTTTATGACCGGCCGAGACAAGAAATCGGTTTTAGACATCGGCTCTAACGATGGCACCCAGTTAAAACATTTCCAAGCCTTGGGTTATGAGGTTCTGGGGGTAGAGTCCTCCAAAACCACGGCCCAGATCGCCCAGAACGCCGGGGTGCCGACCCTGAACGAATTTTTTAACCTAGAGGTTGTTCAAAAACTGGGGCGGCGCTTTGATGTCATCAACGCCGCCGGGGTCTTTTTCCATCTGGAAGAACTCCACTCCGTGACCGAAGGCATCCGGGAGGCGCTAGCGCCGGAGGGGGTCTTTGTCGTCCAGTTTTTGTATATGAAACGGATTGTGGAAAATTTGGCTTTTGACCAGATCTATCACGAGCATTTACTGTACTACAATCTCCAAACCATTGAAACCCTGTTGAACCGTCACGGTCTGGCGCTCTTCGATGCCTACCTCGCGCCGATCCACGGCGGCTCCATGATCGGCTTTGTCGGCCACCAGGGGGAACGGGAGCCGAGCGAACGGTTACAAGCTCTCCGGCAAGCGGAAATGGAAGCCGGTAGTAACGAGTTGGCCACCTATCTGGACTTCGCCCAACGGATTGAACGAATGAAGGCGGAAAATTTAGCCTACTTAGACCGAGCCAAGGCGGCGGGAAAAACCGTCTGGGGCTTCGGCGCTCCGGTGAAGGGCAACACCTTATTGAATTATTTCGGCATCGGGACTCAGTATTTGGATTACCTGGTGGAAAAAAACGAACTGCGCAGGGGTCTCTATTCGCCAGGGATGCACATTCCCCTCGCGATTGAAAAAGAACTGACCAGTCTGCCGGATATTTACTACGTTCTAGCGTGGAACTTTAAGCGGGAAATTTTGGCCAACAATCAAGCTTTACTGGACCGGGGCGTGGAATTTTTCTTCCCCGTCAATCCGCCGGACGCTTAATCCATGAGCCTAGAACTGCGCAGTTACGTTTACCTCGACAATCTCCAGTCCCAACACGCGGCCTACATCGGCACCGTAGCTTCCGGTTTTCTGCCCCTGCCGGGGGACTCCTCCCTCTGGGTGGAAGTGTCGCCGGGGATTGAGATTAACCGCATCACCGACATCGCCCTCAAGTCCGCTGTGGTTAAACCGGGGGTTCTCTTTGTCGAGCGCCTCTACGGACTCTTGGAAATCCACGCCAGCAATCAGGGGGAGGTACGGGCGGCGGGCCAGGCCATGTTGCAGTACCTCAACGCTAAGGCCCAGGACTGTCTCAAACCTCAAGTGATCTCCCAGCAAATTATCCGCAACATCGACGCCTACCAAGCCCAACTGATTAACCGCAACCGGCGGGGGCAAATGCTCCTAGCGGGGGAAACTCTCTTTGTCCTCGAAGTCCAACCCGCGGCCTATGCGGCGCTGGCGGCCAACGAAGCGGAAAAGGCGGCCTCCATCAATATTTTGCAGGTCAGCGCCATCGGCAGTTTTGGGCGTCTCTATTTGGGGGGCGAAGAACGGGACATTGTGGCGGCCTCCCGGGCCGCAGTGGGCGCCATCGCCAATGCGCCGGGGCGCCTAGCTTCCCAGGGCGCTAAGGAGTAGTCCCTGGAACTCACTGCCTAGTCTTTCCGTGCTAATTACAAGGGTAGAGCACTCCCTTGTTGAAAAATCTGAATCTGCTATATAAAGATTATCTATGATTGCGATAAAATATTCGAGCTTTATCTATGGTTCAAGCTTTGTTAAGATTTGAAAAAGTTCAGAGGTTAAGCGATGACTCACTATATTATCGGCGGTTTTGCAGTTTACTTTGGACTGTTACTTTTAGGATTTACCCTCAAAACGCTCGGCGCCTCTTCCTCAGATTTTAGCTCCTAGGGGGTGTCATTATTCTAAATAGCTTGACAAAATATAGCGGTCGTAGATGATTCGCCCATCAAGCTCCTTAGACCTTACGATCAAGGAGAAATTCACCACCCCCCCCTTTCGAGACATCCTGAGGGTGTGGCGGAGCGTCTCACAATCTCGATGCCGTCAATTATACTTATCTCTTTGCCAGCTTTGGCTATACTCTTAAAACCGCCGGTGCCGCTGTTGTTTGAGAAAGACCCGAGCGCAGTTACGGCCCGGCATCCCGGAAATGGAGCCGCCGGGATGAGCGCCGGCCCCGGTGAGGTAGAGATTTTTGACGGGGGTTTGGTAGTTGGCGATTTCCGGCAGGGGCCGTAGGAACATCATCTGGTCTAGGGTCATGTCCAAATGGTAATAATTGCCCCGGTAGGCGCCGAGGCGCTCCCCCAACTCCGCCGGGCTTTCCACATGGCGGTCGATGATTAACCCCGGTAAATCCGGTGCGTAGTCCGCCAGTTTAGCTATCACCCGGTCCGCCACCCGTTCCTTGAGTTCCGGTGTCCAGCCCGTGCCCGCTAACCCCGTTCCTTCGGCACCGGCAATTTCATAGGGAGCGAAAAATTCAATCCAAAGGGTGTGTTGTCCCTCCGGCGCCATCGAGGGATCTAAGAGGGTGGGAATATCGAGGTAAAGGGAGGGATTCCGGTCGGGAATTTGCCCCATCTGGGCCAGGGCGTGGGCCTCCTCCACATGGCGCAGGGAATCGGCGATTAAAATCGTGCCTTGCAATAGCTCCGGTCTGCCCTGAGCGGCACTAAAGGTGGGTAAACCCGCGAGGGCGCAGTCGATTTTTAACAGCGATTCATTATTATTGACAATTCGGCGCTCTAGGCGCCGACGCAGGGGGGGGGCCGCGCCGGGGTCGAGGAGATCCAGAAAAACCCGACGGGCGTCCACATTGGCAATGACGCCTTTGGCTGTCCGGTAGATTTGGGTCTGAGTTTCCACACCAACAGCCTGGCCGTCTTCCACCAAAATACGTTTAACCGCTTGCTCCGTCAGAATCTTGCCCCCCAGGGATTGAACCAGGTTAACCAAAGCCTGGGTCAAAGCACCGGTGCCGCCCCTAGGTCGGGCGATCCCCTTTTGGTGCCGCATGGCCACCATCATCATGCCGGAGGCGGCGCCTTTTTGGGAGGGCGGAGCGCCGATTTCGCTCGCCAGACGGGCCAGGGGCCCCTTCACCTGCTCGCAGTCGAACCATTCGTTGAGAACATCCTCCGGGGAATTGAGCATGGTGCGGATAAAATCCAGCGCCTTATTTTTTGACCCCGCCAGACGCCAGACGGCTTTGAGTCGCGCCCAATCGTAAGCGCCGATAATCTCCAAGACGTCTTGGGGCGGAACGTTAAACAAGGGTTGAATGGCGCTTAATAGGCTCTGCCAATGCTGGATAAAGGCTTGATACTGATGGGCATCGGCGGCGCTGTAGCGGGCGATGTCCTCGCAAGTTCGTTCCAGAGAGCGATGGGCAAGAAAATAATCGCCGTTGGGCTGGGGGCAAAAAACGCTGGGATCCGGAAATAAATACTCCAAGCCCCAGTCCTGTAAGCCCAGTTCTTGAATAACGGGGCCGAGGAAAATAAACTCGTGGTCAATGGCGCAACGGTTAAAGCGAAAGCCCGGTGCGGTTTGGGGGAGTAGTTCTTCTGTCGTGGCGGCGCCGCCGGGGACGGGGCGCTTTTCCAGGAGCAGGACTCGGAAGCCAGCCTTGAGCAAGTAGGCGGCGCAGACCAGACCGTTATGCCCGGCGCCGATAATCGCCACATCAAAATTTTGCTCTGACAAGCCTTTAACCTAGAAATAGAACAAAAAAAACGGCCCATTAGCGGTAGTCGTAGTCCAGCTCGGTCTCAAAGGCCGATTGCCGGAAATTGTAGGGGTCCCGCAGAAAGTCCAGCGCCTCTTCTTCCAGTCGGTGGACGAGATAAGGCTCTATGGTATTGCTGTGACGGAGGGAGGCCAGGTAACCATCGGTGTAGAGACGGAGTTCTTCCTGGGTACGACCACGGTTCCAAAGCTCCACCATTGCGTCCGTCAGTTTTTGATAATAGCGAATGGTTTGGGGGTCTTGTAACATGGTTGGCATGGGGGGCGACTCTTGTTAATTTTATAGGGCTTATGGGTATTCTAAGCCGATACTTTTTCAACAGGGGGGCTGGTTTCTCTCCTTGTTTTTTTGTAGTCTTTATGTCATTATTCCCCCGCTCCGCAGTTTTGTATCTCTTCTCGCTCCTATTTTTCGGCCTCGCCCTGGTCGGTTGCGGCGCCAGTAAGACGGCCCAGTGTCAAAAGCTCATCCTCGTCACCCAATCCCTGGCCCAGGAGAGCGAAAAATACCGTCAGTCCACCGATCCCCAGGAGGTGCTAGGGGTAGCGGAGCGATTTGAGGAAGCCAGTCAAAAACTCCAGGGCTTCAAGTTAGCCGATCCCCAACTCAGCCAATTCCAGAGCCAACTAGCAATAATTTACCAGGGTAACGGCGAAACCACCCGCACTCTGATTGCGGCGCTGGACTCTAAGGACATTTTAACCGTGCGTTTGGCCCAGGATAAGGTCAAAAAAATCGGCCAACAGGAGCGGGAGGTGATCACGGAGATGAACCGTTACTGCCAGACTGAGCCTTAACAGATATCAGTTATCAGATACCAGATATCAGTAGGGTACCTTAGTGTTAATCATTTCCGGTTCCCCTCCTTGGAGGGGTTAGGGGTGGGTTAGTCCCAGAGTCAGTAACCATCCCCCTCCCAAGAGCTTCGGTGTACACAGATCTCGGTTAAAGACTCAGTTTTGGGTTTGATCCCCCTAAATCCCCCTTCGCAGGGGGGACTGTGAGAAGTTTTCCCCCCTTTCCAAGGGGGGTTAGGGGGGATCTCGGCGCTTGTGTGTACACAGTAGCCTTTCAAAGGGGCGCTAGAGGCGGTCTCGACACTTGTGTACACACTGTAGCCTCCCAAGAGGGGGACTTAAACAATCTCGGGTGCGGCGCTTATCCAGTTATCAAACAAGCGCCGGGGCTAATCATTTCCGGTTCCCCTCCTTGGAGGGGTTAGGGGTGGGTTAGTCCCAGAGTCAGTAACCATCCCCCTCCCAAGAGCTACGGTGTATACAGATCTCGGTTAAGGACTCAGTTTTGGGTTTGATCCCCCTAAATCCCCCTTTGCAAGGGGGACTTTGAAGCTAGTTCCCCTTTAAACAACCTCTTACTTAGATTTTCTTTTGAGCGAGTTTGTTCTTCGCCCATAACCCCAAGCCAAACAGAAACGTACTACCCACAACGGGCAAGGCATCTGTTTCCAAGGGAACTGCAGTGGCATTAACCTGGAAACTATTAAGAGCAGTAGAGCCACTAAAAGCTGTTTGCCCTCCAACCAGGCGGCCGACGCGATAGGCCCCATAACTAGCCTCACCCGTAGGAGTGACATTAGGATCGGAACGAAGCCAATTAATAGCACCTGAGCCGCCTGAAACCGGTGAAATATCGACATAGAGCCAATATTTGGTGTTTTGCTGGAAAGTAAACGCAGTTGTAGGCGTAAAGGTATAGTCAAAATTCCCTGTTCCCTGGGAGCCTGGAAGACTTAAATTTGCTAAGACCGTTGAGCCAGGGTTTAATCCGCCAGTATCATTGCGGATTTGCACCTGAAAAACGTCGGCAGAATCATAATCCCCCAGACGTAGAACCGCATTTTCCAGGATATAGTCTGTCCCTGTAGGAAGGGTAAAAGAAACTGCCTTAATATAGTTTAGGGTAGTGTTAAGCGTGCTTCCGGCTCCATCATTGGAGGGGAAGTTACCAATCAGGTTAATGGCGTAACTGGGAGCAATGCTTACCCCCCCCCTAGTACCGAAAAACTAGTAAGCCCAATGAGCAGAGCTTGAAGTTGGATCTTCATGATTTTGAGAGGATTTAAAGAACAGACTGAAATTATAGCGGTATTTAAAACTTGCAAACGGTCAAGCGAGTCTCGCCTTGAGAGCGCCTCAATGTTAAGACCGGCGCCGAGTGGTCGTAATTGGATGCATCTCACTTTTGTGACTAGTACGCCTCAAACCTTGACCCTTACCCTAAATCCCTCTCCCCCTTTGGGAGCTTCGGTGTATACGGATCTCGGTTAAAGACCCAGTTTTAGGTTTGATCCCCCTACACTTCGGCAGGCTCAGTGGAACAATCCCCCTTTGCAGGGGGGACTTTAAAGCCGGTTCCCCCCTTTCAAAGGGGCGCTAGGGGGGATCTCGGCGCTTGTGTATACACAGTAGCTCTCAAGAGGGGGCGTTAAATAACCCACTGCGCCCTTTCAGCCTAGGCTTCGTCCAGCGCCGCAATACCGGGCAGAACTTTGCCTTCCAGCAGTTCCAAGCTGGCGCCGCCACCGGTGGAGATATGGCTCATCTGCTCGGCCACGCCTACTTTTTCCACTGCGGCCACGGAATCGCCGCCGCCGATGATGGTGGTGGCGCCTTTGGCGGTCAGCGCCGCTAAACTGTGGGCGATGGCTTCGGTGCCCACAGCGAATTTATCGAACTCGAAGACACCCATGGGGCCGTTCCAGATTACGGTTTGACAGTCGGCTAAGGCGTCTTGGAAGACTTTAACGGAATCGGGGCCAATATCTAGGCCCATCCAACCATCGGGAATGGCTTCAATGCTGACGGTTTGCGCCTCGGCGTCGGGGGCGAAGGCGTTGGCCACCACCACATCGGTGGGGAGTAGGAGTTCCACGCCTTTTTCCTTAGCCTTGGCTTCCAATTTTTGAGCCAGTTCCAATTTATCCTCTTCTACCAAGGACTTACCGACACTGAGGCCCCGGGCTTTATAGAAGGTGAAAATCATGCCGCCGCCGATGATCAGCTTGTCGCATTTTTCCAGCAGGGTTTCAATGACGCCGATTTTGCTCGATACCTTAGAGCCGCCGACGATGGCCGCTAGGGGGCGCTTGGGGTCTTCAATGGCACTTTGGAGAAATTGCAATTCTTTTTCGATCAGATAACCCGCCACCGAGGGGGAAAGATACTGGGTGACCCCTTCTGTGGAGGCGTGGGCCCGGTGGGCGGTGCCAAAGGCATCGTTGACGTACAAGTCGGCGTTATCCGACAGTTGACGGGCGAATTCCGGCGCGTTGTCTTCTTCTTCGACGTGGAAACGGAGGTTTTCCAGTAGGGCGACCTGCCCGTTCTCCAGCGCCGACAGTTCTTGAGTCACCGCTTCGCCAACGCAATCGGAGCACATGAGCACCTTTTGCTCCAACAGTTCCGAGAGGCGGGCCGCCACGGGGGTGAGGCGCATAGACTCGACGACTTTTCCTTTGGGCCGGCCGAAGTGACTGCCTAGGATCACCTTGGCGCCTTTGCTGAGGAGGTCTTGGATCGTGGGAAGCGCCGCCCGAATGCGGGTGTCGTCGGTAATCGCGCCGTTATCGTCCAGGGGCACGTTAAAGTCTACCCGCACGAAAACCCGTTTCCCCGCTAGATCCGCGGCTGAGAGTTGGGCAATGGATTTTTTCACGGTCGCAAGTCCTCCAGTATTAGTTAAATTTATCGGCCTCATTATACCTGTTTTGGGCTAGGCAAGCCTATTTCAAGGGCAATCGCTCAGCGAGTCCAAACTCAAGAGTATTAAAAAATTCAATAAAAATATTAAGGTTCAGTAGTCTACAAAGAGTGTGAGACCCTAATCTGGTTTTAGATGAGTCAAGATGAAAGTAAATGATCTAACTTTGACGGAATTGTTTGCCATTTGAATTAAAGTCATCGCAACGATATAGCGGTATACAACAGGCTCCGGTTAGCTCCCCTCTTTCCACCTACGGTGTACACACAAGTGTCACGATCCCCCCTAACCCCCCATGAAAAGGGGGGAAAACTTCTCAAAGTCCCCCTTATATAGCGGTATTCTTGCGAATGAGGGACAGCCCTTCGGCTACGCTCAGGGCGCGAGGGCTGAGCGTAGCCGAAGCCCGTATCTCACCAATCTGCAAGCCGCTATAAAGGGGGATTTAGGGGGATCAAATCCAAAATTTAGGTCTTTAGCCAAGATCTGTGTACACAGTAGCCTCTTTCTACGGGGGGGATAATCCTTTGATTGCGCTCATCGTCTATTTAGTTTTGCTATATTTACGACTTTTTCACCTATTATTGTTTTTTCGAGCCAATCTTGAAGAACCATAGCAATTATCGCACATAAGAACTGGGCTACTGAATGCCGCCATAGCTCACAATTTATATTTCGGAGGAGTCTAATGCCATTATGGGTGATTCTAGCTAGCGCCGAGCCAAGCGTCCACCCCAAACCCCAGCGCCCGTTTCGGCCCGCCCCAACGAGCCACCCACTGGAGAACATTGCGGCGCCCTATTTCAGTCTCCAGCGCCGAAGAATAAATAACCCGATCTCCTGAAGTTTGCTTTAACCAAGCGGTTAACCCCTGAGAAGAGCCGAGAATAGCGACTTTCAAAACATATAAACCGGGCCAATTCTTTTGAAAGAGGCGCTCTAGAGCTTCTATGGAACTGACGGATTCGTCCAGGGCGATGGGGGTGGCGAAATCCCGAGCCAAACCCTTCATTTCTCGCAATTTCGACGGCGCTAGGGGTTGTTCCAAAAACTCAATTCGTCCCCAATGATCCGCTAGCGCCAGCCATTTTTGAGCGTCCGCTAAGGTTAAAGTGCCGTTGGCGTCGAGGCGTAACTGAGCAGAGGGGGGCAATTTTTCGAAAATCCGGGGCAGTTCGGCGCTTTCGGCGGCAAAGTCCCGACGGCCAATTTTCCACTTGTAAACCGGAAAGGAGGGTAAATCCGTGAGAACCGGTCGGCCGTCCCGGCTTAGCGGGAGGAGATAACTATAGGCCCAGTTCTGAGGCGACAAAAAAGGGGGGGATTCTAGGGCCAACAGCGCCGAAGCGAAGGCGAACTGACAACAGGGGCGGTTATCTGGGATCGGGTCGACATCCTCCGGTCGAGGCAGGGGGGGAAAACTTTGGCAAAACTCTAGGG
>JBKCES010000335.1:0-4648 GCA_046304295.1 Cyanobacteriota bacterium | reverse complement strand
TGGTGAGAGACAATAAAATTGCTGAAATCCTTACACATTAAGGGTTTCAGTGTTCTCACTCGTCTGAATACCGCTATAGAACCCGTTGCCGGGGAAATTTAAACGGAAGCGCCGGCGGCCTGCAAACGGGCCCGAGCCTTTTTCAGAGCCTGACCGGCTTGAATCTGCTTGGGCTTGTCGCCACTCCGGTTGGCTTCTTCCAATTTGCTTTGAGCTTGAGTGTAGTCTTGACGAGCGGCGTCGGCGTTAATGGCGGAACCCAGTTCGGCGGAGTTGACCAATACCTTAACTTCGTTGTTTTCCACCTCGGCAAAACCTCCCATGATGGCGATATTTTGCCAATCTTTGCCGGGACGCACCCGCATCACGCCGGTATCCAGCGCCGTAAGTAGAGGGGCATGATTGCTGAGAATCCCAAGCTGGCCAGTGGTGCTGGGGAGAATAACTTCCTGGACTTGGTCGTCCCAAACCACTTTATCGGGGGTGATTACCCTTACTGTTAATGTCATAGTGTTCTTAAAATTCTGAGGGTCAATGTTCCTAGACAGTCGGGGGAAAGGGAGGTTAGAAACCTTCTCCAGTAGCCGTTTCTGAGAGGGGGCGTTCTCCCTTAACAAGCTTTTGATCCCCCTAAATCCCCCTTTGCAAGGGGGACTTTGAGAAGTTTTCCCCCCTTTCCAAGGGGGGCTAGGGGGGATCTCCTCCTACTTAACCTTTCAGTTTTTCGGCTTTGGCTTTGGCTTCGTCGATGTTGCCCACCAGGTAGAAGGCCTGCTCCGGCAGAGAATCCAGTTCCCCGGCCAGAATCATTTTGAAGCCCTTGATGGTATCTTCCAGGGTGACGTATTTACCGGGAGAGCCGGTGAAGACTTCCGCCACGAAGAAAGGTTGGGACAAGAAGCGCTCGATTTTGCGGGCCCGGTCCACCGTCAGGCGGTCTTCTTCGGAGAGTTCGTCCAAACCGAGAATGGCGATGATGTCCTGAAGCTCTTTGTAGCGCTGGAGGGTGGACTGTACAGTCCGGGCGGTGTTGTAGTGGTCTTCGCCGACGATGGAGGGCTGGAGCATGGTGCTGGTGGAATCCAGAGGATCCACCGCGGGGTAAATGCCCTTAGCCGCTAAGCCCCGAGATAACACGGTGGTGCCGTCCAAGTGGGCGAAGGTGGTAGCCGGCGCCGGGTCGGTGAGGTCGTCCGCGGGGACGTAAACCGCTTGGATGGAGGTGATGGAGCCTTCTTTAGTGGAGGTAATCCGCTCTTGCAGATCCCCCACGTCGGTGCCGAGGGTCGGCTGATAACCCACCGCGGAGGGCATCCGACCGAGGAGCGCCGAAACTTCAGAGCCGGCTTGGACGAAGCGGAAAATATTGTCGATGAACAGCAACACGTCTTGCTTATTGACGTCCCGGAAATATTCCGCCATGGTCAGCGCCGTTAAGCCCACCCGCATCCGGGCTCCGGGGGGTTCGTTCATCTGCCCGTAAACCAGGGCAATTTTGGAGTCTTCCGGGTTATCGGCGTTGATCACCTTGGACTCGATCATTTCGTTATAGAGGTCGTTCCCTTCCCGGGTGCGTTCCCCCACGCCGCCAAACACAGACACGCCACCGTGTTGGATGGCGATGTTGTTGATCAATTCCATCATGATCACAGTCTTGCCCACCCCGGCGCCGCCGAAGAGGCCGATTTTGCCGCCCTGACGGTAGGGGGTCAGCAGGTCGATTACCTTAATTCCGGTTTCAAAAACCTTGGGTTTGGTTTCTAGATCGGTCAGCTTGGGCGCCGGACGGTGAATGGGAAAGGTTTCGTTAACGGTGACGGGGCCCTTTTCGTCCACCGGCTCGCCGAGAACGTTAAAGATCCGACCCAACGTGCTTTTGCCAACGGGGACGCTAATGGGAGCGCCGGTATCGACAATGTCCATGCCCCGCACCAGCCCGTCGGTGGTGCTCATAGCCACCGCCCGAACCTGGTTATCCCCGAGAAGCTGTTGCACCTCACAGGTCACCGAGACGTCCTGACCGGCGGAGTTTTTACCCTGAATTTTGAGGGCGTTATAAATCCGGGGCAATTTACCGCTGGGGAAACGGGCATCGACGACGGGGCCGATCACCTGGGTAATTTTGCCAACATTCGTTGCTTCTTGTACGGCTACCATGCTGAATCGTCTAGGAATTTTGTTTATAGAGGGACTCTAGTATTAGTCCGGTGAGGGACTAATGTTAAAGTTTAGTCAAATTTGCCACCCCTTAGAGTAGCGCCTTTGGGGGCCCTCCACGGCGGGGATCGGAAAGCCGCCGGGATTGGACGGCGCCGGAGCGACGTTGACTCCAAGTCTGTCGCCGAGGGGAAGACCAGGTTATTTGATCTAATCCTAGACTCTGAATCTCCCCCAAGGTTGGGAGGCTAGGGGAGCTTGTCAAATAGCCCATGGTATTGCCTTCTGTCGGCGGGCTGGGGACTCTATTGATCAAAAAAGACTCCTATCTTGCAATGTTTGTGGTACTCTTAGGAATGGTAAGAATCTCACAGAAATTGACTCGGGAGACAACGATGCGTCTCAACGTTCAAAAACAAGCTAATTCATTAAGCGTCATTCTTCCCCAAGAAATGGCGACTGATATGAATATTTCAGACGGAGATATTCTTTTCGCGACGAAAACTCCTTCGGGATATGAAATTTCAGCATACGATCCTAATTTTGTCCAAAAGATCGAAGCCGCTCGACGAGGCATGAAAAAATATCGAAACGCATTGATTGAGTTGGCTCAATGATGGAGCCTTGTTGGTTAGAAATTAATGAGGTCTGCGCCATCCATGGCGAAATTCTTGCGGAGTCAGGGGGGGCGTCGGGGATACTGAGCAGGGCCGCCCTTGAATCAACTCTAAACAAGCCGAAGAATTTGTATTACTACGGTAATGACGTTACTTTGTATGAGCTGGCGGCGTCTTACGCCTATGGGTTAGTTAAAAATCATTGCTTTATAGACGGTAATAAGAGAATTGCTCTAATTGCGACTTATACTTTTTTAGCCGTCAATGGAATTGATCTCATCGCCTCCGAAGCTGACGCGGTAAGGATTTTTCTGGATTTAGCGGCAAGTCTAGAGACCCAAGAGAAATGCGTTGAGAGACTCGCTCAGTGGTTGCAAAATAATAGCGAACTGCTTCCAAAGGAAATATGAGCATTTGACTAAGAATTTCGGCTCCGACTCAGGGGTAGCGCCGTTGGGGGCGGTCCACGGTGGGGATTGGAAAGCGCCGCCAAAGCCCAGCATCGCCGAATCATTTTGACCGAGTTGCGGTAGTTGAGCGATGGAAAACCGCTTGTCCGGGAGCCTCCGGGGAGCTGTCGCCGCCGGAGAACGAAAAATGGTTTATATGTATCTTGACACTGCGCCACAATATACCTTATTGTAACCACGGTTAGATGCGTAACGGTTTGATCTT
Organism: Cyanobacteriota bacterium; assembly: GCA_046304295.1. GTDB lineage: Bacteria > Cyanobacteriota > Cyanobacteriia > Cyanobacteriales > Microcystaceae > Synechocystis. The sequence continues at coordinate 1,199 of JBKCES010000335.1, read as the reverse complement.
GTCTAAGAAGCCATGACTCAAAGTCCCCTTGCTCCCATTCTTAATCAGTCCCTAGCTGTTGCTTGGTATCAACTCGAACAGTTTGCCGGTAACGACGCTCTTTTCGGTAATGCCATTACTGCGGCTTTTGGGACGGGTGCCGATGCTGGTCAGTTTCAGGAGGCTTGGGCAAAAGGTGATTTTTCGGGCTTCCCTCCTATTGAAGTTCGCAGTTTTGCGGAAATTAATGGGGCAAATGGGGCTTTTTCCATCACTACGGGCAAGATTTATCTGGCGCAAGAGTTTGTTGAGGCGAATGTTAATAATCTTGAGGTAATTGCGGCAGTATTGCTGGAGGAATACGGGCATTATGTGGATTCCCAGATTAATGTCAGCGATAGCGCCGGGGATGAAGGAGATATTTTTGCGCAGTTGGTGCAAGGGGAAAGTATTAGTGAGTCAGAATTAGCGGTTTTGAAAGCTGAGGATGATAATGCGACGGTGACAGTAGATGGTCAAGTTGTTGAAATTGAGCAGGCTTCACCAGTTAATGGAAGCATTTATACCGTATCGACAAACGATGATCTTGACTCGGCAAACAATATGTCAGGTTCTCTGAGGGACGCAATTCAGTGGGCGGCCAGCAATCCTGGACGAGATACCATCAATTTAAATAGTGTAAGTGGCACAATTATTCTCACAAGTCCCCTTGGCAATCTCAATACAAACAATGACATTGACTTTAGTGATGATGGTAACACGATTATTAGCGGGGACAATAAATATCAAATACTTTCAGTTTATGGTGCCAAGGTTTCTATTGCTGGACTAACTTTTGCCAATGGTTATGCAAAAGGAGGCAATGGTTTCTGGGGTGGTGGCGGCGGTTTAGGTGCTGGAGGGGCTCTATTTATTAGTTCAGGAGTAGTAAGTCTTCTTGATAATGTGAAATTTGCAAATAATAAGGCTGAAGGGGGATATACTTATTATTTTACCATCACGGCCAATGGTGGTAATGGGGGAGAATATTACGGTACGAACCGTAATGGTGACAATGGGACAGTTGGTGGTAATGGTGGTGGGTTAAATGGAGGCTCTACTCAGTCAGGCCAAGGTGGTGCTGCGGGTGGAGCAATTGAGGCTAATAATGGTGCAAGTGGTACAAATGGCACAGGGGGTGACTTTGGAGTAGGCGGTGGCGGCGGCGGCGGTGGTGGTGG
>JBKCES010000334.1:0-28105 GCA_046304295.1 Cyanobacteriota bacterium | reverse complement strand
ATAATCTCTTTGGTTTGATCATCAATATACTTTTTAGTTGGATTTTCGATAAATTGACGACCACAGGTTTTACACCGATACTTTTTCTTCCCATTATGAATGCTTCCATTCTTGACAATTTCCTGAGAATGACAGTGGGGGCAGGACAATGAGATAGACATAATACACCCTTTGGAGACTAAATTTGATAAGTCAATTATAATCTAAGATTCGGCCTAGTGTCCCTTCCCATTCGTCATAAAATCAATACATGAGGTTTCCTTCATGGGAACTCAGTCTTCTTGTTTTTATTGTAGGGTGATGTAAGTTAAATCTTGACATCACTACATTTTGGTTTCTACCTAAATGATGACACCCCCTAGATATAAAGAGGGTTTTGGCTCCCCTTCTCCCAATTTTGGGAGAAGGGGCTGGGGGATGAGGGCAAGCAAAGAGCGTTCTCACTAGTCTGCAAGATGCTATAGCGGTTATAAACGATTTGTAAAATCCTAAGTCCCCGAACCCTTATGGGTAAAGCCTTTTGGCACAGGGCAATTTACAACCGAGATGTGACCGCTATATATAATTGACTTGGGCTTGTCATATATTTATTTATTGATCACTTTTTGCACTATAGAGTTACTAAAGTTTTATTGTCTCGTTTTTACTGTCCAGTCTTTGAGGAGCGCCATGGTATCTGGTCTACGGACTTGCTGGCTCCCGTCAAAAAGTTATACACTTGGCTGTAGATTTTAATCAATGATTATCCCTCCAATCCCACCTTGGAAAGCTACCGTATACACACAAGTGTCCAGATCCCCCCTAGCCCCCCTTTCAAAGGGGGGAAAACTTCTCAAAGTCCCCCTTGTAAAGGGGGATTGAGGGGGATCAAATCCAAAATTTAGGTCTTTAAACAATAATCGGTATACACCGTAGTCTTGGAAAGGGGGGCGCTCACCGGAGCCTGTTCATGATTCACTTAGGCCTGCTATACCCATGATTTTTTATTTTGAGAAAACCCTATTTGGGTTTTAGCCCTCTGTGGTCGCCACTGAGTCTCAAAGAGTTACCAACCCATTTTCACTTTTTCTCAGCCCTAACCTATGCTTCATCAACGCGCCAGCGGTCTGTTACTCCATCCCACTTCCTTCCCCAGTCCCTTCGGCGTGGGCGACCTCGGTGCCGGCGCCTATCAGTTCATTGATTTCCTGGCGGCCAGCGAACAACGGATTTGGCAGATTTTACCCCTAGGCCCCACGGGATATGGCAATTCTCCCTACCTCTGCTATTCGGCTCTGGCACTCAATCCCCTGTTAATTAGTCCAGAAGAATTGGTTAAAGACGGGTTACTCGCGCCGGAGCGCCTGAAAACAGCGCCGACCTTTGACCCGGAGCGGGCGGAGTTTGAGAAGGCCCGGGAGTATAAGGAGACGTTATTTCAAGAAGCCTACGCTCAATTTTCCACACAATCGCTGTTAAAAAGCGAATTTGCCGAATTTTGCCAAGCCCAAAAATCTTGGCTGGAGGATTACGCCCTCTTTATGGCGCTGAAAAAATATCACGGCGGTGCCGGTTGGCATACCTGGGACGCGGCTTTGGCAAAACGGGAACCCCAGGCCCTAGAAACTTGGCGCCGGCAGTTAGCGCCGGAGATTGACTACCAAAAATTCCTGCAATTTCTAGCTTTCCGCCAGTGGGGAGCGCTCAAGGACTACGCCGCCGAAAATCACATCGCCATTATGGGGGATATTCCCATCTATGTGGCCCACGACAGCGCCGATGTTTGGGCTAATCCCGAGAACTTTTGTCTGAACCCGGAAACAGGGTTGGCGGCGCTGATGGCGGGGGTGCCGCCGGATTATTTCAGCGAAACCGGTCAACTCTGGGGCAATCCGGTCTATGACTGGGAGGCGTTGCGGCAGAACCATTTCGCTTGGTGGTTGCGGCGTTTTCAGGGTTTACTGCAACTGGTGGACATTATCCGCATCGACCATTTCCGGGGTTTTGCCGGCTATTGGGCCGTGCCGGAGGGGGAAACGACGGCCATGAACGGGGAATGGCTCCCGGCGCCGGGGGAAGGGTTATTTACCGTCCTCAGGGGCGTGATGGGGGACGTGCCCATTGTGGCGGAAGACCTGGGGGTCATTACGGAAGACGTGGAAAAACTGCGGGACGACTTTGGCTTTCCGGGGATGAAGGTCTTACAGTTCGCCTTTGATTCCGACCGCGGCAATCCTTTCTTGCCCTTCAATTATCTCAACCGCCGGGCGGTGGTCTATACCGGCACCCACGACAACGACACCACCGTGGGTTGGTTCGAGGCCCGCTCCCCGGAGGAGCAAAAACGGGTGACGGATTACCTCGGTTGCGTCTGCCCCGAGGGGATTCACTGGAGCCTGATTCGCCTGGCGCTGGGTTCCGTGGCCAATACCGCCATTTTTCCCTTACAGGATATTTTAGGTCTAGGGAATGACGCCCGCATGAACCTCCCCGGTAGCGCCGAGGGGAATTGGGGCTGGCGTTACCATTCCGAGGACTTAACCCCGGAGTTGGCCCAACAGTTAGCCGAGGTGACGGAACTCTACGGGCGCCGGATTTATTTTCCCCCCGCGGAGGATCAGGATTCCCAAGAGTGGGGGGAATAATCTGAGACACCGCGAGGTCAGGCTATTCTGGGAAAACACCATTGGACGGGAGAAACATTGGCTATGGATTACCGCTCAGCGGGGGTCGACGTCGGCGCCGGACGGGACTTTGTGGAACGGATTCGCCGGGAGGTGGAAGGCACCTTTCGCCCCGGCGTTTTAGGGGGCTTGGGGGGCTTTGGCGGTCTCTTTGAAGTGCCGGCGGGCTACCGACAACCGGTGTTGGTTTCCGGCGCGGACGGGGTGGGTACGAAGCTGAAGATCGCCCAGGCGCTGAACCGCCACGAAACCATCGGCGTCGATCTGGTGGCCATGTGCGTCAACGATATCCTCACCAGCGGCGCCGAGCCGTTATTTTTCCTCGACTACCTCGCGACGGGTAAACTCGACCCCCAGCAGTTGGCCGAGGTGGTGACGGGAATCGCCCAAGGCTGTCGGCGGGCGGGATGCGCCCTACTGGGGGGAGAAACGGCAGAGATGCCGGGTTTTTACGGCGCCGGGGAATACGACGCGGCGGGCTTCGCAGTGGGCATTGTCGAAAAAAGCCAACTCCTGACGAGGGAACGGGTTCAGGTCGGAGACCGTTTAATCGCTCTCGCTAGTAGCGGTGCCCATAGCAACGGCTATAGCCTGGTGCGGAAAGTGGTCGAAAGCGCCGGTTACGATTGGCAAGATTGTCCCCCGGAGTTGGGCGGCGCTTCCCTGGGGGAAAGTTTTCTGACCCCCACGGCGATTTATGTTCAACCCATCCTGGCGCTGTTAAAGTCCGGTCTGCCGGTTCACGGGTTAGCCCACATTACCGGCGGCGGTCTGCCGGAAAATTTACCCCGCTGTCTCGGGCCGGGTCAGGATGCGGCGCTTGAGGCTCAACGTTGGGCGGTTCCGGCGCTCTTTCGTTGGTTAGCTCGACAGGGGCAAATCTCGGCGGAGTCCATGCTGGAGACCTTTAACCTGGGCATCGGCTTAATCGCAGTGGTTCCCCCGGAGAGCGCCGAGGCCAGTCTGGAATTTTTACAGAACCAAGGGCTGGAGGCTTGGGACTCCGGTCGGGTGGTCTCCGGCGCCGGCGCTTTTCAGTTAGTGGGCGATTTACAGTTTTAGGTGATTGACCCCCTAAATCCCCCTTGGGAAGGGGGAGTTTGAGGGCGTTTCCCCCCTTTCTAAGGGGGGTTAGGGGGGATCAAACCAGGGCGCCGAGTCTTTTTAAACAACCTCTAATTGATCTCTCCCGTGTCTAACCTCCTGATCAATCTCTCCTTTCTCTTAAAGGAACCCACGGGCATCAGCGTTTACGCCCAAAATGTCTTTCCCTATCTGGCGCCCCTAGCGCCGACTTTACTCGCGAGCCAAGATTGGCCGGGTTTTAGCCGCTATCCCGTCTCCGACCAACTCACCCCGGCCCAGGGCAGTCGGGGCCACTTTAACCGTTTGGTTTGGACAGAAACCCAACTGCCTCGGATTTACCGGGAGTTGCAAGCCGACCTCCTCTTTTCTCCCGTCCCGGAAGCGCCGTTAATCCAACCCTGCCGCTCTGTGGTCATGGTTCACGACCTGATTCCCCTCCGCTTTCCCCGCTGGCGCTCCCCCTTGACCTACTACTGCCGCTTTTATCTGCCCCAGGTCTTAAACCGAGCCACCCAGATCCTCTGCAACTCCCAGGCCACCGCCGACGATTTAATCGACTTTTTCCAGATTCCCGCGGCTAAAATTACCCCCATTCTCCTGGGCCACGACCCCAGCCGTTTCTTTTGCCCCGAGCCAAGGGAATCTCCCCGCCCCTATTTCCTTTACCTAGGACGACTAGACCCCCATAAAAATTTAGCCCGCTTAATCCAAGCCTTCGCCCAGATCCCGGAAGAGTATGAACTTTGGTGCGCGGGCCCCCCAGACCCCCGCTACCGTCCCGGCTTAACGGCGCTGGCGGAAAGTCTCGGCCTCGGCGCGCGTCTGCGCTGGCTAGATTACATTCCCCCGGAAGATCTGCCCCTTTTGCTTCACCGGGCGACGGCCTTAGTCTTTCCCTCCCTCTGGGAAGGCTTTGGTTTTCCGGCGCTGGAGGCGATGGCCTGCGGAACAGCGGTGATTACCTCTAATTGTTCCTCTTTACCGGAAGTTACAGAAGAAGCGGCGCTGTTGGTCAATCCCTACCATGTGGAAAACATTGCCGGCGCCGTTAAACGATTGATCCAGGAGCCGGGTTTACGGTCGGAACTGGTTCAAAAAGGGTTAGCTCGGGCAAAACAACTGACCTGGGCGGAAACGGGGCGCCGAACTCGGGAGTGTTTAGAAAAATGGCTCTAGGATTGCCTTGGTTGAAATCCCTCCTGCCCTCCCTGGGCGGTGCCGTCCTCTTTTATAGCCGTTGTCCCCTGCCCGCTAACTGGCCCGTTACTTTTGAGCGCATCGCCCGCTGGTCTCCCCTAGTGGGTTTAGCTTTAGGAGCGGGTTTAACCCTCGGGTTAAGCCTTCTGGATCTCGGCGGTTGTCCCCCGGAAATTCGCGCCGTCTTTGCGGTCGCATTTTGGGTGATTAGCACCGGCGGATTGCATCTGGACGGCTTGGCGGATACGGCGGACGGGTTGCAAATTAAAGACCCCCAGCGCCGGTTAGAAGTGATGCGGGACAGTCTCACCGGCGCCTATGGGGCGATGGCCATTGCGTTAACCCTCTGGGCGAAGGGGATGGCGTTGTTGGCACTGTTTAATCTACCCGGCGCTTGGGGTTGGCTCTTAACCCTGACCTGGGGCTGGGCCCGCTGGGGTCAGGTCGGCGCTATCGCCTGGTTTCCCTACCTGAGGACGGAGGGCAAGGGGTTGATTCACCGCCGCACCCTGGAGGTTCCCGAGGATTTGCTCTGGGGCTTAGGATTTTTAGCTCTAACCACTTTACTTTGGGGAATTCTACAACCGGGGGATTGGGAACTACTCCTCGGGGCGACGATTTTAGGTCTGGGAATTCCGCCAGGGATTGCTCTGGGATTAGCTTGGCGCTTGGGGGGGCACACGGGGGACAGCTACGGCGCCGTAGTGGAGATTGCCGAGGCTGTACTGTTAAGTCTTTACGGTTGGCTTTTAGCCAGTTTTTAGTTTTGTGAGGAAACGGGCGCCTATTTTTCTCATTTCGCTCTAAAATTCAGCCAAGTCTTTATTGGTTAAGCCCTTGGGAGCAAGGGAAGGAGCGCGGGCAGATGACTGAACAGGGGCCGACTCGGGTCGGAATTATCGGAGCTTCGGGCTATGGCGGGGTGCAGTTGGTCAAACTTTTATTGGAACACCCCCAGACGGAGTTGACCTATTTGGCCGGTCACAGCAGCGCCGGCAAGGCCTATACGGACATCTATCCCCATCTAGCCCAGGCGGTGGCGTTGAAAATCGAACCCATCGATCTAGACGCCATCGCCCAACGTTGCGACGTCGTTTTTCTGGGACTCCCCAACGGTCTGGCCTGCGACATGGCGCCGATTCTGCTGGCGAAAGGCTGTAAAGTCCTCGACCTCTCCGCGGATTATCGCTTCCAAGACCTCAACACCTACACCGCTTGGTACAAAAAAGAGCGGGAAGACGGCGCCGTGGCCAAAACCGCGGTCTACGGTCTGCCGGAGCTTTATCGGGAACCAATCCGGGGAGCCAACTTAATCGGTTGTCCGGGCTGTTATCCCACCGCCAGTTTATTAGCCCTAGCGCCGTTGTTAAAACAGGGGTTGATTGTGCCGGAGACCGCCATTATCGACGCCAAGTCGGGAACCTCCGGCGGCGGTCGAGAGGCCAAAGTGCCCATGCTCCTAGCGGAAGCGGAAGGCTCCCTCGGCGCTTACGGCGTGGCTAACCACCGTCACACCCCGGAAATTGAGCAAATCTGTAGCGATCTGGCGGGGCAAAGTCTCCGGCTCCAGTTTACGCCCCATCTCATCCCCATGGTGCGGGGCATTTTGGCCACTGTGTACGCCACCCTGAGAGATCCGGGGTTGGTGCGGGACGATTTACTCACCATCTATACGGCCTTTTACCGCTCCTCTCCTTTTATTAAAGTGTTACCCTCGGGAGTCTTGCCCCAAACCAAGTGGGCCTGGGGCACCAACTGCTGTTACCTCGGCGTGGAGACCGACCCCCGCACCAATCGGGTGATCATTGTGTCAGCGATTGATAACTTAATTAAGGGTCAGGCCGGTCAGGCTCTCCAGTGTTTAAATCTGATGATGGGTTGGGAAGAATCCCTCGGTCTGCCCCGTCTTGCCTTTTATCCTTAGCGGATGTTTGGAAAGCGCCTTACTGTCTCTGGGAATCCCCCTACACTTCGACGTTGCTCAGTGGAACAATCCCCCTTCGTAAGGGGGACTTTGAGAGTGGTTCCCCCCTTTCTAAGGGGGGTTAGGGGGGATAACACTGGGGTGTTGACGCTTTGTTAAACAACCTTTTAGTTCTTGTCCTGTTTATCCCCAAGTCGCCATGAAACCCTTATCCGCCCTTCTCTTCGGCCTCCTCCCCGCTAGTTTTCTCTCCCTTCTCCCCAGTCCAGTCCAGGCGGGGGAAACCTGCAACTACCTGAACTACGACATCGCCATGGCCATGGGTTTCCAGAACGAGAACCAGGTCTGGGTCAGCGAAGGCTGGTGGCTCCTAGAGCCAGGGGAATGCGCCGTTTATCCCGACAGCGCCAAAGTCTTTTTCCAGATTGATAAAGATTCCCCCATCAGTCGAGCTATTCCCCAAGGAGCTCCCAGCCAAAGTCTCTGCATCGTCGCCGACCGCTTCACCGCCTACCAAGCGGACAATAGCGAAGCCTGCGACTCCCTGGACGGGGCTATGGTCACCTTTTTTAACCCCGGCGTCAGCCGGGAACTCTTGAAGGAGTAGGGGTTCAGGCAAAGCGACCGACGAGAGAGCAAAAGAATTTCCACAGTGTTCTTGCCAAAATCGTAAAATTTCTTTACTATAGAAAATGAGATCTGAGAGATATCGGGTCTTTCGATCCAAAGTGCGATCTCAGTAAACTCACTAAAACGGCGCTGCCGACTTTCTTGAGATTCATCAAGACCTATTTTTTGTAGTTCACAAAGGCTACCACTCAATCATGCTAACTCTCTCTAAAAAACTGGTCGCCGGTATCGCCGCTATTGCCGCGGTCGCTATCGCGGCACCCCAAGCTCAAGCCGTGCCTGCCGGAGACTTCTTCGGCACTCCCACCACCGTGACCGACGACGACTGGTCGGCCACCGGTATCGGGAGCACCCCCGATCCTCTAATTCTCCCCTTGTCTGACTGGACCGGCGACCTTTTCGCCGTCGACGCCTCTCAAGCCATCTTCACCGTTAGCCGCGGACTTTCGTCGATTGTTGACAACACCTACAACGGGGACGGATCTTTCGAACTCCGGTACTCTGTCACAAGCACAAATCCGATTAAGGGTATTACTTCTGCTTCCCTAGCTCTCGATCTCGTTGGTCTCAACCCCGATCTATCCGCCACTGGTATTAAAGAGATCTACTCTGACGCCGCTTTCACCAACCTGCTTGGCACCTCCGCCGTCACTATTCTCGGCGGCATCGAAGACAGCACTGACGCGATCTTTGCGCCTACGACCACTATTTGGGTTAAAGACATCATCGACATCGACGGCGGCTCCCTTAGCTCCGTCACCAACTCCTTCGAGGCGGTTCCCGAACCCATGACTCTGCTCGGCGTCTCCGCCGCCGCGGCCTTTGGCGCCGCCTTCAAGCGTCGTCAAGCCAAAAAAGGCTAGATTTTTAGTCCTAACGGCTTTAAGGGTTGATTCAACCCGGCAAGAATCTAGACCGTTCTAGGTTCTTTTTTTGATGGTCTCATCCTCCCGTTCCGATATACAGTCACCTTTTTTAACCCCGGCACCAGTCGGGAACCCCTAGGTAGTAAGATTAAACTGAAAAGCTTAGGGCGAGCCAAAAAAGTGGCACAGCGCTATTGACGAAACACGAAAGTCCCTCTACCATGAGGTGAAGTCTGGGGTCTTACTAAGTCTTTAGACCTAAAGTACACCTCTAGACTCGTTGCTAGACGGCGACGCCGACCTCTTGATAACCATCAAGATCCACTTTTATCGTTTCTACCGACTACCATTTCCATCATGCTAACCCTTTCCAAAAAACTGGCCGCCGGTATCGCCGCCACCACTGCGGTTGCCACCGTGGCTCTCGCCGCGCCCCAAGCTCAGGCGCTGCAGATTAACTTTTCCTTCAACGGCCTCCGTACCGGCGACGCCGCCGCCACCACCTTGACCAGTGTGGGCCCCGCTGTCGCCGAGACTCCGGCCGAACAGCCCTTCGTCACCTCTCTCCTTCCCGGTGGCGACGTGTTCGTCCTCAACTTCCCCAGCGGTTTCCCCGGACCTTTCCCTAACACCCGTCCCGTCAATTTGGTCTCCCCCCTCACCTTGGGCGGTGTTCCCGTCGCTGTCCTCAACAACCCCCAGCAAACTTTCCGCGCTGGCGGGCCTGGAACCTTTTCCACGATCCAGTTTGATCTGGGCGCCTTCCAGGTTGGTACCACCAAGATCGGTGGCGGGGCTCTGATCTTCAACTCCAACACCCCCACCACCTTTGGCGCCACTGGTTTCGTCACCGTCATCCCCGAGCCGATGACCATGCTCGGTGCTTCTGCCGCTGTGGCCTTCGGCGCCGCCTTCAAGCGCCGTCAAGCCAAAAAAGGCTAGAGTCTAGTCTTAAGGCTTTAAGGGTTGATTCAACTCGACAAGGGAACCTAGAAAAAACTCTAGGTTCCCTTTGTTTTTTGGGGGCACCGGATGGATCTGGGAAAGATTGACCACCCCGCCCCTCTACCGGCTACCGTGTATACACAACTGTCAAAATCCCCCCTAGCCCCCCTTTGAAAGGGGGGAACCGGCTTTAAAGTCCCCCTTGCAAAGGGGTATTTAGGGGGATAGAGCACGAAAACTGCGTCTTTAACCGAGATCTGCATACACCGTAGCCTCCACAAGAGAGGAATGCAATCCCGCACCAGTCTCCTTGAACTGATATCTGATATCTGATATCTGATATCTGTAATGATGCTAGGATTAGGGGTTAGCCAGCTAGCGCCGCCTTTGCCATGAAACAATTAATCGAGGGGTTACAGCAGTTCCAGTCGGGTTATTTTTCCGCCCATCGCGACCTGTTTGAACAACTTTCCCACGGGCAACACCCCCGCATTCTCTTCATTACCTGCTCGGATTCCCGCATTGACCCCAATTTGATCACCCAGGCCCAGGTGGGCGACCTCTTTGTCATCCGCAACGCTGGCAATATCATTCCCCCCTATGGCGCCGCCAACGGGGGCGAAGGCGCGGCCATGGAATACGCCCTGACGGCGCTGGGCATTGAACAAGTGATTGTCTGCGGTCATTCCCACTGCGGCGCGATGAAGGGTCTGCTCAAGCTCAATTCCCTTCAAGAAAAACTACCCCTAGTTTACGATTGGCTCAAACACGCCGAAGCCACCCGGCGTTTAGTTTTGGATAATTACGGGCACCTGGAAGGAGAAGATTTGATCGAAATGACGGTGGCGGAGAATGTCCTGACCCAGTTGGAAAATCTGCAAACCTATCCTGTGATCCACTCCCGCCTCCACCAGGGCAGTCTGGCGCTTCACGGCTGGATTTATCGCATCGAAAGCGGGGAAGTCCTCGCCTACGACGGCGTGGTTCATGATTTTGTGCCGCCCCAGAGTCGCCTACCGGCGCCGACGCCGGAGTACAACCTCCATCCCAGTTGTCCCTTCGACCATTATCGACCCTTTAAAATCGGCTCGGAGCGCGGAGCTAAACAGCAGGCGAAGGAATCCATGCCCCAACCCGCGGCGGTGCCGGTTAACGGCCTTAGCTATTTAGAGCCGCAACAGGCCGAGCGTATTTACCGGGGTTCTCGGCGCTGAGCGGATTGTAAGGGAAGGAGACGGGGGATTAACTACGGAATTGGGCCACTTTTTCCGTGTATTCCACAGGGAGCACCGCTAGGACATTTTCCGGGGGATTGGGAACAATGTAATGACTGACCACTTCTCCGCCGGAGGTTCCTTCCGCGGCGACTAAACCAGCGGCCATGGCCTGTTTCACTTCGGAGACGGGCCCCCGAAAGGCCACCAGAAATTCGCCCCGCTCCGCCAAATCGTAATAAACCAGCGTCACTCGACCGCCCTTAACCAGGGCATCGGCGGCGGCGAGAACCGCGGGAAAACCTAGGGTTTGGATAACGCCTACGGCCTGTTGGGGCATAGCGGGAAGTGTCCTGGGAAAGGTTGGCAAAATTAGGATTTCCCTATCTTATCGGCAATCGGCGCCGGACTTACCAGACATCGACGGGGATTTGGGGGCGGACTTTGAGACGGACTAAAACGCCGGTGAGATTGTCATGGCCGTTGAACTCGTTGGCGAACTCCATCAATTTCCGTAGGCCTCGCTCTAGGTCTTGGCTAGAACTAATCAGGGGCAGGAGATAGGTTTCCCAATTTTCTTCCACTAAATCATTGTCGGAAATTCCGTCGGAGCAGAGAAAGATTAAAGAATCCTCTTCAATTTCCAAAATCCGCACGTCGGGTTGAATAAACTTACTGTCATGGGGGCCGATGGCCTGGGTCAGTTGGTAGGCGTCGGGGCGAGAATAGGCGATTTTCGGATCTAGCCCATTTTGAATAGCCTGTTGTCCCACTTCATGATCGACGGTTAACTGCTCCAGCCCGCCCTTACGGGTGATGCGATAAATACGACTGTCCCCCACATGGGCCACCATCACTTTGGTGTCCTGCACCAGCACCATGACGAGGGTGGTGCCCATGCGGCCGCTCCCGGAACTGGCGTTGTTTAAATTGACGCCGTAGATGTCATCATTGGCCTGGGCGATGGCTTCCGTCAAGGTTGCGGGTGTCGGAAACTGCCCCCGCCAATGGTCGCGAAAAAAAGTCTGGAGGGTGGTGACGGCTTGTTTGCTAGCTACCTCCCCGGCGGCGTGGCCTCCCATGCCGTCGCAGACGATATAAAGTCCCTGGGCCTGCACTTGTTTGCCGTGGTTGTTGCGCTGAACTTCCACCCGGGTGTGGATACCAAAATAGTCTTCGTTGTGGGGACGGTTACGTCCCCGATCGGTGTAGCCCGCATCCATCAGGCTCACCAATTGCATGGGTAAAACAGCGGTGGGAATATCGTCCGCTTCCGGGTTGTTGACTCGATTCGGCTCCGGCGCCGTGTTGAGGAGTTCGCCGGGGAGGGATTCTTCCTCTAGATCGTCTAGGTCCTCAAGGCAAAATTCAGGAAAGCCCTCCCCTTGCTCGTCTAAGGGTTCCGTCGGTTCCAGATGTTGAACAAAGTAGGCGATTTTGGGAAAGATGTCCGCCAGCGCCGCGGGGGGATTTCCCCAAAGGGGGGGCAGTAGGGACGAAAATTCTTCGGGAACCGTCTGAGGAACCTGAGTAAAGAGACCCTGTAGGGTCTGGGCAAAATCTTCCAATTTCGGCGCCAAGTCTAGGTCGGAGTACAGTTGGGCTAGAGCGATATGCTGGTCGTCGTCGAGGCGGATATTGTCGGGCACACAGAGACTTTGAGCCAGATGATGAGGAGCGAGGGCTTGCCAGAGCAGGAGCAGTTGATTGAGCCAGAAAGCTAATTGCAGGAGCGGAACGGTTTCCTTGGCTAGAAGTTCATCCAGACGGGGCCAACTCTGACGTTCCTCCAACAGCATCACTTCCAAATCGCCTTCCCGCCAAGCGTCGTAGATCTCTGGGATTTTCGGGCAGAGTTCCCGGCGCTGGAGGTAGGGAATGGCTACAGCCGGTAACCCGAGGTTTTGCCACTGGGCGTCTTCCAGAATCGCCTCTGGCTCAAGTTGCGGTAGGCGGCTTAAAAACTCGGCCTGTTGGGCGAACAGCACCTTTAAAATCGAGGGTTGCAGGGGCTGGCAATCGACAATCTGGCCCCGCAACAAACCGGAGCCGAGGGACTGGAGGGCGGGTTCCCGCTCCGGCGCTAGCAGACGGTAGCGCTGACCAATATCAATACAGCGCTCGTAGAGAGTCGTCTGCTCCACAGAAAAAGACTCCCCCAGCGCCGGATTCCGGGTTAAAACGGTGAGGAGTTTACCAGCCACGGCGCCGCAACTGGGACAAAACGGCTCGGTAAAGGGAACGTCGGCGCCGCAGGCGGAGCAGGGATGATGGGTGAGGGAGGCGCCGCACTTTTGACAAAAATTATTGCGATTGGGATTCTCGAAGTTACACTGCGGGCAGATTAACATGGTGTGGAGGCGAGTAGGCGTAGGTAGGCTGGAAACAGGCTAACTGGAGGGTCGAATCAGAAAGTTATGTGAGGGCTAATCATCCGCGTAAGCGCTACTGCTCAGAATCTCCAGCAGAATCGTTCCCAGCTTCCCATTCTTGCCAATCCATTGTAGTCCGATTGAGGTTGAGCCATGCAAGGAAAAAATGTATTGATCAGCGGCGGCGCCGGGGGTTTAGGGTTGGGGGTGACGCCCCTTGTCCTCGCCCAGGGCGGTCAGGTGACGATCCCCTACCGTCAGGAAAACCGTTTAGCTCCCCTCAAGACCCGACTCTCTCCGGAGGATTTCGCTAAAATTCGGTTTGTGAAAACGGATCTAACCCAGGAAAGCGCCGTGGCCCAGTTAATCCAAGATCTGGGCCGGGTGGACGTCCTCATTCACCTGACGGGGGGGTTTAATATGGGGCCGACCCCTGAGTTTTCCCTAGGGGATTGGCGGGCGCTGTTTACCTTAAACCTAGAAACGACTTTTTTACTCTGTAAATATTGTCTGCCGGGAATGCTCGCAAATAACTATGGCCGCATCGTTACCGTCGGCTCCAAGGGAGCCAGGGAACCCGGAGCCCAACTGGCGGGCTACTGCGCGGCGAAGGCCGGCGTCATCGCCCTCACTCAGGCGATCGCCGCTGAAACAAAGGGAACCAATGTCACCGCCAATACGGTTCTTCCCAGCGTCATCGACACCCCCACTAATCGCGACAGTATGGGCGCCGGGGATTGGGTCAGCGCCGAATCTTTGGGGCAAGTCATTTGCTTTTTAGCCTCGGAGGCGGCGGGGGATCTGCGGGGCGCCGCCATTCCGGTCTATGGCAATCTTTAGCTTTAACATCCATAAACTAAGCGCCGATCCCCGCCATTGGCAGATTGGCTTTCTGCTGTCCTTTTGGGCGTTGGGGGTCGGGACTAGGGGCTGGAGTCATTCCGGCTGGCCCCTATTGGAATTGGTGCTGGTCTGTGGTCTCAGCCAAGGGGTTTTGACCGGGTTGATGTCCATCCTTTCCCCCTGGCTAAGAGATATTGTGGATACCAAAGTGTCGGCATCCCCCCTAGCCCCTCTTTGTAAGGCTACCGTGTATGCACAAATGTCAGAATCCCCCCTAGCTCCTCTTGGAAAGGGGGGAACCGGGCTTCAAAGTCCCCCTTGCAAAGGGGGATTTAGGGGGATACAGCCTAAAACTGAGTCTTTAACCGAGATCTGTGTACACGATAGCCTTGATCAGGGGGGAACCGGAACTGGCTTCAAAGTCCCCCTGGCAGAGATAGAAGATTTTGGTAAATTGTCCCGCATTTTCCTTGCGCCGGGTCTAAAAAGCGCCGTCATTACCGCCCTAGGTTTATCTCTACTCCTCCGGGCTAATCATTGGCCGACTCTCCTCCTCGCTGGCGCCGCGGCCATTGCCAGTAAGTTTTTCCTGAAAATTGACGCTAAACACGCCTTTAATCCTGCCAATTTCGGCATTATGACCGCCCTAATCCTGAGCCGGGACGCCTGGGTTTCGCCGGGACAATGGGGTAACGCCCCCTGGCTGGCGGCCCTGTTCCTCGGCGCCGGGGGCTTGATCCTAGGTAAAGTCGGGCGCTGGGAGACCACGGCGGTTTTTTTAGGGAGTTACGGCGCCCTTGAATGGGCCCGAACCCTCTGGCTCGGTTGGCCCGGCGCCATCGCTTGGCGTCATTTAGAGAGCGGCAGTCTCTTGGTTTTCGCCTTTTTTATGATTTCCGATCCCCGCTCCACCCCCGACCATCCCTGGGGACGAGCACTCTGGGCTTTAACTCTTGCCAGCTTAACCTTTACGCTCCGTTACGGTGCTCACTTGTCCGCGGCGCCGTTTTGGGCCCTCTTTCTTTGTTCGCCCCTCACCTGGGCGCTGGATCTGGGATTGCCGGCGCCCAGGTTTGTCTGGGGTAAATCCGCTAGTTGAAACGGCTAGTTAAAACTGCGGCTAAAGGCCTCCTGTCGCAGGAAGACAAAGCGGGGAGTCAAGGGCGGCAAGTTTTTAGCGAGGTTAAAGCGGGTATCGTAGTCCCAAACCCGGAGGGGGGCATTGTAGGCTTGGTTGCTCCAAGTGCCGCTGACATGTTCCGGGGTGCCGGTGCTGACAAAAGAGCCTTGGTAGATCAGAGTTTTATTGCTCCAGTTTTCCGAAAACCGGGGATAGTTCTCTAGACCGCCATTATATCCGGGGGTCGCGGTAGAGTTGGTGATGTCGGTGCCTGAAAGAAAGGCCGTGTTCACCGTCGTCGGGTCGGCGACGACTTCATTGCCAGTAACCCCAGTGCAATTCACACCATCGTTTTTGTTAATCGTGACATTGGAGGTTAAGCAAGCCTTGGAGAGCACATTGAGGGAATCGGCCAAAACGCTAGCAGGTTGCCAGTTGAGGGTGTTGTAGTCGCCCTGGATGTAAACGGCTTGGTCGCTGACCACCGTTAAGCCGGTGGGATCTGTTGTGGCGCCGACTTCCGCCAGACCGGGCATTTGCTGGGCTTTAATGAGGGCGAATCCGTAGGGGCTTGTGTTCCCGGCGGCGGACGTATAGGAGGTTTGATTAATGGTGGCGTGCATGACCAGCCCGGCGTTGCTGAGATCCGACGCGGCTAGACCCAACTGTTGGAAAGAATTGGCGGGGGCGGCGTTGTCTGCGGGCGCAGTGTTAAAAAGGAGTTGATCGGCGCTGTAGCCTTGGCCACCATTGTTGTTGGTAACGGCGCCGGAGGTAAAGGTCACATAGCGCCCCACCTTATTCCAAAGGGTGAGACTTTCGAGGTTGATTTGCAATAAACGCATTTCCCGATTCTCGCGATCATTGAAAAAACGATAGGGGGCTTTATGGTCAGATTGACCGCTCCCATTGTTAGCTTTGTTGCGACCGCTGTCCTGAAGGGGAGCGCCGACAAAGCAACGATTATCCAAGGCCGCGATGGACTGAGGGGTGGCGCTAGCACTTCCTAAAGCGTTTTTTAGTGTTGTTTTATTGTCAGAGCTAAGACCGCTCAGGGCCGGATCACTATCGATTAAAGCATTTAAGGTTGTTTTCAAGCCGGAGGTTAAAGCCAAATTAGTCGCGCCAAAGACGGCGCTGGCCGGATGGCTAGAATCGTAGGCCATAATCCCCGGTTGGGAGACCATCGCCACGTATAAGGCGTTAGCCACGGCGGTTTGTTGAGCCGTTGTCAGGGTAACGCCGGGATTAACCGCCCCGGCCGCCGAGCAGAAACCGTAGCTGGCAGGGATCATCACCGGTTGTCGCAGGCTCCTCAGTTGCCCCTCCCCAAGCGTCGTTGTCGAGATGGGATTGGCATCTGCGTCCCGCTTAATGGCGGTCACGGCGAAGGGAACTAGGGTTGGGTTGGGAGAAGTCGCCACTGTGGTGTTGGCCGTCGCCGGGGGTTGGTACTCGAAGCGAAGATCGGCTTTATTGTAAAAATCGCCACTGGCGCTTAAGGTGCTAATGGCAGGAATCGAGAGAGCCTGGATGCCCAAATTGACGCGATTGCCCCAGGTGGCAGAGACATTGGCGGGATTCATGGCGTTGGTGGTTGGACTCGTGCTCCCGGTCCCTCCAAAGAGAAGATTGGTGGCTACCGCTAGGAGGTTGTCAATTTTGACCTTACCATTAGAGTAAGTAGTGTTGTTGTTTTTACGCTTGTTGAACAGATTGCTAGCAACAGTCACTTGTCCCCTGATTGTCAGTGTATTATCAGCCCCTAGATAAAGACTTTTATTGGTATGTACCGGCCCGCTTAAGGTCATCGCCGGCCCCGGCAGAATTTCTAAGTCGTTGGCGTAGAAAGCGGCGAACTGAAACATGGGGATTAACCTCGCTTTCACTACCAACTGCGCCTTAGTAATCACCTGATTCGTGGCGGAGTGCGTCGCTTGATCTTTTTTAGCAATGGCGTTGATAGTGTAACGATATTCCTGCATATTCAAGCCCTGGAAAGTTTCGCCGAGGGGTACATTGCCTTGAATGGGCAAACCATTATTGTCCGGAACCACATAGCTGTAGGCGGCAATTTCAGACATTGATTGATTAGGCGCCGCAAAAACTTCAGATTCGCAGGCGTAGTCGCCGCTCCCTGAACTGCCGCCGCCGGTGAAGCAAGCGGTTAAGGAGGATGGGCTACTGCCGGTGGGCTGGGCGTAGTTGAAATAAATATTGCGCAGACTTTCCGCCCGTTTATTGAGGACGGCTTCGGCGCTGTAAAAACCGCTGGTGCTGTTGGCGCTGGATTTGACGGAGAGGCTGTGGACTTTGGCGAGGATGGAATAGGCCACAAAGAGACCAGATAGGGCGATTAACAGCGCCGTCACTAGGAAAAGAACTGAGCCGCAGGGGGATTGGGCGGCGGATTTGTAGAGAAAAATCAGGCTGAGACGGGTCGGGGATTGGGAATGAGGACGAGTCAACATAGGTTTAATGGGGTAAAGAAAAAAATAAGTAATACAAATTAGAGAATGTTTCGTCAGGGTTGGCACTCTGGTTTGATGCCCCCAAACCCCCCGTAGTAAGGGGGGAAAAAATATCAAACTCACGCGGATGTAGGGGGGATAGAGCTAAGGACTTGCCAAACATCCGCTTAAAAATTAAGTAGATTCCGGGGATAAAAACTTTGGGTTTCTTCGAGACTGTTGAGGGCGTCGATCAGCCCCTTCGTTAATCCCGGCTCGTTATCGGCCAGCGCCTTGGGCTTGACGGAAACCTCGATGGAGTAGATTTGGGACCACTCGTAGGTTTGACCGAGGGCGGGAGCGCAGGCAGTAGGGGGGGCTTGGGTCTGGTCAATCATTGTGCAAGTCGAGTTCGTCCCGCCCTGCCTGACCGTCGCTGTCACCCGAAATCGCCCGATACCGTTAACCAAACCGCTCCAGGCGCCGCTGTTATTTAATCGGGTTTCTAAAACGTCTCCATTTCGTCGATAAGTTCTTCGTTCTAAAAGGAAAAGTTGCGCGGCGCTCCCCGCCGTATAGTTCGTCGACACAGTCCCGCTCACCGTTAGCGTTACTCTGGCCACTTGACCCGGCGCTGGCGTCCCGGTAATTTCCGCGCCGCCGCTGTCGTAAAATTTCTCGCCGGTGTATTGCAATTCTTTTAAATCGCCGGCGCCGTCGTAAAGACTAATCGTTAGGATTCCCTGATTGCTCAGGCGTAAATTTCGCCAGATGGCGACATTATCTGGATCGCCGTTAGCATTACCGTCCACTAAATCGCAAGCGGCGATGGGGGGAGTCGCCGTGGTGTCCACGACAGTGATAGCCGTCAGACTTCCGGCGCTGATATTCCCGCAGACCGGTAGTTTAGTCGTCGAGGATAACTGAGTAATGGTGATGGCGTTATCGCCGTCGGCGTTGGGATTCGTAATAGTAATCACCGGGAATTTGGGATCGGAACCCACTCCCTGCCCCGCCTGGATGATACTGGGCCCGATCAGATCAAACGCCGACTTTAGGGTTTGATCGACTTCGTTTCGCTTGGCGTCGTTGAGGTAAATCTGTCGATTAAGGGAGAAACCAAAATAGGCGAGTTGAATTAAGATGCCGCCAATAACGACCCCTGCAATTAACTCCAGCAAAGTGAGACCTTGGAAACGACCTGTTTTGCTAATAATTTTATAGAAGAGTAAAAGCTGTTTGCACGTTATAAACCGGTTCATTATTGACCTCAATTTTGACTAGAATTTTGCGAATTTGATTATTAGGCGCCGTCGAGCAAGTGCCACCAGGATCGCTAGTATTTGTTAGCTCGGTGCAAACATAGCGAGTTACTTGATACTTGAAACCTAATTGCTCTTTTTCTTCGGTTGTTTCGCCCAATTGGGTGTCCAGTTCGTCGAGAGTCATTCTTCTGAAATCGTTTAGGGTGCTGTTAGCGACCGTGACCGCTCCCGAAAGTCTGCGACTTTTGGAACTTTCCATACTTTGGGAAAAGAAAGCCGGAAACATCACCGCTAAGGTGATGGAGAGAATCATTAGAGCGACGAGATTTTCCGTTAGAGTAAATCCCTTGGGAGCGGAATTTCTAATGAGTCTTTTAAGGGAAAGTGGGCGTAATAGGCTCATGGCGGAATCCTCAAATTTGACTGGCTTGACAAATAAAAATTAACGAAGCGAATTATTTTCTGTGGGATAGGCATCTTGCCCGTCCAGATTACAAAAGTGAGATGCTCCTGACCAGATCCCCTAGGGTGCCGAAGCTTGAGAAATCTTCAGTCCACCTCCTAAGTAAACGGTAATTTTCGCATTTTCCGCAGAGGAGGCGTTAGTCAAGAACAAGTTAAGATTGCCAGTTTTTAAAATTTGCGATCCCTTATAAATCGTCGCAAATCCCCTGCTATTAAAACAAATAGACCACGTACTCAAAGGCACAGGAGAGGGAATCCCCCCGACAACGGCACTAAGGGTAATTTGAGGTTGTTGCGACGAGGGTTGAAGGGTCAGGGTTTCCTCGTCAAAACTGGCGTCCCGGCGCCAAGATTTGATGGTTCTAACCATACTCTCGACCGCTTGATCCGTGCCGACAGGACTGCCCAGAGTCAGAGTAGAGGCGTCGGGGTTAATAGATAAAATAAAGTTACTGGAGGAGTCCGTGCCGACCTTGACCTTGTCGCCAATGGCAAATCCCTCGATGTCGTCCACTTGGAGATTAGTATCAGTGGACAGGATATCTGTTGTTAGTTTAGCGGAGGCCTCGCAACTGCCCGCTTCGGCGTACTCGACCTTTAATTTTGCCGTCGGATTGTCGGCGTCCGGCAGAATCCGATAAGTGGAAGTGGTGGACATGGCCCGGAGACGGGCCAGTCGAACCACCCCCGCCAGACGGCTCTGACTGTCTGCCAAGGGATTCTCATACCAAGGCTTGAGGGTCATGGCCATGGCGGACAAAACCCCCAGCGCCGTCAGGGTGACCATTACCTCCGCCAAGGTATAGCCGGGCGCGGGGGAGCGCCAGCGCCGAAGTGCCAAGAGGATGGCGGCTGCCCTAGGGAGGGTTATCCATTTTTTGGGAACAGTTATCATAATCTTTCTCATTGTGGATCTGGAGTAGGCAAGGACTAAAAACTGGATTTGTACTGAATGACTTGACTTCCTAAGAAGATTGATCATTAGGGTCGGTTAAAACAAGAATTTGACCTTAAGGGATTGACAGTAAGAACATAGTATTGTAATTTATATAATTGATGTCTTTGAGAAAAAACAGAAAATTGCCGCCAAGACGGGGTTAGTAAAAAAACTAAACAATGCCCCTTAGAACCCAAAATCCTTGCAGATTAAGGGTTAGAGACGCTTTTTTCCTAAAGGAAGGCCGGGCGGCGTTTTCGGGGATCTTAACCAACTGACACCCTTCCTCTGTGAAACCACCAACCTCTTTGGAGGATTGTCTGCCAGATACTTAGGTAAGAGTCTGTAGTTAATACAGTAACCCAAAAAAACGAGATCCGCCGTGATCTCACTCACTTTTTCTGGTGTTTGTGGTCACCCAAAAATAAGAAATTTTCAAGTTCGACGGAATGTCAAATTAGTTTTTTTACTGGAAGTTCTTAAACACGAGTCAGTAATGTCGAAATGAGCGCGGAGAAATTTCAGAGTTCACTGGTCTTGACACGAGGACTCCAGGGCGGCGTTTCCTTAACCGATCCGAGAATTCAGTTAAAAAATACCAATTGCAAGGGTTGAGATGTTCTCGACCTCAACCTTGAGGAGAAGCGCCAGACAGCCTACAGGGACGGCGGTCGGCGAATCCGCCCGAGCTAAGTCCCGCGCCGTAAAATTGCGCCAGAGGCAAAGGTCAATGCTATTATCTAGGGTCATAATCAGGCTCTCAATCGTAATGGGGAAAAAACAATGGCACACGCGCCGGTCTCTCCTGTGGTGTTGGTTATCCTAGACGGTTGGGGCTACCGACCCGACGACCGAGCCAACGCCATCGCTTTAGCAAAAACGCCGGTGATGGATAGTCTGCTGGCGACCTACCCCCAGACTTTGATTAACACTTCCGGTAAGGACGTCGGTTTGCCGAGAGGACAGATGGGCAATTCCGAAGTCGGGCACTTGAACCTCGGCGCCGGGCGGGTGGTGCCCCAGGAATTAGTTCGCATTAGCGACGCAGTTGAGGACGGCTCCCTGTTTGAAAATCCCGAATTGGTTTCGGTTTGTCAGGACGTGCGCCAGCGCCGGGGGAAACTCCATCTAATCGGTCTCTGCTCGGAAGGCGGCGTCCATTCCCATTTAGACCATCTCCTGGGTCTCTTGGATTTAGCGAAACTCCAAGGGCTAGGGGATGTCTGCGTCCACGCCATCACCGACGGTCGGGACACCAACACCACGGAAGGGGTTAACGCCCTGGCCAAAATCCAAGCCCATCTGGATCGTTTGGGTATGGGCCGGATCGCCACCCTCAGCGGTCGCTATTACGCCATGGATCGAGACCGGCGCTGGGACCGGGTGGAAAAGGCCTATCGGGTTTTGACCGAGGACGGCGCCGGAGCGGACAAATCGGTTCTGGATGTCATCCGGGACTCCTACGCCCAGGACATCACCGACGAGTTTATTCTTCCCACTCGCATTGCCCCCGGCGCTGTGGAAGCCGGAGACGGCGTTATTTTCTTCAATTTCCGCCCCGACCGGGCCCGGGAACTTTGCTCAGCTTTTCTGACCTCAACCTTTGACGGTTTTGAGCGCCGGTTAATCCAACCCTTGGATTTTGTCACCCTGACTCAATACGACCCCCGTCTGCCGGCGAAGGTAGCCTTTCAGCCCCAAAACTTAGACCATATTCTCGGGGAAATTATCGCCAACGCCGGTTTGGCCCAGTTTCGCGCCGCCGAGACGGAAAAATATCCCCACGTTACCTACTTCTTCAACGGCGGTCTAGAGGCGTCGTTTCCCGGCGAAGACCGGGAGTTAATTCAGAGTCCCATGGTGGCCACCTATGATTTAGCGCCGAAGATGTCGGCGGCCCAGGTGACGGAAGCGGTCTGTCGGGCCCTGGCTAGCCGGAAGTACTCTTTGATTGTGGTCAATTACGCCAATCCCGACATGGTGGGGCACACCGGCAAGTTAGAGGCCGCCATCGAAGCCATCGAAACGGTGGATCAGGCGGTGGGGGAAGTTTTAACCAGCGCCGCCCGGGTGGGGGGAACGGTCTTGATTACTGCCGACCATGGCAACGCCGAATACATGAGCGACGAAGACGGCAACCCCTGGACGGCCCACACCACCAACCCGGTGCCCTTTCTGCTCATTGAAGGGGAAGGGCGTAAAATCCTTGGCCACGGCGGCCATGTCAAACTGCGGGAAGGGGGCTGTCTGGCCGATGTTGCGCCGACGATTCTGGAAATCCTGCAACTGCCCCAACCCCCGGAAATGACCGGGCGCTCCCTGATTGCGCCGGCGGAAGTGGAAGTTCGCCCCCAACGGATGCCGGTGAATCTTTCCCGCTAAAAGGGGTCAAAGGCAGTGGTAAGCTAGGCAGAAGCGCTCTTTTTCAGCCTTAGCCATGACCGTTTCCTCCCCTGACCGCCCCGTTCGCATTGGTTCCCGCAAAAGTCAACTGGCTCTCGTCCAGACCCATTGGGTGCAGGGGGAATTGCAGAGAGAGTTCCCCCAGCGCCGCTTTGAAGTGGAGACCATGAACACCCAGGGGGACAAAATCCTGGATGTGGCGCTGGCTAAAATCGGCGACAAGGGCCTGTTTACTCAGGAATTGGAAGACGCCATGCTGGAGGGGCGGGTGGATTTCGCCGTCCATTCCCTCAAGGATCTGCCCACCCGCCTGCCGGAGGGCTTAATTCTGGGTTGCGTCACCGAACGGGTCGATCCCGCAGACGCTTTAGTCTTAAACGCTCAACATTTGGGCAAAGATCTGGCTTCCCTGCCTCCGGGGAGCGTCATTGGCACATCCTCTTTACGGCGTTTGGCCCAATTGCGGCACCATTTTCCCCAGTTGACCTTTAAAGACGTGCGGGGCAATGTTAATACTCGTTTGGCGAAATTAGACGCGGGGGACTATGACGGCATCATTCTCGCCGTAGCTGGCCTCCAGCGCCTGGGTTTTGGGGAGCGGATTCACCAAATTATTCCCCCGGAGATTTCCCTCCACGCCGTAGGTCAAGGCGCCCTGGGGATCGAGTGTCGGGCCGGGGACAGCGCCGTTTTAGAACTCTTGCAGACTCTGGAGCATATCCCTAGCCGAGACCGCTGTTTAGCGGAGCGGGCCTTTTTACGACAGTTAGAAGGCGGTTGCCAGGTGCCCATTGGGGTCAATACGGTTATTGAAGGCGACCAATTAACCTTAACGGGCTTAGTCGCCAGCCTCGACGGTCAACAAGTCCTTAAAGATACTCTCAGCGGTGCTTGCGCCGACGCCGATAGGATTGGTCAAGAACTGGCCCAAAAACTCCTTGGCCACGGCGCTGATGAGATTTTAGCGGCGATCCGTTTGACAGATGCCAGTTACTAAACCCACATTCGCCGAGTTAGCAGAAGTTCAAGACAATTTACAAGTTCTACTTACAAGGGGGTCGAGAATTTAGACTCGCTATAATCCGCCTCTTCGGTTTCTTCTTCGGTGCCGGCGGCGCTTCCTAAGATACGTTGACGATCCTTAAGATCAGTGATTCCGTAGAGATCTAAGACTTGTTCGTCAATTTCGGCGTCGATGCGGGCGACCTCATCCAGTAGGGTCTGAATTTCCCGGAGCCGTTCTTGTTCGGCGGCAAAAAAGAGGGTTAGGTCTTCGGCTTCGTAGGGCAAAACGGCTTGATTTTTGATTTCGTCCCAGGTTTTACCTTGCCACTGGGGCAGTTTTAAATACCCGAGAAGATAGCGCCGAATTTGTTCATTTTCGACCACAAGCCAGAGTTTGTTATTTTTGAGGACAATACTGGTGGGATAGCGCTCGGGGATATAGATATTTTTGCCAAGGGAGACCGTTAGGTTACAGCGTCCGGGGATGCTTAATAACCCGGCGGCTTTGGCGTCAAAGAGGTTTAGGGTGGACAGGTTGGGGTTCTGTCGCTGAACTTCCGTTAGGAGTTGGTCGTAGGGAATTTCGATTAGAACGGCGCCGTTCCGTTGTTGACGAATGGTGTAACCTTGTTCTCGAAAGGCGTTAAGTTCAGCGTTTTTGGCTAGAATCCGATCGACTTTTTCCATCAGCGCCGCCTGGGTTTGCGCATCGGCGGGGTAGATGGGCAGTTGCCGAAATTGCTTGGGATTGATGTTGACATTATCAAAATGCCTGCGATACCAAAAATTTAAGACGGAAGAATTTATAAGAGACAATAAATATTTTAAGTTAAAATCATCTCGACCCGCTATGATACTGCTATAGTTGTCACGAATATAGACTCTATTTTCATCGAATGTCGCTATAAGTCTTCTACGCAAAGATTTATTCCTTAAGCGGACAAGAATTATTTTGCGAGATTCAAAATACTTTGGCTCATAAGGACAGTAAAGCCAGTTACCATAATTTAAGTGTGGCTTAAACTGGGATATTCTTAGTTCATATCTGCCGACAAACCCATGCCCATCTAATAGAAGCTTCCAGTGTCTCTCGTTTTCAGTCAGATCTTTTTCAAACTTAATATAGTTTCCTAAACGACTTTCTTCTTTTGTATGATAAGGCTCAATTCCTCTAGAGCTTTCCGTGACATCCCCCAACCGTACAACTTCTTTTCGAGCGCCGTTACCGTTAACCGGCGCTAAACAGGCTTGTTCAATTTTTTCAATCAGGTTGTCATAGCGAATATTGATCTCGTAGCTGGAATTATGGAGCCAGAAAGACTGTTTTTGATGACTGGTCTCGCTCCAGATTTTTTGGGTCAGTTTATCGAGACTATCCCGGAGCCCTAAGATCTTAATTTGAGTGTCTTGGTTTTGACGCTCACTTTCATCAGTCTCTTGGGTTAAAAATAGCAACACGCAATCTACGGCGGCGTCGGGCCAAATGCCCTGGGGCAGATCCACAATTTGCTCAATTTTTCCCGCGTCTAAAAGCGCCTGCCGTAGGGTAGCGGTATTTTTCCCCATGAGATAGGTATTGGGCGTAATAAAACCGAATTTACCGCCCTTTGCCAACAGTTCAATACCCAGTTTCATAAAAAAGACGTAGGTATCGGGTTGACCATAAAACACATCAGCGTAGTCATTACGAAGAATATCTTTATAACTCTCGCTCAGACCGGCGCCGTAGGGCGGATTAGCGACGACAAAGGCGAAACCATTGGCGTAGGGCGTATTCGGGGAACGGCTTTTAATTTGATCCACCTGATCGTTTTCGTGAGCGATCAAGGTGTTGAACAGGAGGGAACGATAGGCGCCGGTGGGTCGGGCTAGGGCGTCCACATTATAAATATGAAAGCGTTGAATTGTTGGTCTTTGCCCTCGATCATGGGCCAGTTTGACCAGATCTAAAACCTGCATTAAAACATTAACTTCCGACAAATAACAGGCGAAGGGATTGAGGTCAAAGCCATACAGATTACTCTGCACCCGCTCCAAAACCGAGACCGGATCATCAATTTGCTCTGCCTTATCCTTATAGGTCGCCACTAACCGCTTCGTCGCCTCCACCAAAAAGGAACCACTACCGCAAGCCGGATCAATCAGACGTTTATTCGCGCCGATAATGCCGGCGCCGGTTTGATAACCCACCTCGTCCAGAATATAATTAACAATCTCCGGGGGCGTATAATATTGTCCCTTATCCTTCTTCTCCTTGCGGTCAACATAGGTGCTATAAACCGTTCCCACAATATCAGAATCCACCCCGGCAAAATTAAAACGGCTCAGTTGATGTAACGTCATTACCAACTGGTGGCGGTCTAACAAAAACCAGTTAAATAACTCCCGTCCCGTAAAGAAATGAGCGTAAATATTTTGGGCGTTATTATAGGCCATATCCAACAGCGGATCATAAGGATTACCCGTGGCAAAAATCCAATACCGCTCAATCACCGCTTGCCAATTTTTGAGACCGCCGTCGGAGACAAAGCGGTGGGGAAAAACGCCCTTATCTTCACAGACCCGAATCAGTAATAAACGAATAAAAACCACATAGGCCGCTTGCAACGCAAACTCGTCTTGTCTCTGCGCCTCCTCTAATCCCCCTAACATAGTTTCCTGCAAAAGCGCCGCCCAAACTGTGTAGTCGTCGTAAACCTGAATATCTTGACGATAATCCTGCCGTAGGGTCGCCTGCCGTTGATGCCAAGCAAACACTTTTTCAATATAAGATTTCAGCAAATCGTCTAGGGGAGCGTAACCTTTTTCTATCGTCGATGGTGTTCTCGGCTTTTTAACACTGCTGGCGTGTTTGCGCTCAAAAGCTTGGGTTAAAATTGCCAAAACATCAGCAAAGACTTCCTTGACGCTAATATAGGCTTTAGGGTCTTGCTCTAGGCGCTGGAAAATAGCCTCAATCCCTTCTTGATCGTCTTTATTGAAATCCACTAAGGGTTGAATCTGCTCTGCGAGGGTCTTTAAAACTGGCTCCCGTCGTTTTTGAATTTCCTGAAGCGCCGTCTCTGGGGCGTCATCGGTAATACGGTTTCTCCGATTTTGATAGTCTTGATAACGGGTCAAATGATTAGCCAACAAGCGCCGAGCATGGCGCTGAAGTTCCAGGACTAAAGACTGCAACGCCTCGACTAAAATATTCTCATTACTACCGCCATTCCCCAACGGTAACGCCTGCTCCCGCCAAGCCTGTTCATCCAGAGCCAGATCCGCTTCTAAGCGTTGCAGACTGGTAAAGGTTTCCTTACGAAATAAATCAAAAAGATCCTGAAGCGCCTGTCGAGTTTCCGCCGAAAGCGCCGAAGCACCGCCCTGATTCCATTCCTGAATAGCGGCGGGAATCTCCAGGTCAATCAGTCGGTTGGGCGTGTTTTGGTTGTCAAATTGCCAGGCGGTTAACTGCTTGCCATTGATTAACCAACCTAAACTCACCCCCTTTAAGTAGCTCCGCAGTTGGAAGAGATGACTATTTGCGTTCCCTAAATCGAACGTTAAGGACAGAGACGTGCTCTTATCCTCCACAATGAAACAGGTTCCATAGACCGAATCCCTCGGCGCAAAATCAGGACGGCTTAGGTCTTGCTTCTGTTGGTTATAAACCCGCTCTCCCGCCTCAAATCCCAATAACCCTAACAGCGGACTGGTGATCGCCATATCCACAATGGCGGCCTCGTCTCCGCTTCGTTCCCCGTCCGGGCGAGCCAGATAGTTTAAAAAATCGGCGCCGGCAAAGGTCTTTTGGGTAAAAAGACCAAAAAAGGCGCTTAAAAATTCGTCAAAGTTTGTCGGATCAGTCATAGCCATCAGGCTCTGTACTTAGAGGATTACCGGGGTTGGCGTCGCCTAGTCGCTGATACACTATAGCAGGCCCGCCGCCTTGCGTTTAAGGGGCAACCCGAGATCCGGCACCCCAAAGCCGCCGCCCCCCGGCGTTTTAATAAATAACCGCTCCCCGGCGCCGAGAGAGAGACTGCCACAAGCGGGGAGGGGAATTTCCCGACCGTCCGCCCGAATTAGCCAAATTTCCCCCGGTTGTCCCGGCTGACCCCCGGCCAATCCCCAGGGGACTGTCCGGCGCCGTTGGGAGAGGATGGAAACGGTAACCGGTTGACGGAATAGGAATTGACGAATAACGCCGTTGCCGCCGGGAAAACGACCGGCGCCGCCGCTACCGGGCCGGAGGGCGAAGCGCTCTAGCAGGACGGGAAAACGACTTTCCAAAATCTCCGGGTCCGTGAGGCGAGAGTTGGTCATGTGGGTTTGCACCGCGTCGGCGCCGGGGAAGGTGGGGCCGGCGCTGTAATTTCCTTGGGAGTAGTATAACGCCGCTAAATTATTGAGGGAAATGGCGGTGTAGGGATGCTTTTCCCCGAGCACTTCTTTGACAATCGCCAGCGCCTGTTGGTAGAGAGGTTCGGCGGCGCTGTAATTTCCTTGAGTGCGGTATAACTCCGCTAAATTAATTAAGGGATTGGGCGGTGTCGGGATGCTTTTCCCCGAGGATTTCTTTCCGTATCGCCAGCGCTTGTTGGTAGAGAGGTTCGGCGGTGCTGTAATTTCCTTGTTGGTAGATTTCAACCACTTGATCGTTGAGCTTTTTTGCTTCCGCCAGGCGCCGTTCCTGCTCTGGGGTTAGCTGAGTCTGGGCGAGGAGGGGGATGGGGGG
>JBKCES010000333.1:0-4289 GCA_046304295.1 Cyanobacteriota bacterium | reverse complement strand
GGCAACAAATCCTTGATTCGTTCCCACTGATCATCTCTTAAAGCGTACTGTCTTATCATCATCGCTGGTTATCCTCTCAAGTAATTTCCACGCACATGATAGCCTAAAAGTCAATCCTCGTAATTGATGACACGCCCTAGGGTGGCATTAATTTTAACCACGACAGAGTCTGTTTTTGGTTTTGTGGAAGACGCTTTCTGTGGAGCCGATGGTTCTTGGGATTTGGGCTGAGGTAAGGCGGAAATGAGTTCCCAGCGCCGTAAAAATTGCCAAGCCACCAGTAAGCTACTAATTTGCAGAACCTTCTGGAGGTCTAAACTGGGGACGCCGTTGAGACCTTCCATCAAAGAAGCCAGCGCCGTTAAAAAGGTTTCGTCTTCTTGGTAAATCAGGCCCTTGAGAAGGGCGGAATCTTCGTCGTTGTTGACGTTAAAGACCTTATCCTGTGGTACGCCGTTGGCCGTTAACCAATCTGCGACGGCTTCGGCGCCGATATCCAGCGCTAAATAATGGTACTCCTGGGGCAACGCCAAAACCGAGGCGGCGAGGCGCAAACGCAAGTCCGGTTTGAGCAGATGCAACTCCGGCGCCAGTTCACCGTACAGTTGGTCGTATTGCCGGATCAAGCGGGGAATTTGTTCTTGCCAAAATTCGGGGGGCAGAAGGGGATTATTCTGATGGCGGGCTAGGAGATGGGGGAGCAAGCTGGGCAGGAGGGGCGTATTTTCCCAGGAGCGCCGGAAAAAGAGTAAATCGGCGTAGGTGGCGATGACTAAACAGTGCCAGACGGCCAAAAAGCGGTAGAAATTTTTCTTGTCCTCGTCGCTGACTTGGAAAGATTGGCCCAGATTTAACGCCTGGTAATCTAGCCCCCTTTCTTCATATCGGCGGCGCTTGTCCGCTTCGGCGTCGTAAAGACGGAGATTGTCATACTTGACCCCGCCGACGCGTTGAATGTCCGCCTCGGTTTCTCCCATTTCCTCAAGGATTGCTAAGGTTGGACGCCAAGCAAGCGCCGTTTGTTTGGCTGATTCCGCCAAAAGTTCGGAAACGGGACAGCCAGACAGTAAAGTCTGACGAATATAAGGCACATTGCCGCCGGGCCAATAGCCGAGCCGAAAGTTAAGTTGGTCTCCGCCAATGGTTTCCGACTCCAACACCAAAATAGGAATCGCCTTTAATTGAGCGTAAAGGGACTCCAGAGCGGCGCCGCCCCCTTGCTTTTTGCTTTCCCAAACCTTATCCAACAAACGCACCGGACGCTGGGGATTATGCCAGTACTCAGGGGATAAAGATTGAAAAATTTCCTCCGCTAAAAAGGCTTCCCAGCCCGCCTGATTGGCTTGGGAGGTATGACTGTCAAAATCCACCGTCGGGGGTGAAATCAGTACTTTAAGTGGCAGTTCTTCGTGATCAAAAGAACTCTCCAGTAAATCCACCGCTAGGGTCGTAATCGGAGACCGATCCGACCGTAGGCGCTCTCGCAGGATGTCCAAGGCGTTTTGGCGCTGGCTAGAAATGACCTGGAGCTGAAAATCCTGCCGGCGTTGCAAAATTTCATACTGTAGTTGCCTGGCTTGCTCCAATTGCCATTTCTGAAAATTAAAATTGCGATCCGCAATAGCCCAATTGACCTTAGCTCGAAAGGCTTCCATTTCCAGCGCCCGTTCATGGCTGAGGTCGGCCATCTGACCCTGGAATTCAAAGGCCCGATCCTGTTGTAGGATCGCCAGTTTCATCTGAGCGATTTGCAGTTCTTCAGCGTGTTCTCTATGTTTACTATTTTCTTGTTCTTGCCAACTCCGATTTTGTTCCGCAGAGCGAGCGTCCATCAGGCTATTCACGAGCTTAATCCCAGCGGTGGCAACAGAAGTCACTAAAAACTTTAGAACTGGCATAGCGGTAAAACTATCTCGGTTGGACGGGGGACAAAACCCGGCGCCGTTCGTCCCTAATTTTAATTCAGCTCTTGGGAGACGGCGCTATATTTACTCCCCCGGCACTAGACGATCCAGAATTTCTGTTATTCTCGCTTGGCGCTCTTCCAGACGATCAAAACGATCGTAGAAATCCGCCTGGGTCGCATAAAAATCCGCCTGCGCTCGGGCGATACGTCCTAGGAGTTCATAGAGTCCTTTGCGGTCTCGTTCCCAGACCGACTCCCGCTGGCGGCGCTCTTGGCGCTCTTCCGAAAGGGCGTGGGTTAAAGCTTCGATGGCCTTGGCGTTAGAGGCCGCTAGTTGGGTGAGTTCTTCCGGCGTCATGGATAAGAAGAGAGGGTGAAGGAAATCAAAGTCCCTTACAAAAGGGGATTTTTCTATTATCATCACCAGCGCCGAGGTTGAGTAACCCTTACCGAAGCTCTGGGTTTATCCTCCCTAGCCCCTACTTCGACAAGCTCAGTACGGCGCCTTGGAAAGGGGGGAACCGGCCTTCAAAGTCCCCCTTGTAAAGGGAAGATTTAGGGGGATTCACGGAGAGCGCTAGAGACTTTTCCCAGATCCGGCTTAACCAAGGGGAAAAAGAGCGATTACACTGGGGAAGGGTTAGTCGCCCGCAACGTTCAGCGCTTTTGAGGAGCGGTTCCTATGGCTGTGGAATACATTATCGAAGACTTGATGGAGCAACTGGTGGAGATGGGCGGCTCGGATATGCACATCCAAGCCGGCGCTCCGGTTTATTTCCGCATCAGCGGCAAACTGGGGCCCATTAACGACGAAATTCTCTCTCCCCAGGATAGCCAAAAGCTGATTTTCAGTATGCTCAACAATTCCCAGCGCAAGGAACTGGAGCAGGGCTGGGAGTTGGACTGCTCCTACGGGGTCAAGGGTCTGGCTCGCTTCCGGGTCAACGTCTATAAAGAGCGGGGCTGTTACGCCGCCTGTTTGCGGGCGCTGTCCTCCAAAATTCCTAACTTTGAGCAGTTGGGTCTGCCCACCATTGTCCGGGAGATGGCGGAGCGTCCGAGGGGCTTGATCCTAGTGACAGGGCAGACGGGTTCAGGGAAAACCACCACCCTGGCGGCGATTTTAGACCTGATTAACCGCACTCGGGCGGAGCATATTTTAACGGTGGAAGACCCCATTGAGTACGTTTTTCCCAATATTAAAAGCCTCTTTCACCAGCGCCAAAAGGGAGAGGACACCAAGAGTTTCGCCAACGCCCTCAAGGCGGCTCTGCGGGAAGACCCGGACATCATTCTGGTGGGGGAGATGCGGGACTTGGAAACCATCTCCCTAGCCATCAGCGCCGCGGAAACGGGACACTTAGTCTTTGGCACCCTCCACACTAACTCCGCCGCGGGCACCGTTGACCGGATGCTGGATGTCTTTCCCGCCAACCAACAGGCCCAAATCCGGGCCATGTTGTCCAACTCCCTGCTGGCGGTCTTTAGCCAAAACCTAGTCAAGAAAAAAGCGCCGAAACCGGGGGAATTTGGCCGGGCCATGGTTCAGGAGATTATGGTCATCACCCCCGCCATCGCCAACCTGATCCGGGAAGGCAAGGCGCCCCAAATTTATTCCTCCATCCAAACCGGCGCTAAATTGGGGATGCAAACCATGGAGCAGGCGCTGGCCACCCTAGTCGTCTCCGGCACCATCAGCTTAGAGGAAGGGCTATCCAAAGCTAGCAAACCCGACGAGCTACAACGCCTAGTGGGCGGAGCGGTTCCCAGCGCGGCTCCGGCGGGCGCGCCGGCCAGAGCGAAACGTTAGTCAAGACTCTGAAAAACTACGGATGCCCAGGGGGAGGTTATTCTCTTAAATAAAACAATCCCCTTTGATCCTCACCCTAAATCCCTCTCGCTTTTTGGGAGAGGGACTTTGACTCCCAATCCCTAACCCCTAATTCCCAATTCCCATTCCCAACCCCCGGAGCACTCCCGATGGCTACCTTTGTTGCCCAGGTCAAAGACAGTAGCGGCAAGGTTCTCAAGAAAAAAATTGAGGCCATGTCCCCGGAACAGGCCCGCACTATCCTTAAACAGCAATACCCCGCCATCGGCTCCATTAAACCGGCGGGGGGGGATATTAACCTGGAGTTTTTAGAAAATCTCCTCAATAAGGTCACCGTTAAGGATAAAGCCGTCTTTTCTCGACAGTTCTCCGTCATGATCAACGCTGGGGTGGCCATTGTCCGTTGCCTGAGCGTCCTGGGGGAGCAGTGCCCCAACCCGAAACTGAAGCGGGCGCTGGTGGGGATTAGCTCCGAGGTGCAACAGGGCAACAACCTTTCGGAGTCCATGGCCAAGTTCCCGGATTGTTTCGACGACCTCTACGTCAGCATGG